>JAHHQV010000012.1 GCA_020026175.1 Phocaeicola sp. | reverse complement strand
AATCGGACTGTTTGTTTAGCGCTTATGCTGTAACAACATGCTCCGATTTTTCCAGCACTCACTTACGAGCTGCCGCTTCATTGCTTTTGTAATGGGGCAAAACAAATGCTGTGGGCAAAG
Source organism: Phocaeicola sp. (assembly GCA_020026175.1). GTDB lineage: Bacteria > Bacteroidota > Bacteroidia > Bacteroidales > Bacteroidaceae > Phocaeicola. Next base: position 57,033 of record JAHHQV010000012.1, on the reverse strand, counting down.
GGTCTCCCCCATCCTACTATATTAACCCAATATATTCATGTCACAAAATCTATTTTCTTTCACTTACCCCATTAGCTTTAAGTAAGCATCCAAAATTGTCGTATTGACTAGCATGGCTCTTTCTCATACCTTCGTGCTAAACTTAAAACTCAAAAGATTATGTTTAGCGAAATAGACTTTGAAAGGTTATAGTTCCTCTACAATACCGAGGATAACCCAAAGGAGTTTCCTTCATAGATTACTTCTGCAAGCTGCTCAGAGAATTAAAAAAAGGAAAGAACGGATTACGAAAACCTTCTTAACATGACAAAATACAAATAATAATCGTTAAATTTGTGGACTCTTTTTAGGCAAGTGCCTGCTGGTGTCCGCCTAAAAGGGGGTGGTACCCTAAAATTGGAAGTTTACGAATATATGAGTAGAATTAAAATTAAGGATTTCGGTCCGATAAAAGAGATAAAGTCCGGAAAGGACGAATGGATAGATATAAAAAAAGTAACTGTATTTACCGGTAATCAAGGTAGTGGTAAAAGTACTGTAGCCAAATTGATTTCAACCTTTACATGGATGGAGAAGGTTTTAACACGAGGTGATTTCAAAGAAAAAGAATTTACTTCCACCAAGTTTAAGAACAAATATTGTGGCTACCATCGTATTTCAAATTATTTTATAAAGGAACGTACTGAGATTATCTATGAAGGAAATGCATACAGATTTACTTACACTAAACAAGGTGAATTTATCATTGAAAAAATAACAGATGCATTTAATAGATACGTACTTCCTCAGATTATGTATGTACCAGCTGAGAGAAATTTCATCAGTATGGTTAATAGACCTAATTTGATTAAGGACTTGCCAGATGCTTTACTGGTATTCTTAACGGAATACAACAATGCCAAGCAACGTATTAAAGGGGGTCTTGAACTTCCTATAAATAATGCACAACTTGAATACAACAAACAAAATGATATTGTATCTGTAAAAGGAGATGGTTACAAAGTTAAGCTCATGGAGGCATCCAGTGGGTTCCAATCAATCGTACCGCTGTATTTGGTTTCCTTGCATTTATCAGAGTCTGTAAAAAGTCAGGCAAGTAATGCTCAAAAAATGAGTAGCGATGAAGCGAAACGGTTTGAAGCAGAAGTTGCTAATATATGGAATATGCCAAACTTGACAGACGAACAACGAAGAATAGCCCTTTCAGCCGTATCTGCCAGATTCAACAAATCAGCGTTAATAAATATAGTTGAAGAACCTGAGCAAAATCTTTATCCGGAGTCTCAATGGATGATTATGAAACACCTGTTGGCATTTAACAATTCATTGGAAGCCAACAAGTTGATTGTTACTACACATAGTCCATATCTTATTAACGGTTTGACTATCGCTATCAAAGCAGGGTTACTTTTGAAAGACCATTCGCCATCAGACGAAATACGGAAAAAGATAGATTCTGTTTTCCCTATTAAGTCAGCTATACAGCCTGATGAAATAGCTATTTATGAATTCAATGAAGTGGAAGGAAATGTAGAAATGTTGGATATGTATAATGGACTTCCTTCAGATGATAATTTTCTCAACAATATGTTGGAAAGGACAAACGAAGATTTTGCTAATTTATTGGAAATACAACAGGAGTTATGATAATTTTTTTCCCTACAGAACATATTACTTCATCGAGCAAACGTAAATTTGGTATATGCGACCGTCCGGCTCCTGCTGCTGGGAAGGCTTATATTGCTGAGAAGCATGGGCAGGACTGGATTGCGGCTGTAGACAATTATCCTCAAATAAAAGTAAATTTCGTACCAGTTGACCATTGTATTGAATTGCTCAGAGCGGATGGAAAAATGGACAATCGCTGTGACGGCTGTCTGTTTTATAAAGATACAATCATATTTGTGGAATTGAAACAGAGGAAGCTCAAGGGTAGTCAATGGATAAAGGATGGCGAGCAGCAATTACGATCTACAATTGGATATTTTGAGCAACAAAAGGAGGCACAGAATTTTTCCATAAAGAAAGCCTACATAGCCAATAGCGAGAAACCTTTTTTTCGAACAGGGCAGGCTGTACGTATGGAGCGTTTCTTTTCTGATACGAATTATATCTTACGAATAGAAAATAGAATAGCAATAGAATAATCTGCAAATCTTGCAATGATTTTGAAAGGTTGTGGTTCCTCTGCAAGACCGAGGGTGAAACTAAAGGAGTTTCTATAAACTCGTTATGCGTCAGCAACAAAAAACTTTAAAGTTGTGATTTATTTTTAAATAGCATTTTGCCCTTATACTTTTGTTATAGGGTAAGATGCTTATTTTGTAAAATTAATCTGTAGATATTTTATTATCAATTTAAAAACCAAGTAATTTACATAAATGAAAATGAAGATTTATTTTAGCCTGCTGCTGTCTGCATCCTCTATGATGGGGTATGCACAGCAACATGCTTTTTTTGATTATAAAATTGAAGCTTCTGCCTTGGCTGGCAAAGGTAAGTTTGCTCCTCTATGGTTTTCCGCCAATAGGTTTGGGGTGTATGGTAATGACAAGAAACAGGCGTTGCTACGTGCTGGGGTGAATTATAGGCAGGAACTGAAGCATAACTGGAGGGTTGGTGCTGGTCTGGAACTTGTGGGGGGCAAGAATCTTGTTTCTGACTTCTGGGTGCATCAGGCGTATGTGGATATTGCTTGGAGGAAACTGAATCTTAGTATCGGAAGCAAGGAGAGATTCGGATTTCCGTTGGAGAAGAACTCCAGCCTTAGCAGTGGTTGGCTTGTGGAGGGGAATAATGCAAGACCTGTTCCGCAAATGAGACTGGAGACTGTGGGGTTCTGGTCTGTTCCGGGCATGAATGACTGGCTGGCTATGAAGGGGCATATTGCTTTTGGGGAGTTTGTAGATGGTAGATGGCAGAAGGATTTTGTGTCGTCGGGAAACAGGTATGTGAATCGTACTTTGTATCAGAGCAAGTCGTTGATGTTTCGTCTGGGAAATCAAAGGGTGTTTCCTCTGGATTTTGAATTCGGTATTCTTATGGCAGGTCAGTTTGGAGGTAGACAGTATATAAAGAATGAAGACGGAACGGTTTCTATGACTATTGATATGCCTAAGGGACTAAAATCGTATTGGAAGGCTTTCTTTCCTCAGTCGGGAGATAGCGAAAATCCTATCAAAGGAGAACAGGCTAATATAGAGGGGAATGTATTGGGAAGCTGGAACTTTGCTCTTAACTCGCAACTGGGAGACTGGAAACTGAGAATGACTTACGAGCATTATTTTGAGGATCACTCGCAGATGTTCTGGCAGTATGGTAGATGGAAGGATGGACAATTAGGTCTGGAAATAGGTCTGCCGAAGAACAGATGGGTATCGAATGTGGTATGGGAAGTGATGTCGACAAAAGATATGTCGGGACCGTTTGAATTTTATGACAGCGCTACGGGTGAATGTCTGTTTAGTGGCGGTGATAGTTATTTCAATCATTATATTTATCAGGCATGGCAGAACTATGGTATGGGTATGGGCTATCCGCTTATTCCAGGACCTATCTATAATGCTGACGGTTCTATCACATTTAAATCGAACAGGGTGAGTTCTCATCATATTGGTATAGACGGTAATCCTTCGGATGAATGGAGTTGGAGGGTTCTTGCTTCGTTTGTACGCCACTGGGGTACTTATGGTGTTCCTTTGGATAAGCAGAGGAAGCAGTTCTCGGGTATGGCTGAGGTGAAGTATCTGCCAAACTGGGCTAAGGGATGGAGTGTTTCTGCTACCGCTGGTTTGGACAGAGGTAATTATCTGGGTAATCAGACTGGAGTGATGGTGAGCTTGTGCAAGACGGGTGGTTTTAATTTTTAATATGCTTAGGGTATGATGATGAAACGTATAGTAAAGATGGTGGCAGCAGGGATTTTGCTGTCGGTAATGGTGTGTATTGTTACATCGTGTGAGAAAGCTCCAGTAAACAGCAAGATTGAGGGACACTGGATTTTGCAGCGGTTCACTGTGCTTGAAACCGGTGAGGTGACAGAGTGTGAGAGGTTGTTTTGGGGTATCACGTATGTGGGTACTAAGATGTTTGAGAAACAAGGCCCTCATGGGTATAAGTCCATAGAGGCTCGTACTGAGTATCGTAATAATGAGAAGACTTTTGTACTGAAGAACTTTTGTCTGGATGGCACTACTACTAAGGCTTCTGTTGAGGACTTGCTTCCTTATGGGATAAATAGTCAGGAGGAAGCTGTTTTTGATGTGGTGAAATCGACCAACAAGCGTCTGGTTCTTGAATCGGACTATGCAAGGCTGGAACTCAAAAAGTTCTGATATTGAATTGTGGCGTTGCTTTGTTCTATAAGCACTTGTAAATATTTTTTTCTGAAACAAGGGTATGTTTTTGTGATGAACATATCCTTGTTTTTTGTTTTGCTCCTCTTTTTTTATTGGTATCTTCAAAATTTGAGTATCTTTGTAAATACTTATATGTGAATTTAAAAACTAATAACTGATATAATGAAACGTATGTATCTACCATCTCTATACATTAAAGGGTTTAAATCTATTGATGAAATGAATTTAGGCTCACTCTCCTCTATCAATTTAATAGCAGGAGATAATAATGTAGGAAAATCTACAGTTCTGGAAGCTATATATACTTTCGCAACAAACGGATCTCCTGAAGTATTGCTACAAATGGCTTTGCAAAGGATGAATCTAACTTGTAATTTATTTAGAAGAAATAATAGCGAAGGGGATAATAGTCAGTTATTCCTTCAATTTTTTAACGGCTGGGAATTTAGAGGTGGCAAATCTATAATTCTCCGAACTTCGGATAGCAATGAAACAAGCCTTACTCTTTGTTATACTTATATCGAGGAATCTACTATTGCAAATGAAATAATAACGAAAAGGACTTATAATTTTCATTATAATGACAATGAAAATTTTGAATCTGAAAAGGGAATATTAATAAAAACAGGTAAAGAAGAAAGATTTTTTGCTTTTAGTAAAGCTATAAGGTTTTTAGGAGATTTATCTATAAAATCACCAGTACAATTTATTCACACTTCTTCATCAAACAAATCTATAAATTCTCTGCTTTGGGATAATATAGCACTTACTGGACTGGAGAAATATGTGGTTGAGGCATTAAGAATTATTGAACCAGACATTGAAAACCTTGCATTTATAGAAGAATCTTTTTTTGATAATAGAATTACAAACAGAGTACCTTATGTTACACTGAATGGTAAAAGCGGAAGATTCCCTCTTAGTATTATGGGGGATGGTATGAATAGAATTTTATCTATCATCTTAGGGTTGGTAAGTTCAAAAGATGGAATATGCTTGATTGACGAAATTGAGAATGGTATTTACTATAAACGTCAGCCTGAATTATGGAATATAATATGTCATTTGGTAGATAAACTAAATATTCAGTTATTTGCTACTACTCATAGTCTTGATTGCATTAGAAGCTTTTCTGACTCAGATATAATTAATGCTCAATTAATAAGGTTGGAACACAGAAAATCTGGCATAAAACCTATATGCTATAATCTTGATGAATTGAGAATTGCTTTAGATAATGATATAGAACTGCGTTAAAGCGAAGAATTATGGGAAGAAATAAACTGGAATATGCATTGTTGGTAGAAGGGAAAAACGATAAGCATGTTATATGGAATCTTGCTGAAAAACTTAAATTAAAAGAAACTTTTTATGTTGAAGAAAAAGATTCGTATACTCAGCTCCTATCATCGCTTCCTACTACTCTAAAAAGTACAAATATATTAAAGCGACTAGGAGTTATAGTTGATGCTGATGAGAATTAAAAAGGGCATTGGGATGCAATACGTGATATTCTTGTAAAAAGTGGTTTCTATTCATCAATACCAGAAATTTTGCCTAAAAATGGTTTAATTTGTTATCCTGATGATGATGAACAAATTATTTTCGGTTTGTGGATAATGCCAAACAATAACTTGAACGGTATGCTAGAGGATTTTATCGGTTATATGATTCCTAATTTAGAGAATAATTCTTTACTGATGAAAAAGATGAAGTTCTAACTGATATTGAAGCCAATAAAATAAACAATTATAAAAAAGTTCATCATTCTAAAGCAAGGATTCATACATGGTTAGCATGGCAAGATGAACCTGGTACTGCTATGAATAGAAAAAGGGAAGAACGGATTACGAAAACCTTCTTCTTATGATTATATGTAAATAATAATCGTAAATTTGCCTTCGTTTTGCTCCGCTTTTTTTTGGTATCTTCAAAATTTGAGTATCCTTGTAGATTGTAAATTAATAGTCTGGTCACTTCTAACAATCCACAAATAACAATAGCTAAAAAAGGTATAACATAAAATTGGGAGTTTACATTTTTTTGACTACATTTGTTACAACATAATAGATTAGAAATATATGAATGTTGTTAAAGTTACAATTAATGAATTAGGACCTATTAAAAATCAAGAAGTTACATTGTCTCCTATAATGATTTTTACAGGAAATTCTAATGTGGGGAAAAGCTATGTCAATTATCTGATGTATTATTTCTTTTCCGCCTTTACAGAAGGTAACCTGAGAGCTTTGATAGAACCCAAAATAAAAGAAGATACTAAAGGCAATTTTTCATTTACCTTAAGCATAGAAGAAATAAGACTTTGGTTGAATTTGAGAGCTCAAGATTTCATGCGAATGTTCTTGGGAGACAATAATCTGATATGTGATGCTAATTTTGAATTACAAGTAGATTCTTTTGATAATATCAAGATTGTTTCAAAGAAAAATGATGTTCCTAAAGAATTGGCAAACCCTTTTAGTAATATGTCTATAAGAACAATTGAACTGAATGGGAATATTATTTATACAAGTTTTAACTCTGATGATTTTCTATCAAATTTAGTTATCTCAATAGCTTCATTTCTTATTAGTAATTTATTTAATGCAAATTTTGTAAAGTCTGTTATTTTACCTCCAGCTAGAGGTGCGTATGTAGGTGAAACTTATTCTACGAAAAATAGTATTGCTACTTCAACTGGTATGTTCAAACTGTTTTTAAGAGATTATGATTTGGCTGTTTCTCCTGGTTCCTCTACTGAGGATAAGGATGACAGGCAGTTTTTCGAATCGCAGGTGAAGAAACTTGTTAACGGAAAACTTATTTCTGAAAAGGATAATCAGTTTTTACAATTGACTAATGGGAATAGAATTCCTATGACTGCTGCAGCTTCTTCTATAAAGGAGTTGAGTCCTTTGCTCTTTTATCTTATGAACTGGTCTAAATTACAGCTTTCTATCTGTTTGGAAGAACCTGAAGCGCATCTGCATCCAGATATGCAGGTAAATGTGGCAAATCTGCTTGCTGCCGTTAAAAATCGTGGCTCTTTTATTCAACTTACTACACATAGTGATTATTTCTTGCAAAGAGTAAATCAATTGATAAAACTTGGAGAAATAAGAAAGAAAGATAAAGATACTTTTAAAAAGATATGCAGTGAGAAGAAAATGAACAATCGTTTCTACCTTGATAAAGAAGATGTAAAGGCTTATTATTTTGAAACGGGTGAAGATGGTTTTACAAAAATCAAAGATCTTACAATTGATGAAAATGGAATTCCTTTTACTACTTTCTTTAATACCGTACAACGATTGAATGAAGAGGAAGAATATCTTGACAATATAATAAATAAATATAATGATTACACTGAATGATTTGACCGAACTGTATAGTTCTGATTATTTTAGCCAGTTTAATCAGAACTATATATTGAAGGAGAAACAGGACAATAAAAATGCCTTGTCTGAGGTAAATGTAATTTCGTCTGGCAGTGGAGTTTTCATCAAACCTGAATTTCTTCGAGATTGCGAGAAAATTTTCAAAAAGATAAACAATGATTTATCTTTTAGGGATATTAATGACGGTACTTTTATCTTTGAAAAGAATAATCAACAATTTATTATTTATATTGAAATGAAGTCAGGCTATTCTGCTGTAAAGAAAAAGGCCATAAAACAGATACCTGTATCATCTATCAAAATAAAATCTTTACTTTGTAATCTTCAATCGTTCTCTTCTCTTAATTATAAGGAAGTTGGGATAATCATCAGTTATCCTCCATCTCAGGATGATAAATATGACAATAAGAACAATGCAATGGTTTTTGATCATAAATCAAGTTATATTAATAGTCAAATGGGATGTGAAAATATAATTGATAAGGAGTTAAGAGTAAATAAAAAAGTTCTACTAGAAGCGAAGCACTTCCCTAATTTACCACAAGACAAATTGCATAAAGATATTAAATTCAACAAGATGATGGTGTTTCATTGCCCAGTAAGTAAGAATGCAGAAACAATTGATTTAGATAAATTCAAATAGTTACGTAAATTTATAAAAAGACTCGGGTATCTTCAAAATTTGAGTATCTTTGTAAATACTTATATGTGAATTTAAAAACTAATAACTGATATAATGAAACAATATAAAATAGCTGTGGCAGGTACCGGATATGTGGGACTGTCAATCGCAACATTGCTTGCACAACATCATAAGGTGACTGCAGTGGATGTGATAGCTGAGAAAGTGGAGAAAATCAATAAGCGTATCAGCCCTATTCAGGATGATTATATTGAAATGTTTCTTGCTGAAAAGGAACTTGACCTGACTGCTACTCTTGACGGAGAAAAGGCTTATAGGGATGCTGACTTCGTGGTGATTGCTGCTCCTACTAACTATGATTCTGTGAAAAATTTCTTTGATACGAGTCATGTGGAGGAGGTGATTGACATGGTGCTGGAGGTTAATCCTGATGCTGTGATGGTGATAAAGAGTACTATCCCTGTGGGGTACTGCAGAAGCTTGTATGTGAAGTATGCTGCTTTGTTTGAGAGCAAGGAGTCGCTGAGGGGAAAGAAGTTCAAGCTTTTGTTCTCGCCTGAATTTTTGAGGGAAAGCAAGGCTCTGTATGATAACCTCTACCCTAGCCGCATTATTGTGGGGTATCCTAAACCTGACAATTGTAGTGATGAGGAAAAGAGGGCTATGGAAACTATTGTGGATGATAGTATTATGGAGTATGCCAAGACTTTTGCGGGGTTGCTGCAACAGGGAGCAATAAAGGAGAATGTAGATACTCTGTTTATGGAACTGAAGGAGGCAGAGGCTGTGAAACTGTTTGCCAATACTTATCTGGCTCTGCGTGTGTCGTACTTCAACGAACTGGATACTTATGCTGAACTGAAGGGGCTTGACACGGAGAATATTATCAGGGGAATTAGCCTTGACCCGCGTATAGGGAATCATTATAACAATCCTTCGTTCGGGTATGGTGGGTATTGCCTGCCTAAGGATACGAAGCAGCTGCTTGCCAACTATGCTGATGTGCCTGAGAACCTTATTAATGCTATAGTGGAATCGAACCGTACAAGAAAGGACTTCATAGCCGACCAAGTGCTGAAAATGGCTGGGTATTATGACTATAACATTAAGGGGGACTTTAATCCTGACAATGAGAAGCCTTGTGTGATAGGGGTGTACAGGCTTACGATGAAATCGAACAGTGATAATTTCCGACAGAGCAGTATCCAGGGGGTGATGAAACGAATTAAGGCTAAGGGGGCTACTGTGGTGATATATGAACCTACTCTGGAAAACGGAAGTTCTTTCTTCGGTTCGAAAATCGTGAATAATCTGGACGAATTTAAGGGTATGTGTGATGCGGTGATTGCAAACAGGTATGACGAATGTCTGGATGATGTGAAAGGTAAAGTTTACTCGAGGGATATTTTCAAAAGGGATTAATCTGTGTCTTTTCTGTTCTTTTTAGGATATAAAATATTATAATAACTTATTATTGATAAATTATGAAAAAACTTTTATCTCTACCTCCAAATCTTGTGGAGTGCTTTCATGATATAGAGAAAGTGAGCCGTGATGAATGGTTTTGTACTTCGGACCCTATAGGAAAGAAACTAGGTTCGGGTGGTGGAACTGCTTGGCTGATGTCTGACTGTATGAAGAGCGAGGGCTTTGAAGGCAGTGTGGCTGAATGGTTGGGCAAGGAAAAGCGTATATTGATGCATGCAGGAGGACAGAGCAGACGACTGCCTGCGTATGCTCCTTCGGGAAAGGTGCTTACTCCGGTGCCTGTATTCAGATGGGGACGCGGACAGAGAATCACTCAGAATCTGCTGGACTTGCAGCTTCCGCTATATGAGAAGATTATGGACATGGCTCCTGAAGGTCTGAATACTCTTATTGCCAGCGGGGATGTGTATATTAGGGCTAAGGAGGCTCTTCAGGCTATACCTGAGGCGGATGTGGTGTGTTATGGTCTTTGGGTAGACCCGCAACTTGCCAAAAACCACGGGGTGTTTGTGATGAACAGACGCTCGCCTGAGAAACTGGAGTATATGCTTCAGAAGCCTTCGGTGGAAACACTGGGTGATCTTATGAAGGATCATCTTTTCCTTATGGATATTGGTATATGGCTGCTGAGCAACAGGGCTATAGAGCTGATGATGAAACGCTCTATGGACAACGGGGAGATAAAATTTTATGATATGTATTCGGAATTCGGCCTTGCTCTGGGAGAAAATCCTAGAATAGAGGATGGTGAACTGAACGGTCTGAGCGTTGCCATTCTGCCTCTTCCGGGCGGTGAGTTTCATCATTATGGCACCAGCCGTGAAATGATTTCATCGACCCTGGCTGTGCAGAACAGCGTGATAGACCAGAGAATGATTATACAGAAAAAGGTGAAGCCTCATGAGTCTATCTTTACTCAGAATGCGAAAATTGACATTAAGTTCACTGCGGATAATAATAATGTGTGGGTGGAGAACTCGCATGTGGGAAAAGACTGGTGTATCTCGTGCAGAAACATTATTACCGGTGTTCCTGAAAATGACTGGAAGCTGTGCCTTGACGAAGGAGTGTGTATAGATGTAGCTCCTGTGTTTAAAAACGGTTTTGTGGCGCGTCCTTATGGCTTCAATGATGCTTTTAAGGGTAATATTAACAAGCCTGAGACTCTCTTTATGGGCAAGCCTATGAGGGTATGGATGGAAGACAGAGGACTGAAGGCTGAGGATATAGAGGGTAACGAGGATTTGCAAAGCTCAAGAATCTTCGCTGTGTGCATGGACACTGAGGAACTGGGCTGTGTGATAAGATGGATGACTTGCGAACCTGAATGTAAGGAGGGCAAGGATATATGGGTGAAGGCTAAGAAACTTTCGGCCGACGAGATTTCGGCTTTTGCCAACCTGAGAAGACTGTATGCACAGCGTGAGAACTTCAGAAAGATGAACTGGACCACACTGGCTGTGAATTATGAGAAAAGTGTGTTCTATCAGATAGACCTTCTGGAAGCTGCCGAGGATTTCTCGGATATGAAAATAGATCTGCCGAAAGAACTGCCGGAAGACTCGCCGCTACTGACGAGGGTAAGTGACGCAATGTTCCGTGCAAGAAAGATGCAGCTGGACAACGAGCCTGAAGAGGATGTGAAGAAGATGGAGGAAAAGGCTTTCGGACTGATGAGGGAAGGGCTTTTAGAGTCTTCTTTCGAACAGCAGAGACCTTTGATGTCTGTCTACTCTGATCAGATAGTGTGGGGACGAAGCCCTGTGAGAATAGACCTTGCGGGGGGATGGACCGATACGCCTCCTTATTGCTTGATGGAGGGTGGAAGCGTGATTAATCTGGCTATTGAACTGAACGGACAACCGCCATTACAGGTGTATGTGAAGCCTGCAAAGGAATATAGGATTGTATTGAGGTCGATTGACCTTGGTGCTATGGAGGTTATTTCTTCGTATGAGGAACTGAAGGGCTTTAATAAGGTGGGCTCGCCTTTCTCTATTCCTAAGGCTGCATTGGTATTGGCTGGTTTTCATCCTGACTTCTCGATGGACAGATTCGACTCGCTGGAGGAACAGTTGAAGGCTTTCGGTGCGGGCATAGAGGTAACTCTGCTTTCTGCAATACCTGCCGGCTCGGGACTGGGAACAAGTTCTATACTGGCTTCTACTGTGCTGGGGGCTATAAATGACTTCTGCGGACTGAAATGGGACAAGAATGATATTTGTATGAAGACTCTTGTGCTGGAACAGCTGCTCACTACAGGGGGAGGATGGCAAGACCAGTATGGGGGTGTGCTGCAGGGAGTGAAACTGCTGCAAACCGATAGTGGATGGTGTCAGAGACCTGATGTGAGATGGATGCCTGAACATCTGTTCAGAGACAGTGAATATAAGGGTTGTCATCTGCTGTATTACACAGGGATTACTCGTACAGCCAAAAGTATATTGGCTGAAATCGTGAGGGGAATGTTTCTGAACTCGAATTCTCACCTGTCTCTGTTGGGCGAAATGAAGGAGCATGCATTGTGTATGTATGACGCTATAATGAGAAACAATTTTGAGGAAATGGGTAAACTGGTGAGAAGAACTTGGAAGCAAAACCAATTGCTGGACTATGGCACCAACCCTCCTGCAGTAAAGGCAATAACCGACATGATAGACGATTTGTGTCTGGGATATAAGCTTCCGGGTGCTGGAGGTGGCGGTTATCTGTATATGGTGGCAAAAGATGATGTGGCTGCCGGAAGAATACGCCGCATATTGAACGAAAATGCGCCAAACAAGAATGCGAGATTTGTAGATATGACTCTTTCGGACAATGGTTTTGAAGTGAGCAGAAGTTGATATTTAAATGCTGAATTTAACATATCAGGACATAAATATTCTAACTAAATTAAATTTATGTAAAAAAGAGACTGTCTTGATGTATTTTTTCAGTCAACTTGTTGCATATATAAAATCTCTAAAATACATTTGCAGCAACTAACGTTTAATATAAGTAAACTATTTAATTATGAAGAAAATTATTTTATCTATTATGGCATCTGCTTTTTTGGCTAATGCCTATTCGCAGGTAGAGGTTACTACCAACAACAAATTTTTTGATAATTGGTATGGTGGCGTTCTTGTAGGAACTACTCACTCACCTGCTTTTGACAAAATGCGTCCTAGCATCGGTCTGGAATTAGGCAAGCAGATTACTCCAGTATTGGGTGTTTCTGTTCAGGGTATTACTGGTATCAACAGCACTTATAGTAGAACAGCTTTTGATGATTTAGGCGTTACGCTTAACGGAAAATTGAACCTGATGAACTTGTTTGGTGGATACAAGGGTTCTCCAAGACTATTCGAAATAGAAGGTGTATTTGGTGCTGGTTTTATGCATCAGTTCTATAATAAAGCTGTAAGAGGTGGAAGCAATGACATGTTGACTGCAAGAGGTGGAGCAAGCCTTAACTTCAACGTAGGCAAGGAAAAACAGTGGACTCTTAGCTTGAGACCTGCTTGTGTATTCGATGTTGAAGCTTTCGGAAAAAGCGATTTGGGTAAATTCTCTAAATTCGAACTTATGGCTGGTGTAGTTTACCACTTCAAGGGTGTAAGCGGAGGACGTCATCACGGAATCATGACTGCATATGATCAGGATTATGTTGATAACTTGAACGGTAACATCAACGACATGAGAAAGAGAAATGCAGCTCTTGAAGAAGAAAATGCAAATGCACAGAAGAGAAACGAAGAACTTACAAAAGCCTTGAACGACTGCAACGCCAGCGTTAAAGAACTTGAGAATTCTTGCAACATGGACATTGAGTCAGTTGTAGCCTTCAGACAGGGTAAGGACAGAATAGATGCTACTCAGTTGTCAAACATAGAAAGCATAGCTAACTTCTTGAAGAAGAATCCTGAAGTTAAACTTGATGTTAAGGGTTATGCTTCTCCTGAAGGTAATGCTGAATTCAACCAGAAACTTTCTGAACAGCGTGCTTACAACGTAAAAGATATCTTGGTAAACAAGTATGAAATTGAAGCTGACCGTATCTCTGCACAGGGTATGGGCGTTGGTGACAACTTCAGCAAACCAGAAATGAATAGAGCTATCATCGCTAAGTTCTACAAATAATTTCAGAGTAATCTGAGTTTTAAAAAATTATTTTATAATAGTAACGGAGTGACTTGATTGGGGATTTTTCCTTTTCAAGTCACTCTTGTTGTTTTTAGTCACTCTTGTTGTTTTTGTAGAATTGTAAATTTGCAAGGTTTTTTTGTATCTTTGTGCAGTAATTGGAGTTTTTACGCATTTAATAATTCAGTATATAAAAACATTATTATATTTCATGAGAAAACTTTTTTTCAGCGCTACTGCCATGCTGCTTATGATGGGTACGGCACCGATGATGGCGCAAATGGGCATGACCGATGCCCAGGTGATTCAATATGTTCAGGATGGATTGAAACAAGGGAAAGACCAACAACAGCTTATGATGGAACTTGCTGCCAGAGGGGTGACGCAAGAACAGGCCATGAGACTGAGGCAGCAGTATGAACAGGAAAGCATAGGCGGAAAAGGCAACTCGGCATATCCAGCGAAAATGGAAAAAAGCAGACTGAGAAACATCAATGATGATAATAAGCTGACGGATGATTGGGCAAAAGAAGAAGAGAGTATAAAGAATGAATGGATGGAGGTTAACAATAATCCTGATCAGGTTTTCGGCAGGAATATCTTTATGAACAAGAAACTCACCTTTGAACCTGACATGAATATTGCGACTCCTGCAAACTACCGACTGGGACCTGGTGATGAAATAATAATTGATATTTGGGGAGCCAGCGAGAATAAGATAAGACAGGAAATCTCGCCTGATGGGGCTATAAATATTACAGGGCTGGGACTTGTATCGCTGAACGGACTGAATATCTCGGACGCTAAAGTGTTTCTGAAAAGTGAACTCGGCAAAATATATGCTGACGAAGGGAACAATATACAGATTTCGCTGGGAAAGACAAGAAGCATAAAGATAAACGTGATGGGAGAAGTCATGATTCCGGGTACTTATACCCTATCGGCTTTTGCTTCGGTGTTTCATGCCCTGTATTGTGCAGGTGGAGTGACTGACTTAGGCAGCTTGAGAAATATTATAGTGACAAGAAATGGAAAGGCTGTTGCCTATGTGGACGTGTATGAATATATCCTGCAAGGCAAAACGATGGACAATATCAACCTTCAGGAAAATGATGTTATCATAGTGCCTACGTACAACTCGATAGTGAAAATGGAGGGCAAAGTGAAGAGACCTATGAAATATGAGATGAAGGATGATGAAACGGTTTCGGATGTGCTGAAATATGCCGGTTTCTTTGCTCCTGATGCTTACAAGAACAGTGTAAGGGTGGTGCGACAGAACGGAAGGGAGAAATCTATTGCCACCGTGAAGAGAGAAAACTATGGTTCGTTTAACGTAATGGACGGAGATGTGCTTACTGCCGACTCTATAATAGACAACAGATTTGCAAATAAATTGGAGATAAAGGGTGCGGTGTACAGGCCGGGGGTATATGAGTTTTGCAGAGAGATAAGCACTGTGAAAAAACTGCTGGAACAGGCCGACGGATTGCTGGGTGACGCTTTTACTAACCGTGCGGTGCTGTACAGACAGCGAGAAAATCTGACAAGTGAGGTACTGCCTGTTGATGTGAAGGGAATAATGACCGGCAATGCCGCTGACGTGGAACTGAAAAACAATGATGTGCTTTATATTCCAAGTATTTATGATATTAAATCGATTGGGAATGTACATATATCAGGCGAGGTGCTGAGACCTGGAGAATATCCTTATGCAGACAATATGACTCTGGAGGACATCGTTATCACTGCGGGAGGACTGAAAGAGGCGGCTTCGACTGTGAGAGTGGATGTGTCGAGACCGCTGAAGAATAACAAGGGGACGATAGTGAGCGACTCGCTGGCCAGAGATTTTTCTTTCGGGCTGAAGGATGGTTTTGTGATAGACGGTACTCCTGGATTCGTGCTTGAACCTTACGACCAGGTATTTGTGAGAAAAAGTCCTGAATATCATGTGCAGAAGAATGTGACTATAGAAGGCGAAGTTATGTACAACGGTGAGTATAGCCTGCAATATAAGAACGAGAGACTGAGCCACCTTGTGAAACGTGCCGGAGGGGTTACAAAATTCGGCTATGTGAAGGGAGCAAAACTGACACGTATAGCCAACGAGCATGAGATAAGCAGAATGCATAGTGTGATAGAGATGATGAGAAGGGAGCTGGGAGACAATATGGCAAATGCGCTGAGAATGGAACTGGACAGTACGTTCACAGTAGGCATAAATATGGAAGATGCTCTGAAGAATCCTGGAGGAAGTGCCGACATTGTGCTGCGTGAAGGGGATGTGATAAGTGTCCCGGAAATGAATACGACTGTGAAGATTAACGGTGCGGTGATGATGCCTAACACGGTGACTTACATTGACGGCAAAAACGTGGGATACTATCTGAATCAGGCTGGTGGATACGCGAGAAGTGCAAGCAGAACAAAGAAGTTCATAATATATATGAACGGAGAAATAGAAAAGGTGAAAAAGAGAAGCAATAAGGTGGAACCGGGATGTGAGATTGTGGTGCCAAGTAAAGTAAAATCGAACAAGCTGGGTGAGGTTATAGGTTATGCCACTTCTTTTGCTTCGCTTGCTACTATGGTTGCTTCACTTGCTAACTTACTAAAATAATTTTTGCGGAAATGGAAGATAACAAGAATGTATCCAATAAGAATAATTTGAAGGAACAGGAAATAGACCTGGTGGAACTGGCAAGAAAGATATGGGACAACAAAAGACTGATATTCAAGTCGTGCGGATGGGCTGCACTGGCAGGACTTCTGGTAGGATTCAGTATCCCAAAGGAATATACCACCAAAGTAACTCTTGCTCCTGAAAGTTCAATATCGGGCAAATCGATGAGCGGAGGTTTGTCGGCTCTTGCAAGTATGGCAGGTATAAATATAGGGGATACACAAAATGCTGATGCCCTCTCGCCTACCTTGTATCCGGATATTGTAAAATCTATTCCTTTTGCTGTAGAGATGCTGGATGTGAAGGTTTCGAGCATAGACGACAAGCTTAACACTACGGTGTATGAATATCTGGACAAGCATCAGAAAAGCCCGTGGTGGAGCTATGTGATGTCGGCCCCGCCGACGGCTATAAGATGGGTGATGAAAACCATAGATGGAGACAGCGACAAGGATGAAGAGAAGAAGGATATAAATCCTTTCAGGCTGACTATGGAGCAGAGTGTGATAATAAGTACATTGAGCGACAGAATCAAGGTGGAAGAGAATAAAAAGACTTCGGTGATAGAGATTTCGGTAACAATGCAGGATCCTCTTATTTCGGCTACACTGACAGACACTGTGATGGTGAAACTGCAACAGTATATCACAAACTATAGAACTAACAAGGCAAGAAAGGACTTGGAGTTTTCGGAAAAGCTGTATAATGAGGCTATGGAGAAATATCACAGGCTGCAACAGGAATATGCTGAGTATATGGACAAGAACCAGGCTATTACGATGAACAGGGCAAAAACTCAGCTGGAAAGACTGCAAAACGAGACTTCGCTGGCTTTTAATGTGTTCAACCAGACTTCACAGCAACTACAGGTGGCAAAAGCCAAGGTGCAGGAGCATACTCCGGTATATACCGTGGTGGAAGCTCCTACCGTTCCGCTGAGGGCTGCCAAGCCTTCGAAACCGCTTATTTTGATAGGTTTTGTGTTTATGGCAGCTGTAGGTTCGTGCGGATGGATTCTGTTTGGTAAAGACTTGAAGGATGCATTGAAATAGTAATTGATTTTCAACAATTTAGGAAAGAGAGGAGAATATATGATTTATTTCGTATATTCTCCTCTCTTTCTTTTAATGAAATTTTAATTTATGAAGAGTTCTTATTATCTTTGTTGCGGTTATTAATATTTATTTAACAGCTATTTTATGAAAAAAAATTATTGGAACTATGCTTTTATTGGCGTATGTGCAGTGAGTACTGCTACATTGTACTCGTGTGTGGATGATGCATACGACTTGAACAAAGACATTGACAAGACTATTACTGTGGGAGGTGACCTGACTATTCCTTGTAGTAGCACTGAAGAAATGCTTCTGAAGGATATTCTTGACCTGGAAGACAACAGTACTGTTGTGGCCGACAAGAATGGTGATTATGCTATCGTGAAGGCTGGAAACCCTTCTTCTAATGATGTGAACGTGAGCAGTGTGGTAATAAACGGAGAAAACATTAAGTTCGACTCTCACAATATGGATATTGACTTTACGGGAAACACTGGTTTAAAGAGGTTTCAATTGAATGACTATAATATCAGTATCAACATAAATGAGAATGGTATCGACAATGATATAGTAGATATAAAAAGTGCTTTGATAAAAGAAAACAAAAATACACTGAGACTGAGTATAGCAGGTGGCAACAACGTCGGCTTTGATGTGGAAGATGGTTTCTGTATTGAGTTTCCTGAATATATGAAAGTAAAATCTGAATTGTACAGAACTGAGGGAAACAAACTTTATCTGAACGGTAACAACAATTTTGTGAATGGCGTATTGGAAATTCCTTTCTGTATAGAAAAAATTGTTTTCGAGAATGAAAGTGATGCTGCATTTGACAGAGAAAAACATGCTATCGTCATGGGAGGCAATATAAAGATAAATGGTACTATTTATTCGACTGACAGCAATGTACAGGGTAAATATGTATTCTCGACAGTGGTAAATTGTGATATGATAGAAATTGACTCTGCTACTGCCATGGTTAATCCTGAAATCAATATCAGTGTGAAGCCTGTGGAAATAAACAACCTGCCTGACTTCCTTACAGAAGAGGGGGTGATATTTGAAGCTACAGACCCCAGGGTTTTCTTGATAGTGGGAAACAACAGTCCGCTGAAGGCAAATATAAGCATGGGAATTGTTTCGTGGAAGAACGGACTAAGATGTAACAAAGTAAGTGTAGACAGTTTTGTGATTCCAGGAAACATTAAGGACTATACTATCTGTATCAATAAATTCGAAGAGGGAATGATAGATGGTATTTTCTATGTGAAATGTGAAAATCTCTCGGATGTGATAAAAAATATTCCTGACTTGATAGAGGTGGTAGATGTAAATGCCCAGATTGTTCAAGGAGAATTCTATGATGTGAAGCTGGGTAAAACTTATACTATAAACAATATGTATGAGATAAATACTCCACTTATGTTTACTGGTGAAACAAATATCAAATATACTGACAACTTTGACGGTATGAGCAATGACCTGGAGGATATTGAATTTGATAATCTTAGCATTTCGATGAAGGCCACCAACAAGATTCCTATGAACATGACTCTGACTGCAAAGGCTATTGACACTGACGGATATGTAATGGAAAATGTATCTATCACAGTGGACAAGACAATACCTGCCGGTAGTGGAGAAAACGCTAGTGTAGAGGATATCAATATGCTGGTGAAGACTACAGACGGAAGCAGAGTGAAAAACCTGGATGGACTGAAATTTATGGTGCAAGGTACTCCTACAGAGGCTACCAGCAAAGTGGCAATGAATGAAAACCAGTCGCTGAAACTGGACGACATGAAGCTGAAGGTGACTGGAGGTATAACAATAGATTTGAACTAAGATTATTTATTTTATATAGATTGGTATAATGAACATAATTAATAGATATATTGCAGTAGCCGCAATGGGATGTGCTGCAACAGGGGCTTCAGCCCAGGCTCTTAACTCGGGTTATTTTCTGGACGGGTATCTGTATAAGCATCAGCTGAACCCTGCTCTTGTGAGTGAAAAATCGTATGTGAGCATTCCGGCTCTGGGTAATATAAATATCACCAGTAAAGGAAATGTGGGACTGGGCAGCTTTCTGTTTCCTATAGAGGGTGACAGGCTGACTACTTTTATGAGCAACAGTGTGGATGCTAAAGAGTTTTTGGGAGGACTGAAGAATATGAACAAGATGTCGGCAGACGTTAATCTCTCTATCTTCTCGATGGGTTTAAAGAAATGGGGCGGCTTCAACACTTTGGACATAGGACTGAGATCGACTACTTCGCTGTTTATTCCTAAAGATATGTTCGAGTTTATGAAAGTGGGACAGCAGGGATCTGCTTCTACTTATGACATTGGCAACTTGGGGGTAAGCAGTTCTAATTATGTGGAAGTTGCATTGGGACACTCCAGACAATGGAATGACAAGCTAAGAGTGGGTGCCAAGCTGAAATTTCTGTTGGGAGCCGGCTATGCCAAGTTTGAAATGAATGATGCCAATGTTACACTGAGTGAGGACAAATGGGAAATAAATGCCAACGGCGAAATGAATGCTGCATTAGCCGGACTGATTATTCCTACTAAGGGAGAATCGGGAAAAGAACTGAAAAATCCAGGTGAAGAGACATTGGTAGATTTCGACAACATAGACTACGACTCTCCCGGACTGAGCGGTTTCGGTCTTGCAATTGACCTTGGTGCCACATATAAGGTAATGGATAATCTTACTGTATCAGCTGCATTGAAGGATCTTGGATTTATAAGCTGGAGTAACAATACCCATGCTACTACTGAAAATGAGACATGGACATTCGATGGTTTCCATGACCTTTCGATTAACGGTGAAAGCGACAATACTCTGGATGATCAGTTGGACCGTATCACTGACGATTTTGAGGATTATGCTAATCTTCATAGAAGAAGTGTGGGTGGACGCTTGGGAAGAGCCCTTGCAGCTACACTGAACATAGGTGCAGAGTATTCGCTTCCGATGTATGACAAACTTTCGTTCGGTTTCCTATCTTCTACAAGAATAAATGGTGCTTATTCATGGAGTGAAGGACGATTTTCGGCAAATATATCGCCTTTAAGTTGGTTTGAAGCCGGAGTGAACTATAACATCTCTTCATATGGAAGCAGCATGGGAGCTATTCTGAATTTCCATCCTAAAGGATTCAGTTTCTTTGTCGGTATGGATTATCTGATTGGAAAGGTTAACACTCAGTTTATTCCTATAAATAATATGAACGCCAGTGCAAGCTTAGGATTTAATGTAACTTTCTGATGTAGCAGCTGTTGCTGAAGTATTATAAAACACAATAGCCATGACTTGATGATAAGAGTCATGGCTATTGTGTTTTATTCTACATAAAGTACAAGTCCCTTGAGGTACTCACCTTCGGGATGATAGATATTAACAGGATGGTCGGCGGGCTGGGTGAGCTGGTGCATTATCCTTACGCTGCGTCCGCTCTGTGCAGCAGCTGTAAAGACGGCATTGCGGAAGTCCTGCTTGCTGACTACCTGCGAACATGAGAATGTGAAAAGTATTCCTCCCGGACGAATCTTCTCGAAAGCCTTGGCATTGAGCTTGGTATATCCGCGAAGGGCATTACGCAAGGCTCCACGATGCTTGGCAAATGCAGGAGGGTCGAGGATGATAAGGTCGTACTCTCCCCCCATCCTATCGAGATACTTGAAGGCATCTTCGGCATAAGCTTCGTGACGATTGTCGCCAGGGAAATTGAGCTCTACATTGGCACGGGTAAGGTCGATGGCCTTTGAGGAACTATCAACCGAGTGTACAAGGTTGGCTCCTCCACGCATAGCATAGAACGAGAATCCGCCAGTGTAGCAGAACATATTGAGTACATTACGTCCGTGTGAATAATGTTCAAGAAGGGAACGGTTGTCACGCTGGTCGACAAAGAATCCTGTTTTCTGTCCTTTCAACCAATCGACATGGAAAAGCAGACCGTTTTCCTTTGCCACATTCTCTGCACTGCCTCCCAAGAGGAATCCGTTTTCGGTAGACTCCAAATCGGCCTTGTAAGGAAGAGTTGTCTCACTCTTGTAGTAAATGTTGTGTATAGTATCGCCCATCACTTCCTTCAGGGCTTCGGCTATCTGATGACGGTAGAGATGCATTCCTGCCGAATGTGCCTGCATGACGGCAGTGTGGTCGTAGATGTCAATAATAAGTCCCGGAAGATTATCGCCTTCGCCATGTACAAGACGGCAGGCATTGTTGGTAGGTGTATCTATGAGACGAAGAGCCATACGTAAGTCTCTGGCAACCGAAAGACGACGCACCCAGAAATTGTGGTCAATCTCTTCGTGCTGGAATGTAAGTACACGCACTGCTATGCTTCCTATCTGGTAATGTCCTGAGGCTATATATTGTTTATCGGAAGTATAAACTTCTACAACTTCTCCCTCTTCGGGGTTACCTTCGATACGCGCTATAGCACCCGAAAAAACCCAAGGGTGGAAACGAAGCAACGATTCTTCTTTACGTGGTTTTAAGTAAACTTTATTCATTTTAGTCTTTTAATTGATATTC
This sequence comes from Phocaeicola sp., assembly GCA_020026175.1. Lineage (GTDB taxonomy): Bacteria > Bacteroidota > Bacteroidia > Bacteroidales > Bacteroidaceae > Phocaeicola. The sequence goes on along the minus strand of JAHHQV010000012.1, from coordinate 34,725 downwards.
TAAAGTTGAGTATTGACAAGTTTGTTGTAAATCATGAGTGTAGCCCATGCATCGGTCGCTGCATAAAGCTGCTGTGCATCGGTCAGTACATCTGCCTCCCAATTGGACAGGCGCTGGCTTTTGGAAATCTTCTTTCCGAAAAGAATAGCATATATCTTCTGTAAACTCTTCTCCTGTATGCCATAACGTGGCACGAAATCCTGAAGCTCTATCCAGTTGCCTTCACGGATATTTGCCTCGTTCTTGTTGGAACGGCAAAGCATATTGAAGTCATCCCTGAGAGACAAGCCTATTTTAAGGACATCGTTCTGAAGAAATTCGGAAAGGAAATCGGGTATGCCGATGTGGTTAAGACGAAACAGAAAACATGTATCGGCTGTGGAAACCTGAAGAAGTGCTACCTTGTTGTTCTTGCCTTTCTTGAAGGAAGGACGGGTTTCGGTATCTATACCTACCACCTTACAACTGTTGAGGTAGTTTACAGCCTTACGGGCATCCGACTCGGTGTAGATGATGATTATGCGTCCTGGGAATGACTCTCTTGGCATCTCGGAAACAAGTTTCTTGTCTATTATAGATTGAAAATGTGACATTATTATAGGATTCTTTTTCTTAATCGTCTAAATTTTCTGAATGATACTTGATATTGTGTAAGGCACGCATTACATTGGTGAGAGCCCTACCCCAATATTCGGCAAAATGACACTTGCACCTGTAAAGCGCATCATTCATGGTCATGTCATAGCCAAGGCTATATACACACACGAAATCTTTAAGAGGCTGGTAAATATCGGCAAGACCTTCGGAAATGTTCTGCTTGATAGGAGTATCGCTGTATGCCATCTCGTCGAGGAAGACTTCAAGATAATCGTCGTCGGGACCTAACTGTACTGCTATCATGCTGCGTACGTGTTCGTAATCTGTTTCTGTAACGAAAGTCTCCGGCTCGATGTCATCGACAGGCTCACATTCGGGCAACAAAGATGCCTTGAGATATAATAAGGGAAGAAGTTTCAGGCTACGGTCTACAAACTCGGAAAGCTGTAATTCCATAGTGCGTTCTAAAAATCCACAGAATTCGGCAGCAACCGTAACAAACTCTACTGTATTTGCATCAAATATTGGTTGATTCTTTGATTTCATATTTATTGAATGGAATAAAAAACTTCTGCAAAGATAAAAATTTTTTCTCATACATTATATTATAGGCGAAGTTCTGTAGGAAAGTAATTGGTAAAACATTATATTTGCATTACTTTTTCATAAATGACAACAAAAAGACTATGGGTAATAAGAAAGACAACAATAAAACTACCATAACTGGCAATGACTATAAAGTGGGAAAACTGAAGACTGCAATAAACGGGGAAACAGGACATTTTATAGGAGGACTGATATGTCTGATGTTCGGGGTATATCTGTTTCTGGCCTTTACTTCGTTCGTTTCGGCTGGAGGGGCTGACCAAAGTATTCTGACAGGCAATGTCGGAGACAGTTCTGAAACAATACAGAACCATACGGGACCGGCTGGTGCCAGACTGGCGGAATTTTTCATAAACGGATGTTTTGGCTTTCCTTCGTACTTCATAGTACTGATTTTCCTGATAGCAGGAACGAAACTGATGAAAGCATACGACTTTAAGGTCTGGAAATGGTTTGTCGGCTCGATGACTATAATGTACTGGATGTCGATAGCTTTGGGATTCATATTCAACAATCTGTTTGAAAACTCGTTTATCTATCCTGGAGGTATGCACGGATATAATGTGTCTTTATGGCTGGAATCGATGATTGGGGCACCGGGGGTTTTTCTGTGTATATTGGCTACAGGCATCATAATAGGTGTGATAATAAGAAGAGATACTATGGACGTGGTGAGAAAGGCGCTTCATCCTAGCTTTATAAGAATAGGTGAAAAGGCTATGCCTGAAAATGTTGCTGACGAAGTTTATAAGGAAGAGACTAGCGATGCAGAAATATCTTGCGAAAACGACACGGCGGAAAAAACGGTAGAAGAGGGAATTGATAATGAAGAGGAAACTGAAAAGACTATCAAGACTAAATGGTATGAAAAGTTTGTTCCAGGTGGACTCTTGGGGAGATTGTTCGGCAAAAAGAAGGCTGATAAAGGTGATGAAAATATCGGCAACAGTGATGACAAAGGGAATAACGGCTCAGCAAACAGCAACATTGCAGCAGATGACATGAGCAGTGTGACAAAGAGTTACACTTATGAGGGGAAAAATCATGAAGCGGATATAGTAAAACCTATCATTACAGAGCCTAAGGAGACTGTGATGAGACCATCAACTTATGATAACGCAAATGATGGAGTGTATGAAGATGATACGGCTGATGAAGGTATCCTTTCTGACGAAAAAGAGGACAACAGCATAGAGCTGTCTCTGGACGACAATATTAACGACAACGTGAATATGGGAAGACAGTATGACAAGCCTATAGAAAAACCGGGCAGACAAGGCATGACGGCTGATAAAGACAATGAAGAGCCTGCCTTTGAAATAGAACCGGTGAAGGAGGAGACTGTGGACAAAAGAGGTAATATAAATATCCCTTATAATCCACGTCTAGACTTGGAATTGTATAAGTTTCCTACTCTTGACCTTCTGAAGACTTACCCGGATGAGGGACCAAGCATCGACATGGAAGAGCAGAATGCCAACAAGAACAGAATCATACAAGTGTTGAGGAGCTTCGGTATAGAGATTTCGTCAATCAAGGCTAATGTGGGACCTACTATCACTCTGTATGAAATAACTCCGGCTGAGGGAGTGAGAATATCAAAAATACGAAATCTGGAAGATGATATAGCATTAAGCCTTTCGGCACTGGGCATCAGAATTATAGCGCCTATACCTGGGAAAGGTACAATAGGTATAGAGGTCCCTAACGCAAGCCCTAAAATAGTGCCTATGAGCATTGTACTGGCAAGCAAAAAGTTTCTAGAGACTACTTACGACCTGCCTGTGGCTCTTGGAAAGACTATCACTAATGAGGTGTTCATGGTAGACCTGGCAAAAGCTCCACATATGCTGGTGGCGGGTGCTACAGGACAAGGTAAATCTGTGGGTCTAAATGCAATAGTGACTTCATTGTTATATAAAAAGCATCCAAGCGAACTGAAATTCGTTATCATCGATCCTAAAAAAGTGGAATTTGCAATATATGCTCCTATTGAAAAGCATTTCCTTGCCAAACTTCCTGACGGAGACGATGCCATCATAACAGATGTGACCAAGGTGGTACAGACACTAAACTCTCTTTGTGTGGAAATGGACAGCAGATATGACTTGCTGAAAAAAGCAGGATGCCGAAACATTAAGGAATATAACGCCAAATTCATAAACCGACAGTTGAATCCTGAAAACGGACACAGGTTTATGCCTTATATTGTGATTATAATTGATGAATTCGGTGATCTGATTATGACAGCAGGCAAAGAGGTGGAACTTCCGATTTGCCGTATTGCACAGCTGGCTCGTGCTGTAGGGATACATGCCATCATTGCTACACAGAGACCTACTACTAACATCATTACAGGTACCATCAAAGCAAACTTCCCTGCGCGTGTAGCTTTCAGAGTTGCTTCGATGATGGACTCGAGAACCATATTAGACCGTCCGGGAGCACAGCAACTGATTGGTAAGGGTGATATGCTCTACTTGCAGGGGAATGACCCTGTGCGTGTACAGTGTGCCTTTGTAGATACTCCGGAGGTGGAAAAGATAGCCGAATATATAAGCAGACAACAGGGCTACCCTACTGCATTTATGCTGCCTGAATATGTGGACGAAAATGCAGATGCCGGAGGTGCTGCGGATGTGGACATGAACAGACTGGACCCTATGTTTGAAGAAGCTGCACGACTGATTATCTATCACCAGCAAGGTTCTACCTCGCTTATACAAAGAAAGCTGTCGCTTGGTTACAACAGAGCGGGTAGGATAATGGACCAGCTGGAAAGAGCAGGTATAGTTGGTCCGGCTAATGGTAGCAAGGCAAGAGATGTCATCTGCATAAGTGAAGAGGACTTGCAGATGAGACTGTCGGCACTAAGAAACAACTGATAATAAGAACCGTATATTTCATCTTTAACATGATACTGGTATGAATATAAAATCAATAAAAAACTTATGGATTGCTTCTTTATTGTTACTGACTCAAAACATTGACATTTATGCACAGAAAGATGAGAAAGCAAAAGAAATACTGCAAAGCGTAACTGCAGCATACGAGAAACTGGGAGGTGTTGATATAAAATTCGGCGGCTCGGTGAACGGAACAATTTCGCTGAAAAACAATATGTTCATGGTGGACTGTGACGGTGTAAAGACATGGTTTGACGGAGTGACGCAATGGAGCTATATAGAGGCCAACAACGAGGTGAATATATCAACTCCTACCATTGAAGAGCAGAACTTGATAAACCCTTATTCGATATTGAGAATGTATGAGGAGGGATTCAACTATAAATATGCCGGAAAAAAGAAATTCGGCGGGGAGACCTGTGACGAAATTATACTAACACCAGAAATACAACAGTATTATGAATGTATGAAGGTGCTTATAAACCCGAAAATGGAACCTATAAATATAGAATTCATTTATTCGGAGGCAGAGAAAGAAATTATAACTGTAAAGAAATATCAGAAAAACGACAAACTCTCGGAAGATAATTTCAGGTTTGACATGGATGCACATTCTGACGCTGAAATCATCGACTTGAGATAAGTGCGGATTCTGAAAAACAAATAAATATATTATATTATTCACACACTAAAATTTTAGGAAAAATGGCAACAGAACACGTAAAATGCCTGATTATAGGTTCAGGACCTGCCGGATATACGGCAGCTATATACACCGGAAGAGCAAACTTGAGTCCAGTATTGTACGAAGGTCTGCAACCGGGAGGACAACTTACAACAACTACTGAAGTGGAAAACTTTCCAGGCTATCCAGAAGGAGTTACCGGTCCGGTACTGATGGACGACCTGAGAAAACAGGCTGAGAAATTCGGTGCTGATATAAGAACAGGAATCGTGACAGGAGCCGACCTTAGCAAAGCTCCATATAAATTTACTGTAGACGGAGAAAAAGAAATAACTGCAGACGCCGTAATTATTTCTACAGGAGCTACTGCAAAATATCTCGGACTGGAAGATGAAAAGAAATATGCAGGAATGGGTGTGAGCGCATGTGCCACTTGCGACGGTTTCTTCTACAGAAAGAAAAAAGTAGCCGTAGTTGGAGGTGGAGATACTGCATGTGAGGAAGCTATCTATCTGGCAAGCCTTGCAAGCGAAGTGTATCTGCTGGTGAGAAAGCCTTTCTTACGTGCTTCGAAAATAATGCAGGAAAGAGTGTTGAACCATCCGAAAATCAAAGTATTGTTTGAACACAATGCCGTAGGTCTGTTTGGCGACAACGGAGTTGAAGGAGTGCATCTTGTGAAAAGAATGGGCGAAGCCGACGAGGAAAGATATGACATAGCTGTAGACGGTTTCTTCCTTGCAATAGGACACAAGCCAAACTCTGATATCTTCAAGCCTTGGATTGACACCGACGAAGTGGGATATATCATTACTGAGGGGAATACTCCTAAGACCAAGGTTCCTGGCGTATTTGCTGCAGGTGATGTGGCAGACCCTCACTACAGACAGGCCATAACAGCTGCTGGTAGCGGATGTAAGGCTGCCATAGAAGTAGAAAGATTCTTGAACCAATAAGTTATCAAAACAATATAATATGAATAAATTCTTCAGGAAATCAATTTCCATAATAATATTTATAGGTGGGATTTCTTCTGGATTTGCACAAGAGATTCCATCGATACCAACAGACCCTAATGTAAAAATAGGAAAGTTGGGAAATGGGCTTACATATTATATAAGACATAATGCACTGCCGGAAAAACAAGCAGACTTCTATATAGCACAGAAAGTAGGCTCGATATTGGAGGAAGACAGCCAAAGAGGTCTGGCACATTTTCTGGAACATATGTGTTTTAACGGTACAACGAACTTTCCTGGCAACTCGCTGAGAGAATGGCTTGAAACTATAGGAGTGAAATTTGGAGAGAACCTGAATGCTTATACTTCTATAGACGAAACTGTGTATAACATATCGAATGTTCCTGTGAGCAGAGAAACAGTAGTAGACTCATGCCTTCTTATTCTTCATGACTGGGCAAACGACCTTACACTTGACGACAAAGAAATAGACAAGGAAAGAAAGGTGATACACGAGGAATGGAGAACACGAACGGGTGCAATGATGCGTATGTATGAAAAGGTATTCCCGGAGATGTATAAAGGAAGCAAATATGCATATCGACTTCCGATAGGTATAATGGAGGTGGTAGACAACTTTCCTTACAAGGATTTGAAGGACTATTACGAAAAATGGTACAGACCCGACTTACAGGGTATCATTGTAGTGGGAGACATAGATGTAAACAAGGTGGAAGAGAAAATAAAGAAGATGTTCTCGCCTATCGAAATGCCAGAGAATCCGGCTGAAAGAATCTACTTCCCAGTAGAAGACAATGTGGAGCCTATCATTACGATAGCAAAAGATAAGGAACAGCAAGTGCCTTTCATCTATCTGTTCCACAAGCATGACGCCATACCTGACGAAATGAAAAAAAACATCAGTTATCTTGCCTTCAACTATATCACTTCGATGATTGGCAACATGTTGAACGTGCGTCTTGAAGAAATGACACAGAGACCAGAGCCTCCTTTCTTGCAGGCTTTTGCTTCGGACGGAGATTTCCTTATCTCGAAAACTAAAGGAGCATTTGCAGGTGCAGCCGTAGCAAAGGAAGACGGAATACTGACATCGACAGAAGCTTTGGTAAGGGAAATAGAAAGGGTAAGACAATTCGGATTTACAGAAAGTGAATATGCCAGAGCAAAGGCTGACTACCTGAAATCGCTGGAATCGGCTTACAACGAAAGAAGCAAGACTAAAAGCGGACAGTATGTGCAAGAGTATGTAGCAAACTTCCTTAACAACGAGCCTATTCCGGGAATAGAAAACGAATTTGCAATAATGAGCAAGATAGTTCCTACTATAGGACTGGAAGCCATAAACGAAACAGTGAAACAGATAGTGGGAGACAAGAACACTGTAATAGCTGTTTTCTGCCCTGACAAGGAAGACATGAAATATCCTACTAAAGAGGATATTAAAAACATACTGGAAAAGGTGAAAGCCGAAAAACTGGAAGCCTATGTGGATAAAGTGTCTGACGAACCTTTGATGAGGGAAACTCCAAAGAAGGGGAAAGTGATGAAAACAGAAGCCGGACCTTACGACAGCAAAATACTGACTCTGAGCAACGGAGTGAAAGTGGTGTTGAAAAAGACTGACTTCAAGGCTGACGAAATAAAGATGAAGGCTTTCAGCCCGGGAGGGAACTCTATGTTTGACGACAAGGATGCACTGCAATTTACAAAGATGAACGAGATTGTTGAACTTGGCGGCTTAGGCAACTTCAGTTCGGTGGACCTCGACAAAGTATTGGCAGGAAAGATGGCTTCTGCTTCGTCGTATGTAAACGGTACTAACGAAGGCATTAGCGGAAGCTGCTCACCTAAAGACCTGGAAACAATGCTCCAGCTTACTTATCTGAGATTTACTGCTCCAAGAAAAGACATGAACGCCTATACTTCTTTCATCAACAGGACAAAGGCTTCGCTTGCCAATGCAGAAGCAGATCCTAATACGGCGTTTTTGGACACACTGAGCATAGCACTTTACAACAATCATCCTAGAGTTGTAAATATCAAGCAAAAGTCTATTGACAAGCTGGACTACGACAGGATAATAGAACTGTATAAAGACCGTTTTGCTGATGCAAGCGACTTTACATTCATAATGGTTGGAAACATTGACGAAGCTACTGCAACTCCTCTTATAGAGCAGTATCTGGGAAGTCTTCCATCAATAAACAGAAAGGAAAAGTTCAGAATGGTGAACCCTGAGCTGAGAAAGGGAAACTATAAAAACAACTTTACCAGAGAAATGGAGACTGCCAAGTCGACTGTTTTGATGATTGCATCGGGGAAATGTGACTACAACCAGAAGAATGGAGTAATGATGAGCATTATGCACCAACTGCTGGACATTATCTATACACAAACAGTAAGAGAGGATGCAGGTGGTACATATGGTGTTTCGACCAGCGGTAAAATAAACAAATATCCGAAGGAAGAGGGAGTATTTCAAATATTCTTTGATACTGACCCTCAACGTAGAGAACAGATGACCAAACTGATAAACAACGGCATAGACGAGTTTATAGCTAAAGGTCCGAAAGTAGAGGACTTGGACAAGGTAAAGAAATATATGATAAAGACATTCCATCAGAACCAGAAGGAAAACGGTTATTGGATGAATGTCCTTAACCAATACTTCTGGATGAATTTTGATATGAACAAGGATTACGAAAAGACCGTTAACGAAGTATCAGTAAACGATCTGAAACAATTTGCCAAAAAATTCTTCGGACAAAAGAACATGATTGAAATAAGCATGAGTTCTCCTACAAAATAACAGGCTAGAAAATAATGATAACATTAATGCAGTGACACACAAGCTGCATTAATGTTATATTAATTTATTATCATTATGACATGACAAGCAAAGGATTAAAATATATCTTGCGTACATTATTATTGTGTATGTCGGCAGCACTGACAATGTCATCATGCGGCACCAGCAAAAGAGTTAACACCAACATAAGAGAAATAGCGATAGCTGCAATAAAGCTGGATATGGACATTGCCTTAAAAGATAATCACAAGCTATATATAGAAGCATCGAAATGGATTGGAACACCTTATAGATACGGAGGAAATTCGAGGAAAGGCACAGATTGTTCGGGCCTTACATCGGCTATATACAAAAACGTGTATAAGCAAAAGCTGGAAAGATCGGCAGAAAAACAAAGGAGCAAAAACTGCAAATCCATATTCAAGAGAAACCTGAAAGAAGGAGATCTGGTTTTCTTTCATGGAGGAAGCAAAAGAAAAGGAGCAACACACGTAGGAATATATCTGAAAGAAAATAAGTTTATACATGCTTCCACTAGCTCGGGAGTGATTGTGAGCAGTCTGAAAGAATATTACTACGAAAAGCATTGGCTAGGAGCTGGAAGAGTGGAATAACAAACTTAAAACAAAGAGTCGGAAATGAATATGAGTATATATATATCGCAACTTTTTAAAAATGATATTTTTTTTTATATCCCGATGTGGACTATCATTGCAGTATGTTCTTTTATCACATCGCATGATGTATTGGCTCAGACAAACTCTTTGGACAACAAGAAACAGAAGCACAACTTTTCAAAGAAAAAAGAAATTGAAGATATAAAGATAAACGAAGATGCTATAAAGCTAATCAAGTTTGACTTTATGCCGTCGTTAGAAAACGACAAGCCTATGGAATCTCCTATAGAAAAATCATGGATGAAATTCAAAAAAGACTTTGCCATACCTAAAAACCTTACTGATACTGCCAAGGTAAGGAAAAGGGAAGGATACATAAGAATGCTGCCCTATACAATATGGACTAAATTTGGAGAGAATCCTGTTTATGATGTTATGGTATTCGGAAGAAAGAAAGAATATAAGATGACATTCACACTCAACCCTTTCAGGGAATTTGAAGAAAACTATGGACTGAGCATTGCTCCATCGGCAGGAATGATAAGCAGCGGCTTGGGAACGAGAGGTGCGGGAATAGCTATAGGAAACCTTGACATAATAGGTTTCATATATAATAATTTTACAAAAAGAGGAAGGATGCTGCAACATAACAGAAAACATGCAAATGCATGGAAGAAATATGGAAGCTACCAGCCTACCCTATCGGACAGTTTAAAATTGCCTACTTTCTATTTGGGACTGGACGGACCTGTTTTCGACTATAATACTAGAGACAGTGTGCATGTGGCTTCATCAAATTTCGTGCCTTTTGATGAACTGCCAGACTCGGTAAGAGAAGAAATAGAAGAAGTGATAGCTTTGAAAAAAGATTCACTAATAGATATATACCTTGAAAATGAAAACATAAAAGCTGACAAGGAAAGAAAAGCCAAACGCGTAAAGCGAAATACAAACAGAAAACTGAAAGCTGCCATAAAAGCACGAAAGGAGAAAGAAAAGAAAGAAAGGCTGAATATGAGGGAAGAAAAAATGAGGGAAGAATTACCTACAAGCATGGACAGCATTTACAGATTTATGAGAGAAAAGAAATTGCGTGAAGCGGAAGAAAGAGAAAAAATAAGAAAAGAAAGGGAATTTGAGATAGACTGATGGTATGTGCGGACAAAATGATGAAGTATATAAAGAATGTATGCATAGGGCGCAGACGATACAGACTGACATAAACAGAGAACTTATATAAACGAAAAGTTTTTTATATTATTGGGAAAAAGTATATGGGAAAAAAGAAAAATCTGAAGAATTTATTTTCGAACATTCAGATAAGAAAAATGAAAATATATCTGAGAATACAGAAGATTCTATATAGCTGGCTTATATATTATTTTGTATTTATCTGTATTCTAATGTCGGTAGGCTCGGTCATATTAGGGTCTTTTGATGATTTTTCCACTTATCACAAGCAACTGAATTCTGTTACTTATTTCACTTCATTTGTATTTTTTATAGAATATATACTAAGATTGTATTCTGCCCCAGCAAAATATGAAGATGTAAAGAAATCGAAAGCAAGGGTGAAGTATATATTTTCGTTTTATGGACTGGTGGATTTTGTAGCTATGCTGCCATTCATACTCACCTACCTCTACTGGAATACAAACCATATACATCTGATTATACTGCCCTACATATTCATTGTGTTTAAACTTATAAGGTACTCGCGTTCGTTTCAGCTTATCGGGCATGTACTGAAATCAATCAAGACAGAGCTTTTTGTAGCTTATACTGCATGTGGCATATTGATTTGTTTTTCGGCCATTCTTATATATTACGCCGAGAGGGAGGCGCAACCTGAAGTGTTCAGAAACATCGGTGATGGATTCTGGTGGGCAACAGTGACATTTACCACAGTAGGATATGGCGACATATACCCTATTACTATGATAGGCAGAATAATGGGAGGTATTATAAGCATGATCGGTATAGCCATGATTGCAGTGCCTACGGGTATTATAAGTTCGGCATTTATAAGTGTGATGCAAGAGAAAAGGGAAAAGGAGAAAGAAAACAAACATTGAGCATCATCCAAACTCAGAATATGCTTGTCAAATAAAAAAAGCCATGTTACTCTCTGAACATAAAGTTGTCCGCACAAGTGTGTAACATAGCTTTTTTTATCTATATACAGAAAGATGATTTACTTTACAGCAATACATTCTATCTCAACTAAAGCTCCTTTAGGAAGAGCCTTTACAGCTACAGCCGAACGTGCTGGGAAATCACTTGCAAAATATTTTGCATATACAGCATTCATATCGGCAAACATTGCCATATCGGCAAGGAAGACTGTTGTCTTTACAATGTTTGCAGTAGTAAGTCCAGCTTCTGCCAATACATTCTTTATATTCTCGAACACCTGAGTAGTCTGTTCTGTAATACCACCATCTACAAGTTCGCCAGTAGCAGGATTGATAGGAATCTGTCCTGACATAAATATCATACCATTGGTTTCAATAGCCTGACTATAAGGTCCTATAGCTGCAGGAGCCTTTTCTGTAAAAATAACTTTTTTCATGTCTTTGAATCATTTTATATGTTTATACAATGCTAAAGTAATACAAAATAATGAATTTATACAGACCTAAAGAGAAAAAAATGGTATATAACTTTGAAAACAGGATAAAAATGACTATTTTTGTAGTCGAAAAAGATAGCTGAAAGACAAAAAGCAATCGGCTAATACAATATCTTATAAAAACAAAAAACAAATTATCTTATAAAGTAATATTTTTTCAATGCAGTAAATCCTACTTTTATCTTTCCTAATATTATCATATAAAAATCACCGGAAGAAAATAAGAAAGAACATAAATACTGCTTGGAATATCTTTATTACTATAACATTTATACACACATAATTCTTATGTATAATATTATTCAATTAAACGAGAAAGAGCTGTCTGAACTTCAACAAATAGCCAAAGAGTTGGGGTTGAAAAAGACTAGCACACTGAAAAAAGAGGAGCTTGTTTATAAAATACTAGATGAACAGGCTATCAAAAGTGCTTCTATAAAGTCTACAGAAAAGAAGGAAGGTCAGACTAAAAAACGAGCTAGAATAAGCGTAAAGAAAGAAAGTGATAAAGTTTATACTGCAAACAAAGAAAAAGCTACTAAACTGGAAACCAACACTCCTATTCTGAAGAAAAAAGACTTATCGAACGATGCTGAAGGAATAAAAAGAATAGAGACTGAAACATCAGCAACGCCAGAAGCAACTACTGAAGAAAAACCTAAAGCTAAAAGAGGAAGAAAACCAGGTTCTAAAAACAAGGCTACTATAGAAAAAGAAGAGCAGGAAGATAACAAAGAAATAAAGAAAGAGCCTGACAATACCGATTCTAAGAAGAAAGTTGAAAAAAAGAAAGCTCCAGTTCCTGTACTTCTAGATGATGATGACATGGATTTGGCACCAATAGATTTCTCTAAAGGAAACGATTTCATACCTATAGAAGACCTCCCTTCTGAAAACTTTGAAATTCCGAGTGAACTTTTAGGTAAATTTGAAGCTACCAAAATGGAAGTTCCTATTTTACCACAAAATGAAAAGCAAAACGAAAACAAGTTTCAGCTGAGACAGAAAAAAAACAACAACAGAAAACAACAGAATAACAAGCAGCAGAACAACAAACAACAAAATAACGCAAACAATGATGCGAACAATAACAATGTAAGCAACAATGTTAATAACAATGCGCAAGCTGACTCTGACCAATCACAAAATATACAGTTGCCTGCTATCCCTCAGATAAAACTTCCTGTTCCAGAAGAACCTCAAAACATAGACAACAATATTCAGGCGCAAAACAATACGCAAGAAACGGGAACTCAACAGCCTAAACCTGCTGAAAAGATATACGATTTTGAAGATATCATTGTTGGTTCAGGAGTACTGGAAACAATGCCTGACGGTTATGGTTTCTTACGTTCGTCAGACTACAACTACCTTTCATCTCCAGACGACATTTATGTATCGCAATCGCAAATCAAGTCTTTCGGACTAAAGACCGGTGATGTGGTAGAAGGAAACATCCGTCCTCCGAAAGAAGGTGAAAAATATTTTCCATTGGTAAAGGTCAACAAGATAAACGGCGCAGACCCTGCCCTTGTAAGAGACCGTATTCCTTTTGAACATCTTACTCCTCTATTCCCAGATGAAAAGTTCAAACTCTGCAACGGGGTAAACGACAACATCTCAACAAGAGTAGTAGACTTGTTTGCCCCTATAGGAAAAGGACAACGCGCACTTATTGTGGCACAGCCTAAGACAGGTAAGACCATACTTATGAAAGACATAGCAAATGCTATTGCCGAAAATCATCCTGAAGTATATATGATTATGCTTTTGATAGATGAAAGACCTGAGGAAGTGACAGACATGTCTTGCAGCGTAAAGGCAGAAGTCATAGCATCTACTTTCGACGAACCAGCAGAACGTCACGTGAAAATAGCAGGAATAGTGCTTGAAAAAGCTAAACGAATGGTGGAAAGCGGACATGACGTAGTGATTTTCCTAGACTCTATAACGCGTCTGGCACGTGCATACAACACTGTATCGCCAGCCTCAGGAAAAGTTCTTTCAGGTGGTGTGGATGCCAATGCGCTTCATAAGCCAAAACGTTTCTTCGGTGCAGCCAGAAACATAGAAGGAGGAGGTTCTCTTACTATTATCGCTACAGCACTTATAGATACAGGCTCGAAGATGGACGAAGTTATATTTGAAGAATTCAAGGGTACAGGTAATATGGAACTTCAGCTTGACAGAAACTTGAGCAACAAACGTATATTCCCTGCCGTAAATATTGTTGCATCAAGTACAAGAAGAGACGACTTGCTGCTTGATAAGACTGCTTTGGACAGAATGTGGATTCTACGCAAATATCTTGCAGACATGAATCCTATAGAAGCCATGGACTTTGTGAAAGAACGACTTGAAAAAACTAAAGATAATGATGAATTCTTACTGAGCATGAATTCTTAAATAAAAGAAAATGCACTCTTGAAACTTACAAAAAGTATTCAAGAGTGCATTTTTCTTTTGTCATTATATCTTTTTCGGAGAAAGACAACTATAAAATCTTATCAGAAAGGAAGATCATCTTTATCATCGGTTGCAGCAAAATCTGCTGGTGGAACTGGAGCTGCCCCCATAGGAGGGAAGCCATAATCAGGAGCCTGCTGCTGCGAAGCGTTCTGAGCTACCCTATCAACTTTCCACGCACGTATACTGTTAAACCATCTTCCCTGCCATTCACGAGCGTCAATATCGAATGAAACGGTCAACTCTTCACCTGCCTGAATATTAAACTGATTAATCTTGTCTTCTCCAAAAACATCAAAACACATTTTTCTAGGATATTGTTCTTGAGTTTCCAAAACATACTCTTGAACCTTCCAGTTGTTGCCCGATTTAGATACACCACCTCTAGGCTCTAAAACTGCAATAATTTTTCCAGTAATTTCCATATTATTTTTGTCAAATTAATTTTGGTTACGAAATTAGTCTTTTCTGAAATAGATAACTAATTTTTGAGAATATTTTTTATCTGCAAGCAATCTTTTTTGTAACTTTGGCAAATAATAATAACTTTATCTCGAATAACTAAAGAAAAGGATTTTTACAGATATAAATATAAAATTTAAAATATAAAATATATAAATCATGAAATTTATAGTTTCAAGTACTACATTATTCAGCCACCTCCAGGCTATAAGCCGTGTAATCAATTCAAAGAACTCACTTCCTATATTAGATTGTATATTGATAAAGCTACAGGACGGTACGCTTACCATGACTGCATCCGATAGTGAGACAACTCTTTCTACCAGCATAGAAGTAAACGAATATGACGGCGAGGGTAAATTTGCCATTTCTTCAAAGACTATTCTTGAAGCTCTAAAAGAGAATCCTGAACAACCATTGACTTTCAATATTAACCATGACAATCTTGAAATAGCCGTAAGCTACCAAAATGGTAATTACAAGATGATTGCACAAAATGGAGACGAATTTCCTTTGCCTACTCAGAAAACATCGGGAACTGTAAATATCTCTATGGCTGCAGATGTCATGCTTGCAGGCATCAACCGATGTGTGTTTGCTACAGCCGACGATGAACTGCGCCCTGTCATGAACGGTATATATTTTGATATAACACCTCAGGATGTAACTCTTGTGTCATCGGACGGCCATAAACTTGTAAGAAACAAGTCTTATGCATCGAGAGGCGAAGAAAAGGCAGCATTTATTCTTCCTAAAAAGCCTGCCAACCTACTAAAGAACATCCTTCCTAGGGAACAAGGTGATGTGCAGATCAGCTTTGATGACAAGAATGCAGTATTCACAATGGAAAACTATCAGATGAGTTGCCGACTGATAGAAGGAAGATACCCTAACTATAATTCTGTTATACCTCAGAACAATCCACACAAGGCCGTGATAGACAGAGTAACTTTCATAAGTGCTCTGAAACGTGTATCGGTTTTCTCTTCTCAGGCAAGCAGCCTTATCAAGCTTCATCTGGAAGAAAACCGTATAACGATTTCTGCTCAAGATATAGACTTCTCTACTTCTGCAGAAGAAACACTTGTATGCCAATATGAAGGCAAAAACATGAGCATCGGATTCAAGTCTTCTTTCTTGATTGAAATACTTAACAATATTTCGGCACAAAATATAATCATCGAACTGGCTGACCCTTCAAGAGCCGGACTTATAGTTCCAGAAGAACAGGACGAAAATGAAGACTTGCTGATGCTTCTTATGCCTATGATGCTTAACGACTAATTAAATATTTACAGAAAATGAAACTGAACCTAAAAAAACCTATTGTCTTTTTCGATTTAGAGACAACAGGTACCAATATATCGTCTGACAGAATTGTTGAAATATGCTATCTAAAAGTGTATCCTAACGGTAACGAAGAAAGCAAGACTATGAGAATCAATCCGGGAATGCATATTCCAGAACCTTCGACAGCAATACATGGCATCACAGACGAAGACGTGGCAGATTGTCCTACATTTAAAGAAGTTGCTGCCAATATAGCTAAAGATTTTGAAGGAGCAGATATAGCAGGATTCAACTCAAACAGATTTGACGTACCTGTGCTGGTTGAAGAATTTTTAAGAGCCGGGATTGACATCGATTTGACAAAAAGAAAATTCGTTGACGTGCAAGTGATATACCACAAACTTGAACAAAGAACTCTTTCTGCTGCATATAAATTCTACTGCGGAAAAAACCTTGAAGAAGCACATACTGCAGAGGCTGATACAAGGGCAACCTACGAGGTATTGAAGGCACAACTTGACAAGTATCCTGACGTGTTAGAAAATGACATAAACTTTTTGTCAAACTATTCAAGCTACTCGAAAAACGTTGACTTTGCAGGAAGAATTGTATATGATGAAAATGGTGTTGAGATTTTCAATTTCGGGAAATATAAAGGTATACCAGTATCTGAAGTATTGAAAAAAGATATGGGTTACTATGGATGGATTATGAATGGTGACTTTTCTCTGAATACAAAGAATGTTCTGACTAAAATCAGACTTAGAGATACAGTGATGACTATGAAATAAGAATACTTACCAGATTATGATAAAAGGCAAAAAAATAGTATTGGGAATAACAGGCAGTATTGCAGCTTATAAGGCAGCAGTTTTGGCCAGAATTTTAATCAGAAAAGGTGCTGAAGTGCAAGTCGTTATGACCCCTGCGGGAAAGGAATTCATTACCCCTCTAACGCTTTCTACTCTAACCAGCAAACCTGTCATAAGTGATTTTTTTGCTAGAAGAGACGGGACTTGGCACAGTCATGTAGATTTGGGACTTTGGGCAGACTTGATGCTCATTGCTCCAGCTTCGGCTTCGACTATAGGCAAAATGGCAAATGGAATAGCAGACAATATGCTTATTACTACATACCTATCAATGAAAGCTCCAGTATTTATCGCTCCTGCAATGGATCTGGATATGTTTGCACACCCTTCTACACAAAAGAATCTTGATACTCTGCGTTCTTATGGCAATCATATAATAGAACCTTCTGAAGGAGAACTGGCTAGTCACCTTATAGGAAAAGGAAGAATGGAAGAACCAGAAAGGATTGTGGAAGAACTGGAAAAAGTCTTTGCCCAAAGCCAAGATCTAAAAGGGAAAAAAATCATGATTACAGCAGGACCTACTTACGAAAAAATAGATCCAGTAAGATTTATTGGTAATTATTCTTCAGGGAAAATGGGATATGCCCTTGCTGAAGATTGTGCCGAAAGAGGTGCTGAAGTTACTCTTATAAGTGGTCAGGTTAATGTTTCTACTGTAAATCCGAATATAAAGAAAATAAGTGTGGAAAGTGCAGAAGATATGTATAATGCCGCTATAAAAGAATTCCCTTCTTCTGATGCTGCAATACTATGTGCCGCAGTAGCTGATTTTACTCCAGAACTTGTTTCAGACAAAAAAATAAAACGTGAGAAAGAAGACTTGATTATAAAGCTTAAACCGACTAAAGATATAGCTGCATCATTAGGAAAAATGAAAACAGAAAATCAGGTAATGGTGGGATTTGCTCTTGAAACAAATGATGAACTTAATCATGCAAAAGACAAACTTGAAAGAAAGAACCTTGATTTTATCGTTCTTAATTCACTGAACGATAAAGGAGCTGGATTCCGACATGATACAAACAAAATTACTATCTTTGACAAAACTAACGTAATAGAATTCACTCTTAAAGCAAAGAAAGAGGTTGCTAAAGACATTGTCAACCACATGGTAAAATTGATAAAATAAACAATCAAATCAAAAATAACCATTACACTTTAAATCCGGAAAAGAGGTATGCTACAATCTATTTTTATTCAGAACTATGCACTAATTGATAAACTTGACATAACTTTCGAGTCAGGATTTTCTGTTATTACCGGTGAAACCGGAGCCGGTAAGTCTATAATACTTGGAGCTATAGGACTGTTGCTAGGACAAAGGGCAGATATAAAAGCCATACGCAATGGTGCAAATAAGTGTATAGTAGAAGCTAAATTCAACATATCGTCTTATAACATGGAGAGTTTCTTCAACCTGAACGACATGGAGTATTATAGCGACGAATGTATAATAAGAAGAGAAGTAAGTATTAATGGCAAAAGCAGGGCTTTTATAAACGATACCCCTACTTCATTGGCACAAATGAAATTATTGGGTGAAAAACTTATAGATGTCCATAGTCAGCATCAGAATCTCCTTATCAATAAAGAAGGTTTCCAACTGAATGTGCTTGATATTCTGGCACAAGACCATAATGAACTGGCTGAATATCAGGCCGAATATACTGAATACAAAAAAGTGTGCAAGGAACTGGATGACTATATAAGGAAAGCTGAGGAAACAAGAAAGGAAGAAGATTATATCAGATTCCAACTGCAACAATTGGAAGAGACCGAACTGAAAGAAGATGAGGTAATCGTTCTTGAACAGGAGGCAGAAACTCTTACTCATGCTGAAGATATCAAGGAGAGTCTATATCGTGCTGCATACAAGACCGGAGGTGATGAAGGTTGTGTGGCTCTTATAAAGGAAAGTATCAACTCGCTGCAATCGATAAGCAATGTGTACCATCCTGCAGAGGAATGGAAAGAAAGACTGGAAAGTTGCTATATAGAAATGAAGGATATAGCACAGGACCTGGAAAATGCACAAGATGAGGTAGAATTCAATCCTTCGAGAATGGATTTTGTAAACTCACGTCTAAACATGATTTATGCTCTTATGCAGAAGCATCATGTAAAGACTGACAATGAGTTGATACAAATAGCTAATGGATACAGACAACAACTGGATATGATTTCCTCGTACGACGATCTGATTTCAGAACTGGAAGAAAAGAAACACAAGATGTATAACAGTGTTTTAAGTAAAGCTGCAATACTGACTGGATTAAGGGGAAAAAGTGCAAAAAAAATAGAAGAAGACATGAAACATCTTCTTGTGCCATTAGGTATGCCAAATGTAAGATTTTCAGTAGAAATGTCACCGCGTAAAGAACCAGACTCAAATGGTATAGATGGGGTAAACTTCTTATTCTCGGCAAACAAAAACGGTACTCTTCAAAATGTAGCATCTATTGCATCAGGCGGTGAAATAGCCAGAGTGATGCTTTCACTGAAAGCCATGATAGCTGGAGCCGTAAAACTACCTACTATAATATTTGATGAAATTGATACCGGAGTTTCAGGCCCTATTGCCGAAAAAATGGCAATGATAATGCAAGCTATGGGAAGACAGAAAAGACAAGTATTGAGTATCACCCACCTCCCTCAAATCGCAGCAAGGGGAAAAGTACACTATAAAGTCTATAAAGAAGATGATGAAAATGGAACAAACAGCCATATACGTCGACTTACAGACGAAGAGCGTATTGACGAAATTGCAAATATGCTGAGCGGTTCTACCATGACCGAAGCAGCCAGAAATAATGCACGTGAATTATTAAGACTATAACAACAGATTAAATAAAACAAAATTAGATATGATAGAAAAAAATGAAATGATATTCGGCGTAAGAGCCGTGATAGAGGCTATACAAGCAGGAAAAGAAATTGACAAAGTTCTTGTAAAAAAAGACATACAGAGTGATTTGTCAAAGGAACTGTTTGCAGTATTGAAGGAAACATTCATACCTGTACAAAGAGTTCCAGTAGAAAGAATAAACAAAATAACAAGAAAGAATCATCAAGGTGTAGTTGCATTTATCTCTCCTATCACTTATCAGAAGACAGAAGACATTGTTCCTTTCCTTTATGAGCAAGGCAAAAATCCACTGATAATACTTCTTGACGGACTTACCGACGTGCGTAACTTCGGAGCTATAGCACGTACATGCGAGTGTGCAGGAGTAGATGCCATAATAATACCTTCTAAAAATAGTGTAAGTGTAAATGCCGATGCCATAAAGACTTCTGCAGGAGCCCTTCACACTATACCTGTATGTAGAGAAAGTAATGTGACAAATACAATAAAGTTCCTTAAAGAAAGCGGATTCAGAATAGTAGCGGCAACAGAAAAGGGTGATTATGACTATACTAAAGCCGACTATACATCGCCTACATGTATCATAATGGGAGCCGAAGATACCGGTGTACCTTACGAACATCTTGCACTTTGCGATGAATGGGTAAAAATACCATTGTTTGGAACTATTGAATCACTCAATGTATCTGTAGCAGCCGGTATATTGATTTATGAAGCAATAAAGCAAAGAGGATTTACTTCAGAAGAATAAAAACCAGAAATACTATAGCATGAAAAAGACATTAATATTGATAGCTTCGTTCTTTACATTCAACGGGCTATTTGCTCAAGAAATGCCAAAATGGGTAAAAAAAGCCCGTAAGGCTGTTTTCTCTGTTATAACATATAATGAAGACAACAAGATTCTTAATACTGGAAACGGTTTTTATATAGACGACAAAGGTGTAGGAATTTCAGATTACAGTCTTTTTAAGGGAGCACACAAGGCTTCGGTTATTACTGCCGACGGAAAGGAACTTCCTGTAACTCTTATATTGGGGGCAGATGATATGTATGATGTGGTAAGATTTAAGACAGCTATAGAAAAGAAACAGGAATTTCTGATTCCTGCCTCTACAAAAGGAGAAAAAGGACAGGCTGTATATATACTTCCATACTCTACACAGAATTCAGTAAATCTGTCAAAAGGTTCTATTATGAAGGTAGACTCTATATCGAACAACTCTTCATATTATACCCTTGACATGAAGACAGCCATGAAGGAAGTAAGCTGTCCACTTGTCAATACAAACGGAGAAGTAATTGGTATAATACAGCACAATGCGGGAGAAGAAGCAACAGAAAGCTATGCATTAGGAGTTGATTTTGCAAAAGGACTTCAGATAAACGCCTTGTCGGGAAGTGATGCTACTTTAAAATCAATAAAGATAAAAAAAGGTCTGCCAGAAGACGAGTCTCAAGCTCAAGTGTTTCTGTACATGATGGCTTCACAGCTTGAACCTAAAGAATATCTTGAGATATTAAACGACTTCATTACAATGTTCCCTAACAATATGGAAGGTTATTTGCGTAAAGCTACCTACTATATGACCGAAGAAGGAGAGAACTCTGTAAAGGAAGTAGAGAATAATCTGAAAGAGATGGCTGAAGTGGCAGAAAAAAAAGAAGAAGCACACTACAATACAGCAAAACTGATATATAGCTATTGCATAGGAAAGAAAAAAGAAGAACTGAAAGCCGACTGGAACTTAGACAGAGCTTTGAAAGAGATTAATTCGGCTTTGTCTATTGCTCAAGAAGGAATATACTATCAGCTGCAAGGAGACATTTATTTTGCAATGCAGAAATACGCAGAAGCCTCAGCGTCGTACGAAAAGCTATGCAAATCGGCAATGACTTCGGCTGAAGCATATTATTTGGCTGCCAAGGCAAAGGAACTGACAGAAGGTAGCGATATAAAAGAAGTAATAGCTCTGCTTGACAGCGCAATGACTTTCTACAAAGAACCTTACGGAAAGGAATCTGCTCCATATCTATACGAGAGAGGAAGAATAAAGGACAATGCAAAAATGTATCGTGAGGCTGTTATAGATTACAACAATTTCTATGACGCTATGATGGGACAAGTATCGGCTGAATTCTATCTCATCCGTCAGGCTGCTGAAATGCAATGCAGAATGTATCAGCAAGCCATAAACGACATAAACAAAGCCGTAGAAATGGAACCGAACAATGCAGAATACCTTTCTGAAAAAGGAGGAATACATATCCGATTGAACCAGATAGAAGAAGCTGTGTCTGCATTGAAAAAAGCTATATCCATTGACAAGAACAATGCTGGCGCATACCGTATGTTGGGTTATTGTCAGATAAAAGACAAGAATACTTACAAAGAAGGTCTGGATAACCTGAAAAAAGCCGAAGAACTAGGCGACAAGGTAGCTACAGACCTAATAAAAAAATACAGCAAATAAAAGATACATGTCTAAAAAAACAGGATTGACCATCCTATAATAAAGAAGTGACCTAAAAAGTCTGTCCTGACTCATCAAGTTTTCCCATCTAAGGAGAAACTTGATGAGTCAGGACAGACTTTTTTAATTCTAAGTTATTATCATATTATAGAAACAATCTGGATTTGTCATAAAACGAATACATAGCAATCCTATCAAATATTTTCACGCATCAACTATTCAAACAATTCCAAGAGTTTCTTTTCTAATTCATCTCCTCTTAAATTGCGTGCTACAATAGTTCCATCTTGACTTACAAGAACTGTGGTTGGGATAGAACGTACTCCATACAGTGCAGCACCTTCACACTGCCAGGCCTTGAGGTCGGACATTTGAGGCCAAGTTATATCGAGATCCTTTATAGCCTGTTTCCACTTGTCAAGGTCCTTATCAAGAGATACACCTACTATTTCAAAACCTTTCTTGTGGAATTTTTTATAAGCCGCTACCACGTTAGGCATTTCCATACGGCATGGTCCACACCAGCTTGCCCAGAAGTCTATAAGAGTATATTTGTTTTTTGTTATGAAATCCGATAATTTTACAGTTTTCCCCTCTGGAGTATCCATCGAGAAATCTATGAATTTTTTACCTGTCGCAGTCTTGATTACAGTATCTACATATTTTTTAATGTGTGATACAGATTCTAACGATAAATACTGCTGAGGCATTTTCTTGAACACTTTGTTAAGATCTTCTATATCAAGCGAGTATCCAAAAGTTGAAACAAGGAACGCTCCTACTCCATTCTCTACGTTTGCTTCCAATGTCTTCAATACAAATTCTGTTCCCTCCGATTCCATTTTATCCATTACTTTTACTAGAGAGTCTTTCTGTGCTTCGCTCAGACTAGAGTCGGTACGTAGCTTCTTGATAAGTTTCCCCACCTTGTTGTTAATAACAAGATACTTGTTTCTGAATTCATCCAGAGTCTCGTTTTCAGAAGAACCTGAAACCTTGGTATTACCTTCAGCCATTTCAACCTTGATATTACCTTTCTGAAGGAAAACACCTACATTCATATTCTGGCCGTTTCCTTTGTATGAAATATATTTCGGTACAGACACAGAATCAGGATTACCTGTAAACTGAAATTTTCCACCCTTTACTACAGCCGAATCCAATACAACTGTTCGGTCGTTGATACTACTCAGATAAACATACTCACCGTCATTTGCACCGGCTATAGTACCATCAATAGTATATCCGGCCTTTTCCTGACAAGCTGCCATAGACATTGCAGCAGCTGCTAAAAATAAAACTTTCTTCATGTTTTTTCTATAATAATTAATTTGATACGCAAAAATAAGTTTTTTCTCGATAAAAAGACATATCATACATAAAAGATATTATCCATTATAGTTTTCGGCTGAAAACAGGAAGTATACAGCAGATATAATACATAATATTCAGTTCGGTTTCGGTCATACCTATGATACGATACAGACACGAATATTGGAAAGCAAGCATGAACTGTATGGCAAAAACCAAAGAGATGATATAAGAAGCATATTTTGAAAACATATAAGACATACCTTTTACCACATCTCTGTCACTACGATAATAATCTGCCGTAAAAGCATAGACGATAGACACTATTGCTATACCCAGCGACAACACGTACAAAGCTCCGTCATGCAATGGAGAATCATCGAATCTACCTGTAATACCACGTACTATATTCCATGGTCCCCAAAGCAGAACTGCCACTATAGACGAATATACCCCTGACACAAAGCCAGACACCATCAATGACTTCCGTTCTTTTCCCGAAAGACTTCTGTCGCGCCGTATTATGCGTACCACCACGGCTTTCAGACCAGAGTGAACAAAAAGCCCCATACCAATGAATAGTATTATAACGCCATACAACACAGGTGATGACATTACACCGTCTTCAGTATATCTCAGAAACCATCTAAGGGCTTCTGCGCTGAAAAGACTGCGCACGCCACCCCATGAATATATATTCCCTACCCATGACATAATGGCTATTATCCACCACATGACAAAAAACACTGTGACGGGATGTACGATGTTTCTATTCTTCATCAGGTTCCAGATTGTCAATATCAAGTATCCTCAGCTCAAAAGCCCTCGTAACCAGTCGGCAAGCATTAACTCCGGTTCTCTCGTCGGTTCTGAACAGGCGGTTTATCAGTTCGTTTTGCCTCTTTTCTATAGATTTTACTCCAAAAGGCATTGCCTTCAGATTAGTAATCATCTCTTTAGTATATCCAAGTGCAAGATGACGCAACAGGCGTTCGTCGTATTCGTCTATATCGTAATTGATGATAGCTTCCTGTCTTCTTTGTTCGGCAAGCACACTATGCTTGAAGCGCTTCACTATTTTCTCCAGTATAGGATGGTTGAATACAAGTCTCTTTCCTTCCATCACCGCCTGTACATCGACAGCCGTAAGAAGCTCTCCAGTCTTCAGAATTATACCGTCTGCTCCTGCATTTAGAGCATCAACCCAAAGTTTTTCGTTGAGTACTTCGCCTGTAAAAATCAACACCTTCAGTTCAGGTCTTTCCTTATGAAGTCTAGAACAGATGTCTATACCTATAGTAGTAGATCCTCCCAATCCTAAATCGAGCAACACCATATCAGGAGTTTTGCTTTCAAGCAATGTCCAGAAGTCCGATTCCGTCATGGCTGTACCTATCACTTCGGCATTAGGTATTTCATGACGGAATATCTCCTCCGTACCTTTCAGTTCCAGCTTTACATCTTCTACTATTATAACCTTAAATTTATCCATATTCAAAATATTGTATATATCTTTATTTTATTCATCAAAATTACAAAACTTTTTTTAATGGTAGTGTAAACCATACCACAAAGCCATCGTTTTCGTCCACAACAGAAGCATTGATGCGACATCCGCGCCTTCCTCCAAATTCATCGTGGTCTCTTATTATCTGCTTGCACAACAGATATTCGGTACCGCTCAGCACATCGCCATCGTCCGAAACCCTTATATGTGCATTGTCGGGGTAGAACAACATATCAAGCTCGCATTGAGGAAAGTGTCTGCGCTTGTCAATGAAATCAAAGCGGACAAAATCGCCTTCACTATACACCTTTATCTTTATCTTACCTTCAGCATGGTATCTCACAGCCTCATCTACAAGATTCTCAAACATATATTTCAAGAGTATCTCATCACCCATAACAGTAAGGTCGGCAGTTTGTTCAATCTCCAGTTCGGGGTATAAATCGAGTTTCTTGACAGACTTGCGATAGTACTTCATTGCATGGTCTGTCAGTAGAGATACTCTGATGGAAGAACGACGAAAAGTAACATCATCTATCTGACGTGAAGCACAAGACGACAACAGAGAAAATATATCTCTGTAATAACTCACAAGTTCCGACATGTCTTTTATCCTGTCGTTTGTCAAAGCATCATCGTTATAATTGCTACGGATCAAAGCAACAAGCTTACGCAACTGACCAGGATAATAAACCGTTTCATGCTTTATAGTAGAAAGACAATTGTCGAGTACCATATTCTGTACATGAAGCATATTGTCTTCATATTCCGACCTCTTTGTATCATCTCTAGCTATTTCAATATCCTGATAATGTTTTTCGGTCTGCACTATAGTCTTATACAGAGCCACAGCCAGATATTCGCTTACAAGTTCCACCATTAGCCTGTCTTCCTCCCTTACCGAAGAAATCTCGCAACACAGAGCCATTACCCCAATGTATTTTGTTTCGCCCGATATTTCCACTTTAAGAGGTATGAACACCCATTCGTCTTCCACCAACACACGGCGTCCATTATAAGCCATATGCATCTTTTCTGCAACCTGACTGTCATCATGCAAAGAATGAAATGCCATATGTATCTTCTTGTCCGAGTCTTCGTACACTCCTATGGCCATATTGCTGACAGAGACCAGCTCGTTGATGTCAGAGAATACCAAATCTATCATCTCCTTGCATATATCTTCAGACCTGTCGGAAACCCCGCTTATCCTTGACGATGAGAAGACCGACCTGTTGATTGCAATCACCTGCTCCATCGAAAATCTGTAATGAAGCATATGTCTGAGATATAGCATATAGTATGCAACTATTCCACCCAAATTAAGAAGAATGAAAATAGCAATGGCCACAATCTTGTTTCCCGAAGAATTCTGCATTTCCATACAGTATTTTTCCAAAGACTTGTCTTCGCTGATCTGCTTATACAGAGATGTGTATGCAGCATTGTTGAAATAATACCTATGAAAATCCTTTATGGCAAGACTTGCAACAGCCACTTCATTCCTTACGTCTAGAATTATATAATAGTCCGTATCAAACCTATGATTGAACCATACAAGTTCGGGGGCCATACCACTGCCATACGTTCTGAGCAAAGGCTTCTTCATCCCTGAATATTTGATATAATGTAAGTTCAAGTAATAAAAAGCACTGTCAGCCAGTCCGAGCGCCCTTTTGTATTCGCTTTTCACATTACTGTAATACACCATGTCGGCATATCTGTTGGCTATACTTAGCAGGCTGTCGTACGAAGATATATGCATAGGCTCTTCGTACACCTTAGGCAACGGAATGTCCGTTCTTCCCCACGAATGTAGAGCCGACACCATGACACATATCATAACAATCATGCGTTTCACTCCCTTAGGCAGACGGAAATAGAAACGGCTGCCTTTGCCCACCTCGCTGTCGATACCGAACTTGCAGACATTGAATATTGGATTTGTCTTTCTGTACTTTTCTATTATGCCCTTACAGTTCATCAGTCCAAATCCATGTCCCTTCTTTTTCTTCAGTTCCTCTGTATCCGAGGCAGTGTCAATGCCTATCATTCCAGAGTCATACACCTTTTCCGAAAGAATACATTCCACATCACAAGGCGACAATCCGGGGCCATTGTCTTCTACAGAAATTTCTACATATTCATCCGTTTCAGAAGAAGATATTAACACACGCCCTCCTCTGTCTGTATATTTCCTTGCATTCTCCGACAATGTATTTATCATGAAGAGAGTAAGAGCCTTATCGGCTTTCACCACCGATTCTGTATTTTCCACCTCCAGTTCTATATTCTTCATATCGAAAGACCTTCGTCCTTTCATTATCACGGCAAAGAGTTCGCCCAACGAGAAGTTTTCTATATTGAGACTTATATCACCACGCTTCATCTTTATCCACAAGGTAAGTATGTCATTATAGTCATTTATCTTCGACAACAGTTCGTCTATATAGTCGAGCTTGAACCTGCTCACTTCATCCATTTCGCTTACAGAGCAGTTCTTCAGTTTTTCCACCTCGTTTATCACCCTGTCAATATAAGGCAATATGCCGGTAACAATAGCCATACACGCCTTCTTTACCTCATTCTGACGTTTATTTTCAGCTATATGCTGACGATGTATGTATTCCTCGTGTTCAAGGCGCAACCGTTCATCGGTAAGAGCCATTATGTTCAGCCCGTTTTCAAGTGTCCAGGCCATATAAGGCATCACAAGCCGCAAAAAAGACATATCATCATTTTTCAGACTTGAGTTACGTTTCAGCCACAAGGTTCCTATAGCATCTGTTCGGGCAGGAGCCACAAGGGCAAGAGAAAAGACACATTTTCCGTCAATCCATTGCGGTCTGTCTTCTCTATGTAAAAAATCCGAATCTTCACCCTTCAGTTCTATCCACAAATCTTCAGATGACGTTATGCTCAGGATATCTATCCGCACAACATCTTCCACCGCTTTTGCCACTTCGTACGGTTCGGACACGTCTAGCGGAACCGACGCGGTAATGTTACGGCATACCTCAAGCACCTTCTTCAGGCGTCCGGTGTATATATTGTTTCTTTTCTTCCATATCCTGTTGAGATTGACAAACAATATGACCAGGACAAAAAAACCTGCCATGACAAGCACCAGCAATACGTTGAGCAAAGAAGATTCCCTACCCAACGCCTCATAACGGCTCTCCAGTTCCTTGTCCTGACGAGTATAGTCAAGAATGTCAAGATACATGTTTCTGTTGTAGTCCGACTGCTCTTTCATTCCCATTGCCGAGAAAGTACGGCTAAGCTGCTCCCTTAGTCGGGCTATCCACTCTGGCACCGTCATTATGCCATCGTTGTTTATCCATTCCAGTTCAACAGACAACTGAGAATCTTCTTTATACGTACTCATCCTGTCGGTACTGTCATTACACTCATAATACTTTTCATGATGTCTGTTCACAAATTCCAGAGCCATGCCAAGCAATGGCAAAGCCTTTTCCGGCTCGTCAATATAGTTGTAGTATGTGGCCATAGTTCTGTAAGTACCCGAAATCTGATACCAGTCGCCATATCTCTTGAAAAGTTTCAGAGCCTTTTGTGCAAGTTCAAGCGGCAGGCTGTCAAGAGGACAATTGTTTTCGTTCACCATCTGAATCCAAGCCTTTTTCTTGTCCATTATCAGACTCCTGTTGCTTCTGAAATTCAAAGTCTCTGCCATAGCCTGTAGAGCATTGGCCTGAAAATATACATACCCTCCTTCTTCGGCTACCGTCAGACACTTTACAAGAAAACCGAATTCTCCCAAAATGAGTTCTTCCTTACTTGATGCATTATACATCCCTCCCGAACCACGCATATACATATAGTTGAGCCATTGAGCTGTATCGTTTTCTATTGTACTAACATCCACTGCATCAATTTCGGCCACCGACTCTTTATCTTGCTGAAGGTAATAAAAATAAACACCCGACACAATATGAAATTCCGATAAGGCATAGTTGAACCTGTCTCTGAACGAAGAGTTCTCAAGCACCATCTCGTCTTGAAGGATACGCCTTATGCGCTTCATGGCCCTATTTCTGTAATCATAGAATTCTTTGTTCGATGATATTCGCTGACATATCTTCATCAATCCTATGTCAGCTACCAGACACTCCAGCTCGTTATCAGATATTTCAACAACTTTTTTAAACAGAATCATAGACTGCTCAAAATCCATCCTCATAAAAGCACAGAAACCCATATTGTTGAGCGAAACATCTTTTCCATAAGAAATGTCTTTTGCCAAGTTGAATGACCTATTGGCTGCCTCCGACGACAATATCAGGTTCTTGTATCTGAGGCTGTACGAAACTTTGTTCAGTGAATCTATCTCAAGCTGCAAGTCTTTGTCGGCAGAATTACCATAATCGCATGATGAAACCGTAGCCGCAATCCATGAGGCTACAGTAAAAAAAAATGATATTTTCAGGATTTTCCTAATCACGAATCATATATAAATGATGAAACAAAAAAGAGGAGTCCATAAATTTTTATAAAACGCCTACTCGTTTACGTTCAAACGCCTTGTCGCTTTAATCTAAACCATTAATCGTTTAATCATAATGCCATGCTGCTTAAAAGTCACCAACATGACAATTGGGATTTTCACGGACCTCCATTCACAGTATTAAGTACACACATGTATTTTTATCATACCAAGACGAGGTATATAAAAAGAAAGGCTGTATTACTTTTTTCATCAAGCAATACAACCCTCATAAGCAATAGTTGTTAAAACATTACTTTTTAGATTCTTCCAAAGAAACTTTTCTGAATTCCTTCAACACCTTTTCAAGGTCCAAAGAAATCTTGCGAGCGCGTGTTCCGGCAGCCTTGTTGCCTTTTTCTGCCTGCATTGAAGCTTCAGCAACAAAAGCAGAACTCATTTCCTTGATTTTTTCAATTAGTTCGTTCATAGACTTTAATTTATTATTGATAAAAAAACAACCAAAGCATTTGCTTTTAGTTCACTAACCCAAAGTAAATACAAAAACTTGAATATTTGTCATTGAGTTTCTCCCTTTTTATATCATTTAACATAAATCTCTGATTCTTATACGTTGTTTAATCTAAAGACCACAGATATAGGCTTTAAAGGCTATCAAGCGGAATTTCCGAAACAATAAAAATGTTATTTTATATAAATATGATTTAGGCACCGAAAACATCTACTTGAATATGCACTCAAGTTCTATTACCATTACTCTTCTGGTATCCGAATCTACCCTGAAACGGTTGTCAGTCCTTTCGTTTACTATCCACACTATGTCTTTACCCGAAGTGACAACCATCACATTTTCCTTTTCAAACACTGACAGTTTACGGTCACGCAGATAGTCTCTCACTTTCTTGAAACCTTTCATGCCAAAGGGAACAAACCTGTCGCCCGACTTCCATTTCCTCAACAGCAAGTCACCTTTTACCTTATCGGCATCAACATAAGCTTTTGAATTGTCACGCGGAACAGAGAACCATTCATCCACATCCATAGCACTGAACTTGAGCGCATACTCATGACTTTCTTCCTGCTTTCTTCTCAACACAAAAGAGGACCTGTCGCGCAATAACTCCCATTCCTTGCTCAAGAATATCTTTCCAGACTCTGAGTCCAGACTTCCAATTACATCATTTATCTGCGAAGAATTGAACCCGTAAGGAGCAAGCCATTCATACATCACCGATTGCGGAGCTACCTCTTCACCAAGCCTGTTTATATCCACCGTAAATTCATCTTTTTTCACCCTTTCAAGCGATTCGCCTATGGCTTTCTTGTATACGACCGCTACATCTGAAAGCCTTGACGCCGTCTCGGCTACAGAAGTCACAAATGAAGGGTTGATCTGGCGGAACATAGGAATGATGTCAAGCCTTATCTTATTGCGTGTATAAACATCCTCCAAATTGGTGCTGTCTGTCACAAAGTCCTGACCAATGTGATGGAGATAGTCAAGTATTTCAGCCCTGCCCACCTCAAGCAACGGACGTACCACGTATCCATTCTTCGGGCTGATACCCTTCAGACCGTTTATTCCGGTACCACGCGAAAGATTCAGCAGAAAAGTCTCGACACTGTCGTCACGATGATGTGCTACAGCTATACACGAAGCACCGTGTTTCTGTCTGATTTGCTCAAACCACCCGTAACGCAGCTCCCTGGCAGCCATCTCAATGGAAACCCCGTGCGACGAAGCATAACCCATAGTGTCAAAATGAACTTTTTCAAGAGGCACAGAAAGTGAAAGACAAAGTTCTGTAACGAAGTTTTCATCACGTACAGACTCATCGCCCCTAAGATGAAAATTGCAATGAGCGCATATACATTTATACCCAAGTCCTACAAGCACACGGAGAAGAGCCACTGAATCTGCCCCCCCGCTAAGAGCCACCAATACCTTGTCCGAAATACCGACAAGTTCTTTTTCTTCGATATATCTTCTTACTTTCTGCTTAAACATATCATTTTTTTATATTTTGAAATATATGAAACGCAAAAATAATCATTATTTAAATAACCATTATAACATATTATCCATAATATAACCTTGCGGATAGAAGATAACTTGTTATTTAAAAACAATCTAAATAGTTTGCATATAAAATACATTACATCTATATTTGCAATAAAATTCATAAATATGAAACTATCAGAACTTAAAACAGGAGAGAAAGGAGTCATAGTCAAAGTTTTAGGACATGGGGGATTCCGAAGAAGAATAATAGAAATGGGATTCATAAAAGGCAAGACAGTAAAGGTCATTCTCAATGCCCCACTGAAAGACCCAATAAAATATAAAATAATGGGATACGAGATATCCCTGCGACGCCAAGAGGCGAACATGATAGAAGTGATAAGCGAGGAAGAAGCAAGAGAAAATACCGCAGAGACATTATATCATAATCCTATATCAGAAAGCATACCAGTATCGGAAAAACAAATGAAGATTGTGGCTCAAGGAAAACGCCGCACAATAAACGTGGCTCTTGTGGGAAAC
Organism: Phocaeicola sp.; assembly: GCA_020026175.1. Taxonomy (GTDB): domain Bacteria; phylum Bacteroidota; class Bacteroidia; order Bacteroidales; family Bacteroidaceae; genus Phocaeicola. Next base: position 2,629 of record JAHHQV010000012.1, on the reverse strand, counting down.
CCCAACTGCGGAAAGACTTCATTGTTCAACATTGCATCAGGAGCCCACGAGCATGTGGGAAACTATAGCGGAGTAACCGTTGATGCGAAAGAAGGATTCTTCAACTTTCAGGGATACCGATTCAGACTTGTAGACCTGCCTGGAACATACTCTCTCTCTGCATACAGCCCTGAAGAACTGTATGTGAGAAAACATATCATTGAAGAAACACCTGACGTGATAGTGAATGTGGTAGACTCGGGCAACTTGGAAAGAAACCTGTATCTTACTACACAGCTTATCGACATGAACGTGAGAATGGTTATAGCGCTCAACATGTATGATGCACTGCTGAACAGCGGAAACAAACTCGACATAAAGCAGTTGAGCCACCTGCTGGGCGTACCCGCTGTGCCTACTATAAGCAGAAACGGTGAAGGCATAGAAGAATTGTTTCATATCATCATCGGACTGTATGAAGGTGCCGACTTTATGATGCAAAAAAAAGAAATAAGAAACGAAGCGCTGCTGGAATACAAAAGATGGCATGACGAATATGTTCCCGACCACAAGTTCGGAAGCCACAAGGAAGAGGAAAACAACTATTTCATACGCCACATACATATCAACCACGGACCGGAACTTGAAAAAAGCATAGATGCTATAAAGAAGGAAATAGGCAAGATTGAAAATATCCGACACAAATATTCTACACGTTTTCTAGCTATCAAACTTCTGGAAAATGACAGGGATATAGAAAGAGAAGTCATAGCCGACCTGCCTAATGCAGACACCTTATTCAATATAAGAGACAAGGAGGCAGAAAGGATTCGTACGGTGATGAACGAAGACAGCGAACAGGCCATGACGGATGCCAAATACGGATTCATTGCAGGTGCATTGAAAGAAACATACACCGACAACCATCAGGACTCAGAGGCCTTCACAAGAATTGTGGACAGCATAGTGACACACAAGATATGGGGATTCCCGATATTCTTCATTTTCTTATATATTATGTTCGAAGCTACATTCGTGCTTGGAGACTATCCGATGCAAGGAATAGAATGGCTGGTGGGCTATATAGGAGAACTTACTGGAACATACATGTCCGACGGACCTCTTAAAGACCTGATAATAGACGGTATTCTGGGAGGAGTCGGAGGTGTGATAGTGTTCTTGCCAAATATACTTCTGCTATATCTCTTCATCTCAATAATGGAAGACTCAGGATATATGTCGCGCGCAGCCTTCATAATGGACAAGATAATGCACAAGATGGGACTGCACGGTAAATCGTTCATACCTCTTATAATGGGATTCGGATGTAGTGTTCCTGCCATAATGGGTTCACGAATTATAGAAAGCAGAAAGTCAAGACTTGTAACAATGCTTATAACCCCACTTATGTCATGTAGCGCACGCCTACCGATATATCTCATGCTTACCGGTGCATTCTTCCCAAACAACGCAAGTACTGTACTGCTGGCAATATACAGCATAGGTATCTTCCTGGCAATACTGATGGCAAGGATATTCAGCAAGTTCATAATAAAAGGAGACAATACGCCTTTCGTGATGGAACTTCCACCATACAGAATGCCTACTGCCAAATCTATAATGAGACATACTTGGGAGAAAGGTGTACAGTATCTCAAGAAAATGGGAGGAATAATAATGGTGGCATCAATCATTATATGGTTCCTTGGCTACTACCCTTCTCATGACAAGTATTCAAGCGTTGCAGAGCAACAGGAGAATTCGTACATAGGACAGATAGGAAAAGCAATAGAACCAGTGATAGAGCCATTGGGCTTTGACTGGAAAATGGGTATAGGCATAATGTCGGGAGTAGGCGCAAAAGAACTTGTGGTAAGTACACTCGGGGTCCTTTATGCAGAAAACGAAGATCCAGAAGAAGTAAACATCGCCGACCGGCTTGATATCACACCACTCGTAGCTTTCTGCTACATGTTGTTCACTTTGATATATTTCCCTTGTATTGCTACAATAGTAGCTATAAAACAAGAATCCGGAACATGGAAATGGGCATTGTTTACAGCATTCTACACTACAGCATTGGCCTGGATTGTTTCATTCTTGGTTTATCAGATTGGAAAGTTATTCATGTAAAATGTAAAAAAACATCATCATGCTACAAGATATAATAGTATATATTATAGTGTCAATATGCGTATTGTATATGGGTAAATCCATATACAATACACTGACAGGGGAAAAAAAATCATCATGCAAAGGATGTCAGGGATGTAATCTGAAAGACAAAACAGATTCATGCAACAAAAAACAATAAAAATCCGCTTAAATGCTCTATATAGACAACTATCTATACAACAATAATTTAAGTATTATTATTTTTCCTCGAAGAAAAAAAAATGTAATAAAAATGATATTTTTTTATCACGAAGTATTGCATATTCAAAAAAAAACTGTACCTTTGCAACGCAATTGAGAAAGAAACCAACTCAAATGAAACTTGGTTCCTTGGATGAGTGGCTTAGTCAGCGGTCTGCAAAACCGTGTACGGCGGTTCGAATCCGCCAGGAACCTCTTCTTTCTCTTATGTGTAAAAAATGGTTCCTTGGATGAGTGGCTTAGTCAGCGGTCTGCAAAACCGTGTACGGCGGTT
>JAHHQV010000011.1 GCA_020026175.1 Phocaeicola sp. | reverse complement strand
TTTCAGGCTTATAAAACTATATGCATAGCTCCCCCATGTTTATCGGGTGAGCCGTAGTTTATATAGTGTAGTGAAGACTATAAATAAAAAAAACGCTGTTCAAACGATTTTGGAAGACCGTTCGGACAGCGTTTTTTATTTATATATAATTTCTTTTTAAAATCAAGAATTACTTATCACCGCGGATAGCAGCAATACCTGGAAGGATTTTACCTTCGATAGCTTCAAGAAGAGCACCACCACCAGTAGAGATGTAAGATACTTTGTCAGCCATACCGAACTTGTTGATACAAGCTACAGAGTCACCACCACCGATAAGTGAGAATGCGCCTTCAGCAGTTGCTTCAGCGATAGCATCAGCGATAGCCTTAGAACCAGCAGCAAAGTTATCCATTTCGAATACACCTGCAGGACCGTTCCACAAGATAGTCTTGGCACCCTTGATAGCAGCCTTGAACTCTTCCTGAGTTTTAGGACCTGCATCAAGACCCATCCATCCGTCAGGAATATTAGAGTCTTCGCAAACCTGAGTGTTGGCATCGTTAGCGAACTTGTCAGCAGCTACACAGTCGCAACCCAATACTAAGTTTACACCTTTAGCTTTAGCTTTTTCGATGATGTCGAGAGCCAACTGAAGTTTGTCGTCTTCTACAAGTGAGTTACCGATTTTACCACCTTTAGCTTTAGCGAAAGTAAATGCCATACCACCGCAAAGGATCAAGTTGTCTACTTTGTCCATCAAGTTTTCGATGATACCGATTTTAGTAGAAACTTTAGAACCACCCATGATAGCAGTGAAAGGACGTTTGATGTCTTTCAATACGTTGTCTACAGCCAATACTTCTTTTTCCATCAAGTAGCCAAGCATCTTGTGGTCTGCATCGAAGTAGTCAGCGATTACGGCAGTAGAAGCATGTTTACGGTGAGCAGTACCGAATGCATCCATTACGTAGCAGTCAGCGTAAGAAGCAAGAGTTTTAGCAAATTCTTTCTGAGAAGCCTTCATTGCCTTCTTAGCTTCGTCGTATGCAGGATCTTCTTTGTCGATACCTACAGGCTTGCCTTCTTCTTCGCCGTAGAAACGGAGGTTTTCAAGCAAAAGAACTTCTCCTGACTTAAGAGCTGCAGCAGCTTCAGAAGCTTTTGCACAGTCTGGAGCGAATTTTACTTCTGCACCAAGAGCTGCAGAAACTGCGTCTACAATCTGGCTCAAAGAATATTTAGCGTTTACTTTGCCTTTTGGTTTACCCATGTGTGACATGATGATTAAAGCACCACCGTCTGCAAGAATTTTTTTCAATGTAGGAAGAGCACCGCGGATACGAGTGTCGTCTGTGATTTTACCTTCTTCGTTCAAAGGTACGTTGAAGTCAACGCGAACGATTGCCTTTTTACCAGCAAAGTTGAATTTGTCAATAGTCATCATAATCTTAATATTTTAATTAAAGAGTTTTTTCTTTATATTTTTAACGGAGACAAAGGTAGTAAAAAAAAAATACAGATAATAAAATGTGATAATTATTTTCATACCTATTGCTATTTCATACAATTGATTGGGAAATATTCATATGTAAACACATTCACCCTCATTAAATCTGTAATCTGTACATTACATAAGTTATTCAAGCTTAGGTAAGTTCTGTTTCATTATTTTTCGGGAATTTTTAAGTAACCGAATGGGTCACGACTGTAAAAAGTACCTTTGAATACTATTTTTTCACCAGTCTGCGGATTAGATGCATATATCTTATAATTGGTGGTCAACAATTCTATCTCATTATATATTTCAATATTTTTCTTCTCGCCTGGAGGTACGGTTACTTCAAATATGAAGTTTTTGTCCACTTTTTCAGGAATGAGTTTTTGTTTGCCTGTTCCAAATATAGCTTTGGTATTTCTTATAACCGGTTTCCCTTCTTCAATATCTGGTATTGCAATTTCTGGTAACTGTTCACCAAAATACTTTGTAAGGTTATTTATTTCATAATCAATAGATGTAAATTCTATTATCCTGTATGAATTTTTATAAGGGTAAATACCTATTTTTACAGGACTGTCGGATGAGGAGTTATTGACTGAAACGTAATCTACCTGCTCTACTGCATTATTTGAGTAGTTGAAATCGTTTGATAAATCATATTCTACTTTGTCTATTATGAATTTGTCTGTCGGATTTAGTGATACATTGATACACTTATGAAGATATTTGTTTCCGACTTCAATGTCAAAGCATATCGGAGAATTGTCCAGGTTCTTTTCGCATATGATTTTGAGTTCTTTGCTGTTTCGCTTTTCTATTCTGAATCTGTGGTATGGGTTTTCGAAATATAATATAGCTGTTTCGCCGTTTTCTAACGGGAGACTATTATTTTTCTGGTTTCCGTCAAGGTCGCATATCTTGAAATCATCTGATTGGGCATTGTTTATATTCAGTATATCCCAGTCTGCTGTATCGAAATAAAGACTGTATTCTTTCCCGTTTTCTACTATACATGTTTCTGGGATTTCTTTGATGAAGTCTTTAATAAAAATGTCCGAATTACATCCGTAAAATAATATAGTAATAAAAACTGAAAGTAGTTTGATTGATATTTTCATTGTTTAATTATTATAAGTTACAATTACTGCGGTCATACGCACAAAATTATAAAAATAATATTATCATTTTATAGATTACCGTAAGAAAAATCATAATGGATTCATGTTTTCTTTATTTCTATAAACTTTAGGAGAAAGTCCGGTAACATTTTTTTAATACTTGCAGAAAAAAGAAGTATCCGAACGGGAGGTTTATAAATAGGAATAGAATTTATAATCTTAAACTGTAAATAACTTTAGTAATCCTCACATTATATTATAACAAAGGCAGACATATAAGTTCCGTTTATGTCTGCCTTTGTATTTACATGCGGCTCTTCTGGCTGTCGCCGGCTCCGGTTCCCTTGTATTTACTCTTGGTGGTGTTGAACTTATAGCGTACAGTAAGTGAAATCTGTCTGAAATTGGTGATATAATCTGTAGTTGTCTTTATACCATTGTATATAGTACAGTCTATATCATCTTTTTCCAACAGGTTGGATGCCTGCAACTGGAAACTTAGCCTGTTCTTGAAAAAACTCTTGTAAAGTCCGGCAGAAACATTCAAAGAGTTTACCCCCATGTATATGTTTTGTGTATGACCTTTAGTATAGTATGTAGCATTGACATCAAGAAGAAATCCCGCAGGAAGTGTGAGATTGTTACGCCATACCATAACCACTCTTGGCTTGCTGAGTGTGAGTTCGCCATCTCGGCCGTCTATATGGAACCATTGTTTATATACCTGTGCGGTGAACTGAGGATTCCATAATCCTACAGTAGGTGACAGTGTGACCGATGATGTGATATTACTGTAAGGTTTTACATTTACTATGTTCAGCAATGATATTGTAGGATCTGTTTCCGAATAAGGTTCGCAAATCTGTATGATATCATCTTTTTTACGGTTGTAAGTAAAGCTGAAGTTTATCCAATTATAGGATGCTGAGAGTGTAAGGTCTTGATTTATTATAGGTTTAAGGAACGGATTTCCTGTCTGATAAGTGTATTTGTTGCTATAATATGTGTTACTTCTAAGCATGTCGTACGAAGGACGTGTTATTCCACTGCTGTAGCTCAGCTGGATTTGTGTTTTTCCTAAAGGGAAGTTTATATTCAACGAAGGAAATACATTGTTGAATGTCCGGCTTTGTTCATCGATATGTTTCCCGAGTTCATAGTAGTCGAATTTAACGTTTTCATATCTTATTCCAGCCTGAATATCTACTTTGCCGAACGAGTGTGAATAATCAACGAAAGTAGATACAGAGCCTTCTTTTATTCTGCTGTCGTCATTATCAAGGATACCTTCTTTGTTTATATAGATATTGGTCCGGTTTGTATGTGAGTACTCACTTCCTAATGAAAGATTGCCTTGCCATAGAGGATACGACATAATGAGTTTTGCTGCATACAGTGTTCCGTCGTTTTTATTGTATGTATTTACATTAGCTTCTGTATCATCATTGGTTATTTCATTGGTATGCAGGTCTTCTTCCTTCACATTCCACATACCGTCAGCATTAAAGTCCAGATACCAGTCACCAAACTGTCCGTTGTAGTAATAGTTAAGGCTGTGTCTGGTATATGGGTCTTCGCCGGTCATTCTACTTTTATTTGTTTCGAATAATTTCCCGTCCGAATAGATATTTGTATTTGTACGCCAATCAGTATAAGTATCAAAGTTTCTGTCTATATCATATCTTATACCCATAGAGTGTTTTTCATTGAACTGATAGTTGAGCGACAGAATTCCCTGAATATTAGCATTAGAATTTTTTCCATATCTTGCATCCATTTCCTGTTCCCAAACCTTGTCTAGATACGTTGTCATTCCCAGTATCTGGTTGTTTCCGGAACGGAATTTACCTCCGAACAATGTCCCCGACAAATCGAATCCTCCTTTACGATAATTGAAGTTATACTGGTCGAAAGTGGTCAATCCGTAAGTCCTTCTGTGTCTTGTCACGAAGCGGTTGTTGAACCCAAATCCTTCGCCTGCTACTTTCTTGGTTATAATTCTTACCACGGCTTTGACTGATGCGTCATATCTTGCTCCGGGATTCTTCACTACTTCTATTTGTTTTATCATGTCGGATGATAGCTGGTCCAGTTCGGAATTGTTGCGCACCTTGCGTCCGTTGATATATATATCGGCATTACCTTTGCCAAGTACATTGACACTTCCGTTGTCGGCTGATACTCCGGGTATCTTGTTCAGCAAGTCTTCGCCTGTCCCTGCGTTTTCCAGGATACTTCCTTGTACGTTGGTTATCATGGCATCTCCTTTAAGCTGCATCTTTGGCAAATCGCCTTTTACTACTACTTCTTTTATCTGTTGTATGTCGGATGTTACCTTTATGATACCCATATTGCTTGATACAATGTCTTTGTATATGGTGGAATATCCTATGGAGGAAATTCTTATGATATGATTGTTGTTGTTTGTGGATTTTAGTTTGAAACTGCCGTCTTCGGACGTTACGGCTCCTGTGGTAAAAGTAGAGTCGGGAAGTGCTAGCAATACTACATTGGCATATGGCAATGGCTGGTTGTTTTCGTCTATTAGTTTTCCGTTTATGTTTTGTGCATATAGTCCTGTAGAAAAAGCTGTAAAAAACGTATATGCAAATAGTGCCTTGTTTTTTCTCATATAGTTTGATTTATTTTTTTTAAAATATATGCAAATATATGAAATACTTTTCTGCTAGCATGTATATGTTGTGATTTTTTTTTGTGTTATAAAATATAAAACTGTTATTGTTGGCCATATATTGTGTCAATATGTAAGATACTTGTTAGAATTAAATGTCAAATTGGTTATTTGTGTAAATGAAAGGGGTGGGGTGGTATGGATGTGATGACGGAATGTTTTAATGTTAAAAAGGAAGTCTCTGCCGAATTATGCTTTATTCAGATTATTATAGGTGGAGTATTCTGCTTTTTTGCTTCGGTTAATCAACTTTGCTTTAAGTGACTGGTCGTTTTGCTTTAAGCGATTAGTCGTTTTGCTTTAAGCGATTAGTCGTTTTACTTTAAGCGACTAGTCGTTCTTTGTCAAATTTATCAATTGGAGATTCTCGGTGTTGTTTTACGTTGATTTTTAATGCAAAAAAACCGGCAAAGGAGAATCTGTGATTGTTTTCTATTGCCGGTATCGGTTGTGATAGTGTGTGTTTATCAGAAGTTGTAGTTCAAACTTAGACCGAACACCTTATTGGTACGGCTGTATTTGTTTGAGCCTTTCATTGGCATTTTGCCGTAATAATGGTCTTCGTTTTTTGTATAGTCTTTATATTTTGTCCAGAAGTATCCCAAGTCCATAGTCCAGTTTTCGTTGATGTGCATACGTGCGCCACATCCCAACGAATAAGAACTGCAATAGAAACTAGTGTCTGTCTGGAAGTCGTCACTAAGTCCATAAGATGTCTTTTGGAAACCACCGCTTATAGTCAGACGTTTGATTACATCCCATTCTATACCTCCCAGATATTCGTGTGTACCATGTTTCAATGTCTTCTGTCGGTCGTTCAGCATTTTTGCATGTTTGTCGTCAAAGAAATGATATTCCACCGATGCACGCAGTGTAGGCAGTATTTCGTATTGTGCAGCAACACTCAAGAAAGCTGGAATGTCGTTTGGAGTCTGCTCTCCGTCGGCATATGGCTTCAGTATATCTTCGGGTGTAGCACCGCCTTCTTTTTTGTTGCCTCCGCTTATCTGGTCGTTAATGGTGCTTATTTCTAATAGTTTGGTTTTGTTTTCTATATTCAGATTGGTGATGAATTCGTATTTGGCAGCAAGGTTCCATTTTCCAAGCTTTACGTTTGCTCCGATAATAGGTGTCATACCCCATCCGCTCTGTTCGCAGTCCAATCCCATTTTCACAAGAGTTTTTCCGCTAAGAGGCTTTAGCGGTCCTCCCACTTCGTGTAGTTGTGCTTCAAGGTGTCCTTCGTATCCGCTCTTTACGTAGTTCATGCGTCCTCCGGCAAATACACTCAGCCAGTCGTTGATGCGATAGCCAATACCTAGCTGTACTCCATAGATGTATTGTTTTCCGTCCATTGCAGTATTTATGTCGTACATATCGGGCTTGATCAGTCCTGGCTTGATGGCACTTGTTGCACTATATATACCTCCCATGGCCAGTGCGTTGAACATAGGCAGTCCGTTGTCGAAAGAAGCCTTTCCTCCACCTCCTGTAATGGCAAATGAAGTGGAAATTGTCCATCGGTCTCTTTTATAAACACCTTGGAATGAAGGTATGATAGGAGCCGATGCTGTACCTTTGAAATGTTTTGTAGTCTCGCTTCCGTCTTGTGTCCATAGTCCGGTAGTTGCTGCAATACTTCTGGTCTGATATGCACTCTGTCCGGTTAGCGATAGATGGAATCCGTCTTTGGGAAGGAATGAAAGTCCGGCAGGATTACTGTAAACTCCGTCTACGTCTATTGATGCTCCACGTGCAACCATTCTCAAGAAGGCTGCATTTTGGTTTGTGTTTGTCAGATAATCGCCTGCAAAAGTTGTGTTTGAAACTAGTGTTGATATAGCTCCAATCATTAAGATTTTCTTCATTTTCTCTCTTTTTCTAAGTTTTAGGGCGGCAAAGATAAGATTAGTAGCTCTTTTATGCAAATATTTTATGCTTAAAAACACAAAACAGATTGAAATGAAATAGTTTTATTTGAAACAATATATATTATGTGCAGCTTTTATTGTGTTTTGAAACAAAAAAAGCGACATCAGACTATATTGATTTTTTACATCAACTCCGGTGTCGCTTGTATATGCAGATTGCTATGTGTAATTTGTGATTATTTCAAAAGATATTCCATCAGTTGGTTGCTGTTGTCGACAATGAAAGCAGGGTTGTATGATTCAAGTTCTTTTCTTGGACGGAACCCCCAGCTTACCCCGATTGTCTCAACTCCGGCATTTCTTCCTGTTTCCATATCCACACACGAGTCTCCTACGTATGCTATATCTTCCTTCGAAATTCCTGTTGCAGCAGAAATTTCATTTACTATAGTAGGATCTGGTTTTGAAGGTATCCCTTCTCTTTGTCCTAGTACTACAGAAAAATCTATTTCAGGGAAGAACTCTTTCACCAGCTTGGTGGTTGCACTTTGGTATTTGTTTGATGCTATGGCAAGTTTTACACCTCTGTTCTGCAGTTCTTTCAGTACATCAGTCACTCCACAGTATGGTCTGCTCAAGTCTGCGTTATGCATGTCGTAATAAGGAACGAACTGTGAGCGTATTTTCATTATGTTTTCTTCTGTTCTGTGTTCTTTGGGCAATGCTCTTTCAAACAGTTTGTTTATTCCGTTTCCTACAAACAGATTGTATTCCTTTTCTTCGTGTTCCGGAAATCCGTAGTGTCTTAGTGCGATATTTGTTGCAGCTGCAAGGTCTGCAATGGTATTGAGCAGTGTGCCGTCTAAATCGAAAATTACAAGTTTCTTCATCATTGTTTTATTTATAATATATCGGCAAAATTAGTTAAAATCATTCTAATTTTAAAGATAAATCTTTCAAGTCACTCTATTTAATGCTTTTTCTGTATCTTTGTGATTGTTTGTTAATTGTTATGTTGATAGTTAATTGTGGTGTGATTATGAGAACACGTGTTTTGTGTTGTATGTGTTTTTCATGTCGGTATTTTATTGCAGACAAGATGACGGAACAAAGAAAAGCAATATAGCAGGTGTAGAGTTTTTTATAAATTTGTTGCCTGTATGCATGATAGTTGTATTTAGATTTTTGAATTAAAAAAAATAGATTATGAATTTCCTTGATTTAGTAAAGAAACGTTACTCGGTACGTTCGTTCGACCAGAGAGAGATAGAGAAAGAAAAGCTTGATTATATTATGGAGTGTGTGCGTCTTGCACCGTCGGCTGTCAATTTCCAGCCTTGGCGATTTGTTGTGATTTCGGATAAGGAGACTCTTGATGCCGTAAAGTCAACATACAAAAGAGAATGGATTCAGACTGCACCGTATATAATTGTGGCTTGTGCCAATCATGATGAATCGTGGCACAGAAGATCAGACAATAAGGATCATGCGGATATTGATGTAGCTATTGCCATAGAGCATCTTTGCCTTGCTGCAGCAGAACAGGAACTTGGCACTTGCTGGGTATGTAATTTTGATGCTGAACTATGCCGTGGCGTGATGTCTCTGCCTTCTAATATCGAGCCTGTGGCCTTGATTCCTATAGGCTATCCTGCTGACGGGGCTGAAGTTCCTGAAAAGAAAAGAAAGACAATGATGGAAATAACATCTATCTGATTATGTCATTCATGGAAAACGTCTTCTATGATTTCTATTAATTGTGCAAAGCTGCTGGCATTGTAACTATTCTCTTTATATTTTAATATTATGTTGGTAGGAGAGTAGATATGCAGTTCCGGCAGTTTTGTATATTCCAGAACCGAATCACTTTCCATACACAAAAAGCCGTATCTGTTGAGTGCATTTTGTGTCCAATGTCTTAAAATCTGATTATCTGTATATAATATTATAGAGCGTTTCCCTTTTACTGTTGGAGAGAATCCTCCATGAAGCAGGTCGAAACTTATGTCACTGCCAGGAAACAGAGTGTCCATCTTGCCCGAAAGGATAATGTCTTCCGTAGTTCCGTACGACAAACCTTTGTGTGGAGTGAGAAGCCAGATACTGTCGGCCATAACCAGTGCCTGCTCGATGTCGTGTGTAGACATCAGTATGGCTTTCCCTTCTTTGTGTGCAAGACGGTGAAGTAGAGTCATAATCTCCATCTTGCTTACGGCATCGAGGAAAGCTGTAGGTTCGTCAAGCAGAATAAGCGGACATTCCTGTACCAATGCTTTGGCTATCATGGCTTTTTGTCTTTCTCCATCCGACAGTTGGGATGTGTATTCGTCGGCTTTGTGTGATATACCGGTTGCTTCGAGAGCATAATCTATTATCATTTCGTCTTGCTTGGACAATCTTCCGAAAAAACCCGTATGGGGTTGTCGCCCCAATCCCACGAGTTGTCTTACGGTCAGTCCTCCGGCATTTGTTTTCTCTGTCAGAACCAGCCCCACATGGCGCGACAGTTCTTTTTCGGAATATTCGGAGATTGATTTTCCTAAAAGTCTGAGGCTTCCTTCTAATGGTGGTTGTGATGCCGATACGGTTCTTAACAATGTAGATTTTCCTGTGCCGTTTGGTCCTAACATACACGTCAGTTGCCCTCCGAATAGTTTGAAGTCAAGTCCGGTGTGTATGGTTGTTGTAGTCTTTCGTGACTTATATCCGATGTTAAGTCCCTTTGCTTCTATTATAATATTTGATGTGATATTCCTCATTTTTGTTAATGCCTGAGTTTAGTTGAAGTATCCTATCTTCTTTTGGTTTATAATGACATATATTATTACCGGAGCACCTATCACAGGGGTTACTGCATTGACAGGTATTATGCCAGATTCGCCCGGAATAATGCATATGATGGAACATAGCAATGCCATAGCAGCTCCACATAGTGCAGTTACTGGAAGTAGGATGTTGTGGTTTGATGTTCCAAGCAGAAGCCGTGATATATGTGGCACTGCCAGACCGATAAACGAAACAGGCCCGCAGAAAGCTGTGGTTACGGCTGTCAGAATACCGGTAGAAAGCAAAAGTAGATTTCTTGTTCTTTTTATGTTTACTCCAAGGTTTTCTGCATATCTTACACCAAGTAGAAGTGCGTTCATGGGTTTTATCAGAAGTACGGAAATTACTAGTCCTGTAACTGCCGTGGAGCAGAAAGCAGGAAGCTGATAGAGTGATATTCCGCTAAAACTTCCCATTCCCCATGATAAGTATGACTGAACACCTTCTGCAGTGGAGAAGAAATTGAGCAGTGATATTGCAGAGGAGGTGATATAGCCTATCATAATTCCTGCTATGAGAAGCATTATATTGTTTTTTATCAGTGTGGAAAGAAACAATATGACTGACATTATAGCTATGGCACCTGTTAAAGCACCTGCAATGACAGAAAGAAAGCCTCCTATGGTTATGTCGGATGTGATGATGCTTCCTCCCATACCCAACATTACGAGTGCAACTCCAAGGCTTGCCCCCGAACTTATTCCAAGTATGGACGAATCTGCCAGTGGGTTGTTGAATACTGTCTGTAGCATAAGTCCTGCAACGGATAGTGCTGCACCTGCCATCAATGCTGTGATGGCTTGCGGTATCCTCGATTGTATCACTATATATGTCCAACTTTCCTTTTCTGCCTCATTGCCCATAAGGATGTCGGTTACCGAGCTTGCAGGTATGCTTACCGAACCGAAATATATATTTGCTGCAGTAAGCAACAATACCAGTATGGAAAGGAATATTATGTATTTAAAGTCTTTTGTTTCCAATTTTTCGTTTGTTTCTTGTGTGGATATGTTTCATCATTCTTTCAAAGGAGAGTAGAATGAAGTCTTTGTGCTTTCAGACAATTCAGGATGGAATATGCATGCAAGGTCATTCAGCAGTTTCTCAGGATGAAATGGAGTGTCCTCATAATATCTCACGTATGCAGTGTTGCATGCATATATCTTCTTGTTTTTCCAAGCAGCAAAATTACAGTATGGAGCATAGTCGGCTGCAATCTCTGAATAAGTTTTCTCTGACTTTTGGTTATACTTTATGAGCCAGAAATCGGCATTATGCCCTTTATCGAGTACGGTTTCGAAGGAGAGAGGAACAGAACCGCTTCCCTTTGTAAATTTGAAGATATAGTCGGCTCCGGCATCCGCAAGTAATCTGGCAATGGTACTTTGTCCTCCCGGAACATACCATGCCGAATTATATTTCATTTCAGTTATTACGGTAGGCCGTTTCTTGGTCTGTCTTGCTTTTTCTTTTATAGAGTTGTATTCTTCTTCTATTTTGCTGAAGATAAGATTTGCCTCTTTTTCTTTTCCTGTCAGAAGTCCGAAAAATTTTATCCATTCAGCACGTCCAAGCGGACTTGTCTCTACATAATCTGCACATTCAATGATTGGTATTTCAAGCTTTTCTATACGTCCATATCCACCACTGTTTTCAAATGGAGATAACAATATGGCATCCGGATTCAAGTCTATAATCTTTTCTATATCAGGGTTAAGGCTTGAACCACAATTAGTTAAAGAGTTGTTTGCTTTCCTTTCTTTAATGAAATCGAGATTTATGTATTTTATATCGCATACTCCTGCTATGGATTGAGAAGCATCAAGTTCATTGAACACAGAACAATGTACTGACGAATAGATCAGAGCCTTGTTTATCGGTGTTCTCACAATGCTTCCTCTTGGTAGTTCTTCGGGTAGGGGCTTTGATTTCTCTACAAGAATATATGAATGGAGTATCTTCAGTGTATCCCAAGGATTGCGCAGTTCTACTTTTGTAAAATCTTTATAGTTTATAATCTTTATATTTTCGGCATATTTCATGTGCAATGTATCAGCACCTGTAACGCTATATTGTGTTGTATTGTTTCTATTGCTGCATGCACATAAAAAAAGAAACATTGTTGCAGCTGTAATGTTGATGTATGATTGTCTTATTGGCATTTTTCTATTGTTGTAAATTTCTATTGTGAATTATATAGGTCTTAATAATAGCAGTATTTTTAGTAATAAACTATTTGTATCAATGTATTGTAAATATATATAGAATTTATTTATCAATGTATATAAATCAATATATCAATCCACCTGCAATACCACATAGTATAATCAGTAGTATAGGGTTTAACCTGTACTTGTAGGATGCTATAAATACTGAAATGAAAATAATAGTACTTGTTATGACAGATAGATAGTCGTTACCGAAATTCTCTTTATTTATAAGTATAAGTGCGGCAGCGGCAAGTAATCCCACTATACCAGGTCTCAGTCCGCTGAATATATAAGAAACTGACTTGTGTTTCTGGTATCTTATGAAAAACCTGCTTATAAGAATCATCAAAATGAATGATGGAAGCACTACTGAAAATGTAGCTATAACAGACCCCACAATCCCTATTCCATGTGAGTATCCTGCATTTACTATAGCTGTATATCCCACATATGTAGCAGAATTAATTCCTATTGGTCCGGGAGTCATTTGACTGATAGCTACAATATCTGTAAATTCGGACGAACTTAGCCATTCATATCTTGTTACCACCTCACCTTGTATCATGGAGAGCATGGCATACCCTCCTCCGAATCCGAAAAGTCCTATTTTAAAAAACGTATAGAATAATTGAAGAAAAATCATAACTTTCTACCTCCTCTTTTTACTGATAAACGTTCCATACATATATCCTCCTAATCCAGAAAGTATAATAATGTATATGGGAGATACTCCCAGCAGCCATATAAGTAGGGCCGATAGTATCGGTATCCATACATTATATATGTTGATGTTTGCAGACTTAGCCATTTTGAAAGTAGGTACAGCTATGAGTGCCACAACTCCAGGCCTTATCCCCATGAATATCTTTTCTATTATTTCAATATGTTGAAATTGCCGGAAGAAAAGAGCTATAGCGAGTATAATCAAGAATGAAGGCAAAATGGTTCCCATTGTCATGATGAAAGCGCCCCAGAATTTGTGCAGTTTGTAGCCTATGAAAATAGCTATGTTTACAGCAAATATTCCAGGTGCAGTTTGTGCCAGTGCCAGCAAGTCCAGGAAATCCTTTTTATTAATCCATTTCCTTTTATCAACTATTTCGTTTTCTATAAGAGGTATCATGGCATATCCCCCTCCTATAGTGAATAGTCCTATTCTGAAAAATGTTATGAACGAATCAAGATAGAAAGACATAGTTATTCTGTTTTTTGGGGTGTTATATATTCCTATTTTAAAATTCACCATCCTGTGATTTCATATATATACTTGGTGGAACTCCGTAATACTTCTTGAATGTATCAGTGAAATATTTAGGGTCTGCAAACCCCATCATATCAGATACTTCGTACACTGTGTATTTGTGTGTCTTCAGCAGATAGGCTGCTTCTTTCATTCTTATTTCTCTTATCATTTCGGCAGGAGAAGCTCCGGTGAGCCCTTTAATTTTGTTGTAGAAACTGGTTCTGCTCATATTGACGGCTGCACATAGTGTATCTACATTCAAGCCTTTTCCTAGCCCATCCTTTATCAGTTCTGTAACTTTCTGTATGAATTCATCATCAAGTTTCGACATCATTTTAGGTGTGTCATCAATGATTGAAGAAATATCGTTTCCGTTACTTGTACTTTGTGGCAGTGAAGTAATCAGTTTCTGTATTTTTTTTCTTATCAGGTCTCTGTTTTCTATAATGTTGCTTATGTTTGCTTTAAGCACCATCAGGTCGAAAGGTTTCACTATATACAAGTCTGCCTTTGTTTCCAGACCTGAAATGATATCCTTTTTCTCTCCAAGAGCAGTAAGCATGATGAACGGTATATGACTGGTATTGACATTTCCCTTTATGTTTTTACATAGTTCATATCCATTCATTACAGGCATCATTATATCCGAAATAATTAAGTCCGGTTGTCTTTGTTTTATAACGTCGAGTGCTTCTGCACCATTTTCCACTCCTTCCGTAACATAGTTGTCCGACAGAGATTTTACAAGAAAATTTCGCAAAGAGTTATTATCCTCCACTATCAATATATATGGAGAATTGCTTGCAGTCTGTTTCTTCTTTATGTCTATCAATGGTAAAAGAGACGGACTTTCATTTATTATCGTGTCAGAAACGTCATAATCAGTAGTTTCATTCGATGCGTTTTCCTTATAAATATACTTTTTGCTTTTTATCGGGAAAGACAGATAGAAACTTGTTCCACTGTTTTCAGAACTTGTATATGATATTTTCCCTTTATGGCTTTGTATGAGTCTCCATGTCAGTAACATACCTATGCCCGAGCCTGTTATTAGCTGGTTGGTAGTATTGCTCCCTCTGAACAAATATTTGAACAACTTTTTCTGATCATTTTTAGATATACCTATTCCTGTATCCGATATTGTGACCATCCAGTTATTCCTGTTATGCTCAGTCTTTACTTTTACAATTCCCTTTTTAGGAGTATATTTCAGTGCGTTTGAAAGTAGATTTCTCAAAACAGCATCCATTTTGTTTTTGTCTATCCATACATTCAACTTCTCGAAATTGCTTTCGAAAATAAGCGACAGGTCCTTTTGTTCTGCATAGCTATAAAAAGGGATGAGATACTCTTTAATATAAGAGTTTAGTTCCATTTCGCACACTGTAACTTTAGAACTGTACAGCTCTTCTTTCTGGAAATTCATCAGTTTGTTGGCAAGTTCTGAGAGATTGTCTGTGTTCTGTATGGCAAGATTTATATTTGTCAATCCTTCATCCGACAACTGTTCCTTTTTCAGAATTTCTCCCAAAGGAGCTTTTATCAGAGTGAGTGGCGTACGTATATCATGTGCGGTCTGTATGAAGAAATTGATTTTTTCTTGTGAAGCTTTTCTGTCTTTTTGAATAATCTTATACCTCAGAAAAGCATAAGTAGTACTTATGATAATGATTATATATAGGAGGAAAGCCCATATAGTAAGCCAGAAAGGTGGTTTTACTATTATTTTGATCGACCTTTCTTCCAAAAGCTGTTTGTTATCAAGCAACATGGCCCTTATCTTCAGGTTATATTTTCCTGGAGATATGTTGGTGTATCTGATAGAGTTGTTTTCACTAGGTTCGGACCACTTGTCGAAGAAACCTTCCAGTTTCCAACTGTAGTATATATTTGATGGATTGTCATAGTTTATTGATGTTATATCCATCGAGAAAGTATTTTGGTCATAATCAAGTTCTATCAGTGATGTCTGGTTAAGATTTTTTGTAAGTGGTGAACCTTTTTCATTAGGGTGTACGGTTTTATACATGATACTCAAGTTATCGAATATCATGTGCGAAGAGAATTGTTTAGGGAGTTTTATACTGTCTGATAACAAT
Organism: Phocaeicola sp.; assembly: GCA_020026175.1. Lineage (GTDB taxonomy): Bacteria > Bacteroidota > Bacteroidia > Bacteroidales > Bacteroidaceae > Phocaeicola. The sequence continues at coordinate 42,061 of JAHHQV010000011.1, read as the reverse complement.
ATAGCTCCTTCGTCACTTCCAAAAAAGATACGTCCGCTTTTTGTTCTTACAGAAGCATTCTGATTGAAATTATTTACGGCCAGTCCTTGTTCCTTTGTCCAGTTTGTAAATGAACCATTATTTATGTCGAACAGCGACAGTCCGTTTTCTGTGCCTATTATAATGTCATCATATCTGTTAGGTGACAGGCTGTATATGTTGTTTGTTATCAGTCCGCTATTCTCTATATTATAATTCTTTTTTTCATTTGTTTGGTTGTTTATAGAGAATATTCCGTTCCCATACGTTCCTATATATGTCATCAGTCCGTCTTCCGTTTGATATATCGAGTTGATACATCCCGTCTGGAAAGTCATGTCATATTTTTCAAGTTTCTTTTTGCGCTTGTCCAATATATACATTCCGTTTATCGTACCTATCCAGATTGTATGCTTGTCTTTCTCTTTCAGGCATGTTATAGGGTATGTTGTATTATATGTTTCCGTTTTCTTGGTCTTGTCATCATACGATTTCAGAGAGTAGAATCCCCCTCTCCAAACTATTTCATCTGAGTCTTTTATTATACTTCTGATGTATTTGTCTGGATTCTTTTCAGAGTTTGCTGGGTGTGCAAAATAGTTTATTTTGCCTGTCCTTTTGTTTATCTGATAAATGCCAGACATATATCCTCCTGCAAGTATCAATCCAGGCTTATACTCGCATAGCGATATGAATATGCGGTTGTTGTTATGCATATCTTTTGAGTTTTGTAAAAAAAAATTCTTCCATGTCTCGTTATTTATGTTATAGCAGCTTACTCCGTTGGTAGTGGCAAACCATATATCACCTTCCGAGTCTTCTATTATACCGTTTATCCTGTCATCAATGAGTGAATTGTCGGTGCCTTTAGAGTGTCTTATCCATTCGAATGGCTTGTATTGTTCCGAGTAGATAGTAATTCCTGTGGGGTATATCACACTCCATATTCTGTTTGATTTGTCTATACATACATCCTTTATGATGCTTCCATTCATCTTGTTGGAACTGTTGTAGTCCTCTTTAAGGAAATGAGACAGTTTTTTTGTCTTTGGATTCAGTTTGTATACTCCATCTCCGTCGGTGGCTATCAGTATTTCGTCTGTATTTTTATAATTTGGCTTTATTGTGTTTATATATATATCGTTAGGATAATTTTCCAGATGGCGTATCTGTGATGTTGATGGATTGTATATATACAGTCCGTTGAGAAGTGTACTTATGGCTATCAAGTCCGTTTCCTTGTGATAGTAAATATAGTTTGTAAAATAGTCTATTCCGATATTTATTTTTTCTGTTTCGTAATGATTGTTTCCATTTGTCTTTATTTTATAGATGTTCTTTCCGGTAGTGAAATAGAATTCTTTGTTGTTTCCTTCGGTTATACCTATGATATCTTCTGTAATTCCTTTAGAGATGTATTTGCTTTTCCTCGTATCGGTGTTGAACAGTACTATAGATTTACCGAAGCTGAACCATATCGTATTGTTACTGTCAAAAAAGGTATAGTTTATAGGTACATGCTTCAGTTCCTTGTATTCTGTTCTTACATCGAATACCTGTTGGAAAGAGTCTTTCTGTTCGTTGTAGTAGAATACCAGTCCGTCTTTTCCGTATTCCCAAAGTACTTTGTTCTTGTCAACAAGAAGTTGGTTGATGTTAGGATAGAAGTTTACTGCTTTTCCATTTCTTGTGATTTTATAGTGATTGAAGTGTATTCCATCAAATCTGTCCACACCTTTGTGTGTAAGTATCCACATATAGTCTTGTGATCCTTGTACGATTGATAGAACTCTGCGACTGCTCAGTCCGTCTTTCATGTCTATATATTTGAATACCTGTGAGTTGGCTTTTATAGAGCACAATAAAAGCAGACAATATGTTATGAGTAATTTGTTGAACATTCTTTGCTTTATAATTGTTATTTTGCAAATGTCGTTAAAAATGATTGTAAATCAAAGAACTTCATGAAAATAAAAAAAAGGTTTCTCAAGCTTTTTTGCAAGAGAAACCTTTAGTCGTTTATAATTTAATTTGATTATTTCTTATTTGCTTCAACCCATTTGCGTGCATTGACAAATGCTTCCATCCAAGGAGTTATCTGGTCAGAGTTTAGACGTTCTGCCGGATAACATGCGTTTTCCCAAGGGAAACATGCACGTTCCAAGTGTGGCATCATTGCAAGATGACGTCCGTCTTGAGACGCTATACCAGCCACGCTGTAGTCCGAACCATTAGGGTTTCCTGGATATTCGTCGTACGAATATTTCAATACTACATTGTAGTGGTCTTCTGGATAAGGCAATGAGAACTTTCCTTCTCCGTGAGCTACCCATATACCTAGTTTTGATCCACTTAAAGAGCCGAACATTACACTTCTGTTCATTGGTACTGTAACGCCAAGGAAGTTTGATTCGAACTTGTGAGAGTCATTATGAAGCATCTTGCCCTTCTTTTCGTCTTCAGGGGTGATAAGTCCAAGTTCCATCATCAGCTGGCATCCGTTACATACACCTAGTGATAGAGTGTCCTTGCGTGCATAGAAGTTGTCGAGTGCTGCTTTTGCTTTAGGGTTGAACAAGAAGCTTCCTGCCCATCCTTTAGCAGAACCAAGAACGTCAGAGTTAGAGAAACCTCCACAATATACTATCATGTTAATGTCTTCAAGGGTTTCGCGTCCACTGATAAGGTCGGTCATTGTCACGTCTTTTACATCAAATCCTGCAAGATATAGCATGTAGGCCATTTCGCGTTCTCCGTTTGTGCCCTTTTCACGGATGATTGCAGCCTTTATGCCGCTTGGAGTACGACGGTCAGGGTCTAGGCCGAATTGCGACAACTTACCTGTAAAAGACTTGTCAAATACAAATTCTACAGGCTGCTGCTTGTAGTTTTCAAAACGTTTCTTGGCACATCCGTTCATGCTCTGATGACGGTCCATCAAGAATGAAGTAGAATACCATACATCACGCAGATAGTCGATACCGAACTGATATGTAGCTCCATCTTTTGATACAAGAATATGGCGTTCTTCTGTTGGTTTACCAAGTTTGATGAATCCTATGCCTGCATCTTCAAGAATCTTCTTGACTTCAGATTTGTTCTTGTCTGCCACCTGTATAACGATACCTGGATTTTCGGCAAACAATATCTTGACGATATCATCACATTTTATCTTGTCAAGTTCTATCTCCATACCGCCTTCGGTATTGGCAAAACACATTTCCAGAAGGGTAGTGATAAGACCACCTGCCGAAATGTCGTGACCTGCCATTACAAGTCCCTTGTTTATCAGTTCCTGAACTCCCAAGAAAGCATCACGGAAATATTCGTGGTTCTTCACTGTAGGAACGTCGCTGCCTACCTTGTTGAGGCTCTGTGCAAATGCCGAACCGCCAAGACGCAACTCGTCGAAACTGAAGTCGATATGATAGAATGTAGATTTCTCATCGTTTACTATGACTGGAGAAACAACTTTCTTCACATCAGAAACTTCACCGCCTGCTGAAACGATGACTGTTCCTGGGCTGACGATTTTTTCTCCGTTAGGATATTTCTGAGTCATAGAAAGCGAGTCCTTACCTGTAGGTACGTTTATCTGAAGTGAGCAGCAGAAATCTGATAATGCCTTTACTGCTGTATAAAGACGTGCGTCTTCACCTTCCTGAGCGCGGCATGGCCACATCCAGTTGGCCGACAACGACACGCTGTCAAGTCCTTCTGCCAATGGAGCCCATACAAGGTTTGTCAATGCTTCCGACACTGCAAGTACCGAACCGGCAGCAGGGTCTGCCAATGCAGCCTGTGGAGCATGACCTATAGCTGTAGCAATACCTGCGTTTCCACGATAGTCGAGCGATACTACACCACAGTCGCTCAATGGCAACTGAAGTTCACCCTGGCACTGCTGACGTGCAATCTTACCTGTTACAGAGCGGTCTACCTTGTTTGTCAACCAGTCCTTACAAGCAACAGCTTCAAGCTGTAGAACACGGCTTACGTATTCGTTTATATTTGCTGCATCGTAAGATACGTTTTCATACTTACGTTCCACAGTCTTGTCTATCATGTATGTTTTAGGAGAAGAGCCGAACATCTGGTCTACAGCCAAGTCGAACGGACGTACACCGTCAGCCTGTTCGAAAGCAAAGCGGTGGTCGCCTGTAGTTTCACCCACTACGTACATAGGAGCACGTTCGCGTTCAGCTATTTTTCTTACATGTTCTATTGCCTTTTCGTCAATGAGCAATCCCATGCGTTCCTGAGATTCGTTTGCTATGATTTCCTTTGCAGAAAGAGTCTCGTCGCCTATAGGGAGTTTGTCCATATGGATAAGTCCTCCACACTCTTCCACCAATTCCGAAAGACAGTTTACGTGACCTGCCGAACCGTGGTCGTGTATAGACACGATAGGGTTTTCGTCTTCTTCACAAAGCGAGCGTACCACATTGTATGCACGTTTCTGCATTTCAGCATTTGCGCGCTGTATGGCGTTAAGTTCGATACCCGAAGAGTAACGTCCTGTTTCTACAGAAGAAACCGAACCACCTCCAAGTCCGATACGATAGTTGTCACCGCCAAGCACAACTACTTCGTTTCCTGCTTCAGGAGAACCTTTCAGGCAGTCTCGCTGAGTTCCGTATCCCACACCTCCGGCAAGCATGATAACCTTGTCGTAAGCATATTTTTCGTTGTTTTCCTGATGTTCGAAAGTAAGTACAGAACCACAGATAAGAGGCTGTCCGAATTTGTTTCCGAAGTCTGAAGCACCATTCGAAGCCTTGATAAGAATCTGTTCAGGAGTCTGATATAACCATTCACGTACAGGAAGTATGTTTTCCCATTCGCGTCCTTCTTCCGAACGAGGGTAAGAAGTCATGTATACAGCAGTACCGGCTATAGGCCAAGAACCCTTACCTCCACCCATACGGTCGCGGATTTCACCTCCTGTACCTGTAGAGGCACCGTTGAAAGGTTCTACGGTAGTAGGGAAGTTGTGTGTTTCTGCCTTAAGCGAGATAACTGTCTTTATATCTTTTATGATGAAGTAGTCTGAGGTAGAGTGGTCTTGTGGAGCGAACTGTTCAACTACAGGACCTTCAGCAAAAGCTACGTTGTCTTTATAGGCTGATATGATTTTGTTAGGGTTTTCCTGAGTAGTCTTTTTAATCATCTGGAATAGGGAAGACTCCATTTCCTGTCCGTCTATAATGAAAGTACCACCGAAGATTTTATGACGACAATGTTCTGAGTTGATTTGTGCGAAACCGAAAACTTCAGAGTCGGTAAGTTTTCTTCCTAAATCTTTTTCTACCTTAATAAGATAGTCCATTTCTTCTCTTGAAAGAGCCAGACCTTCTTTTTCGTTGTATTCTTCAAGGTTCTCTATATATACTATAGGCTGAGGCTTGATGTTTATTTCGAATATATCCTGGTTCAGTCCTTTGTACATACGCTGAAGCATAGGGTCGTGTTCAGCATTTTCATCTTTTACAGGGAAATACTCTTCTATACGGCGAATACCGCTCAATCCCATGTTCTGAGTGATTTCAACTGCATTTGTACTCCAAGGAGTAATCATTTCACGACGAGGTCCGACGAAACATCCTTTCAAATTGTCTTCAGTCTCTACAGTGGCGTCACTGTAGAGCCAGCATAATTTTTTGATGTCTTCAGCACTCATTTCCTGACTGCATTCCGTAGCAATCACACTGTTGTTAGGGGTTCTGAAAAATAGAATCATACACTTATAGTTTTTAACTGAAAATTTCCATATTAAAATTACTTGGTTTTTTTCTTGTCATTATGCTGTTAGTAAAGCCGACAGGCGTTTTGATTAAAACGCCTATGCGTTTTGTCTCGAACGACCAGTCGTTTTGTTTTGAACGACTAGGCGTTTGTTTATGTCAAAATCACCTGCTGCAACTTACGGGTGCAGTAATTGAAAAAACATAATAATTTTATTGAGTGCAAAGTTATATAAAAGCCCGTTGTTACGAAAGAAAAACAAGGTTAAATATAGGTACTTTCATAAAAAAGTATCATCTTTGCATTATGAATTGGTTAGAACAGGTTACTATACTTGATTTATTGGTAAAAGGGTTTGTAGTTGGAGTTATTGTTTCGGCACCATTAGGCCCTGTTGGCGTGCTTTGTATTCAGCGGACATTGAACAAGGGGCGTTGGTTTGGGTTTGTCACAGGTCTAGGGGCGGCTCTCAGCGATATAATATATTCATTGGTGACAGGATACGGCATGAGTTTTATGGACGATTTGATAATCAGACATCAGATGTTGCTTCAGATAGTGGGCAGCCTCATGTTGTTGGGGTTCGGTGTATATACGTTCCGCAGCAATCCGGTGAAGTCCATTCGTCCGGTTTCGGGAAAGACGGGTTCATACCTTCATAATTTTATTACCGCCTTCTTCGTTACATTGTCCAACCCTCTTATTATATTTCTTTTTGTGGGGCTTTTTGCCCGTTTCTCATTTGTAATGCCTGGCAGTCCTGTAGGCTTTCAGCTTGTGGGATATATGGCTATCATACTGGGAGCATTGAGCTGGTGGTTTGGCATAACTTATTTTGTAAATAAAGTCCGTACTCATTTTAATGTCAGAGGAATATGGATGCTTAACCGTGTGATAGGCATTGTAGTAATCATAGCCTCTGTAGTAGGTTTGGGACTGGCTTTTTTAGGAAATTCCTTCTATTAATATATGTATATATCTCAACAGTTGAAACAGCAGAATATTGCTGAGTATCTGCTATATATGTGGCAGATTGAAGATTTGATTCGTGCATACGGGTTTGATGTTGAAAAGATAAAATCGTCTATCGTAGACCCGTATCCTGTGACTGAAGAGCAGAAAAAGGAACTGCTTCAGTGGTATGTAGACCTTATAAACATGATGCACGATGAGGGTGTCATGCAGAGAGGTCATATTCAGATAAACAAAAACATAATAGTATGGCTTACCGATTTGCATCTACAGCTACTACGTTCGCCCAAGTTTCCTTATTACAGTGCTGCATATTATAAGGCCTTGCCGTTTCTAGTGGAACTCAGGGCAAAGGGAGCCGACAAGGATGTGCCTGAACTTGAAACCTGTTTTGATGCAATGTATGGCGTGCTGATGTTGAAACTTCAGAAAAAGGAAATAAGTGAGGAAACACAAAAAGCCATGAAGGTGATAGGTGACCTTCTTGCAATATTGGCCGACTATTATATTAAGGACAAGAAAGGAGAACTTGAATTATGAAAAATATTCTGGTGACAGGCGCAAACGGACAATTGGGAAATGAAATGAGACTGCTGGCTGCCGTAAACTCTCAGTATGATTATTTCTTTACAGATGTGGCCGAACTGGATATTTGTGATGAAAATGCAGTGATGAAGTATGTTGCAGATAATAATATAGACATAATAGTGAACTGTGCGGCATATACTGCTGTAGACAAGGCCGAAGATGATTCTGACTTTTGCAGAATGTTGAATCAGACAGCTCCGGGATATCTGGCAAAGGCTGTAAATGCCCGTGGAGGATTTCTTGTTCAGGTGTCTACTGATTATGTGTTCGACGGTACTGCCCATATCCCATACCGTGAGGATGAAACTACATGTCCTAATTCGGTGTATGGAGTTACCAAACTGGGCGGAGAAGAAGAGGCTGTGAAAAATTGTCAGCAAACTATGATTATAAGGACTTCATGGCTGTATTCCACTTTTGGCAATAATTTTGTCAAGACTATGATTCGTCTTGGAAAAGAGAAAGACAGTCTTGGAGTGATATTCGACCAGATAGGAACTCCTACCTATGCACGCGATTTGGCAGAAGCTGTTTTTGCGGCTATAAACAAGGGTATAGTGCCGGGAATATATCATTTCAGCAATGAAGGGGTTTGTTCATGGTACGATTTCACAAAAGAGATACACCGGATGGCGGGAATATCCGGCTGCAAGGTTAGGCCTATACATACCGAAGACTATCCTACAAGGGCTGTGCGTCCTCATTATTCGGTGTTGGACAAAACAAAGATAAAGGAAACATACGGCATAGAGATACCGCACTGGACAGAAAGTCTTGCCGAATGTGTTTCAGTACTTATTAATCAATAAATAAATTTTCAATCATATATGAATCCTGAAATAGAAAGAAGACGAACCTTTGCGATTATCGCCCATCCTGATGCCGGAAAGACATCTTTGACTGAAAAGTTGTTGCTCTTCGGAGGTCAGATACAGGTGGCAGGTGCTGTGAAATCGAATAAAATCAAGAAAACAGCTACATCCGACTGGATGGACATTGAAAAGCAGCGTGGTATCTCTGTAACTACTTCCGTTATGGAGTTCGACTACAAGGACTACAAGGTGAATATCCTTGATACTCCCGGACACCAGGACTTTGCTGAAGACACTTATCGTACACTTACTGCCGTGGATAGTGTTATCATAGTAGTAGACGGTGCAAAGGGTGTGGAAACGCAGACAAGAAAGCTGATGGAAGTGTGCCGTATGCGTAATACTCCTGTAATTATCTTTGTAAACAAGATGGACCGTGAAGCTAAAGACCCGTTCGATTTGCTCGACGAGCTGGAAGAAGAACTCGTGATAAACGTGCGTCCGCTTACATGGCCTATAGAGAGTGGTCCTCGCTTCCGTGGGGTATATAATATTTATGAGCAGAAGCTTAATCTTTTCCAGCCTTCAAAACAGGTGGTTACGGAAAAGGTGGAAGTGGATGTAAATTCGCAGGAACTTGATTCTCATATAGGTGAAGTTCTGGCAGAGAAACTTCGTGGCGAACTTGAACTGATTGACGGGGTTTATCCTGAGTTCAACGTAGACGAGTACTTGAAGGGTAATGTTGCTCCTGTGTTCTTCGGTTCGGCATTGAATAACTTTGGTGTACAGGAACTTCTGGACTGCTTCGTAGAGATTGCTCCAAGTCCGCGTCCTGTTTCGGCAGTAGAAAGAACAGTGAATCCTGATGAGCAGAAATTTTCTGGATTTATCTTTAAGATTACTGCAAATATCGACCCTAACCACCGTTCTTGTGTTGCTTTCTGTAAGGTATGTTCGGGCAAGTTTACAAGAAATATTCCATATCTGCATGTGCGTCATAACAAGACTATGCGATTCTCTTCGCCTACTCAGTTTATGGCTCAGCGCAAGACTACAGTGGATGAGGCTTGGGCAGGAGATATTATCGGTTTGCCAGACAATGGTACATTCAAGATAGGTGATACATTGACCGAGGGTGAGAACCTGCATTTCAAAGGTCTTCCAAGTTTCTCGCCAGAGATGTTCAAGTATATAGAAAATGCAGACCCTATGAAGACCAAGCAGCTGAATAAGGGGATAGACCAGCTGATGGACGAAGGTGTGGCACAGTTGTTCGTTAATCAGTTCAACGGACGTAAGATTATCGGAACTGTAGGTCAGCTGCAGTTTGAGGTAATACAGTATCGTCTTGAAAACGAGTATAACGCAAAATGTCGTTGGGAACCTATAAGCCTGTATAAGGCTTGCTGGATAGAAAGCGATGACCAGGAAGAACTGGAAGCCTTCAAGAAACGTAAATACCAGTTTATGGCAAAAGACCGTGATGGTAGGGATGTATTCCTGGCCGATAGTGGATATGTGCTTCAGATGGCACAGATGGACTTCAAGAACATCAAGTTCCACTTTACTTCCGAGTTCTGATTAAGAATTGGGTAAAGAAACATAAACAAAAAGAATATATAAGGCTGTCGTTATGAACGGCTTATATGTTCTTTTTATTTTATATGTTTATGATATAGCTTTAATGTAATTATATATAGCTTTGGCTATATCTGCTATAGTCTCAGCATTGTCATTGTCATTCTCTTTTGAATCTTTTATAAATACTGCAATATATATCTTTTCACCGTCGGGTAGGTATATTACTCCGGCATCTGTATCGGCTATAAGCAAATTATTGTCTTTCCTTTTGGAATGTCCTGTTTTATGAGCCAAGCGTATGTTGTGTGGCAGTCCGGCCTTCAACTTGTCTTTTCCTGTAGGTGTATCTGTCATTATTTGTTCCAAAAACATGAAGTGGTCTTTTGTAAGTACCTGTTCTGTATAAACTTTTTCCAACAATTGTGCAACAGAAAGAGGTGTAGCCCAATTGTTATAGCTGTTCATTATGTCTTTGTGCATACTGTATTCTGTTTCTGATAGATTAATGTCTCTTATACCAAGTGATTTGATGTAAGAATCTATTTTTTCTATTCCTCCTGTAAAATCTATAAGCCAGTCGCATGTATTGTTGTCGCTGAGTGATACGGTATATCTTATTATGTCGCGATATGAAATATAGATGCCTTGTTCGGGATATTTCTCTCTTAAAGGGCTGTAAGTGTCTTTACGCATTTTGCCTGCCTCAATGTAAACCTTCTTGTCGAGAGGAATGTTTTCATTTTCTAATTTTTTTAGAGCAGCCAATGCTATTTGGAATTTAAAAACACTCATAAGAGGATATTTGTCGTCGTTTGCCACTGTATATATCTTGTCTTTGTATATTACGGCAACGCCTACCGTTGCATTGCGATTACTTATAATTATGTTTATGTCTTGATATATTGTCTGGCAATGTACAGTTGTAAATCCTACATATAAAATAATAATAAATAGTATATGTCTTATCATGATTTGTATGGACCGTTAAGAAAAAAACAGGCAGCCATATCAACTTATTTGGAGTATGGGGCGTTGATATGACTGCTTTTCTTTGTCTCTATCTTTAAAAAAAAATCTTTGTTTCTCTCTTATCTTATGAACAACAGTTCGCGATACTTAGGAAGAGTCCACATACGGTCGTCTACTATAAGCTCAAGCTTGTCGATATGATCACGTATTTCTTCCAGCATAGGAGTGATGTTGTCGTGATAAGCTATTGCTCTTTCTCTGATAGAAGCTATGCGGTTGGCAATCTTACGTGCTTCTACCAATGCATCAACATTTTCCTTTATATATGCAGTATGTTCAGCTATTTCCTTGATAATTGCAAGATTTTCTGCCGAAAGTGCAGTAGCTTCGCTTTCTGTGAACAGGGATTTAATCTTGTAGGCATTGTCAATCAGCTTTGTCTGGTATTCTATTGCTACTGGCACAACATGATTCATTACAAGGTCGCCTAACACTCTGGCTTCAATCTGTATTTTCTTGACATACATTTCCCATTTCACTTCGTTTCTTGCTTCAAGCTCCTTGCGTTGCATTACACCAGTAGTCTCGAACATCTTTATGGTTTCAGGCTTCATGTAGTTGTCGAAGATAAGCGGACAACTTGTTTCGCAGTCCAGTCCGCGGCGTTTTGCCTCTTCTTTCCATTCATCGCTATATCCATTGCCGTCAAAACGTATAGGCTTACAAATCTTGATGTACTTGCGTATAATCTGAAGAATGGCAGACATCTTAGGTTCACCCTTTTCAATTAAGCCGTCTACTTCTTTCTTGAAAATTATAAGCTGTTCGGCAACTGCTGAGTTTAGGGCAATCATGGCACTTGCACAGTTTGATTCTGACCCCGGAGCACGGAACTCAAAACGGTTTCCTGTAAATGCAAACGGCGAAGTACGGTTACGGTCTGTATTGTCTATAAGCAGTTCTGGTATCTGAGGTATGTTCAGGTTTAGTCCCTGTTTGTTGTTCAGCGATTCAAGTTCTTCAGAGTCGCTTTCTTCAATATGGTCTAGCACCTTGCTCAGTTGTGAGCCAAGGAAAGAAGAAATGATGGCAGGAGGGGCTTCGTGTGCGCCAAGACGATGAGAGTTAGTGGCACTCATGATAGATGCTTTAAGAAGTCCGTTGTGATTGTAAACAGCCATAAGTGTGTTTACAACAAAAGTTATAAATCGCAGATTTTCTTCCGAAGTCTTTCCAGGAGCCATAAGAAGAACACCGTTGTCGGTACCAAGTGACCAGTTATTGTGTTTTCCAGAACCATTTACGCCTTTGAATGGCTTTTCGTGCAGAAGGACTCTGAAGCCATGATTTCGTGCTATTTTGCGCATGAGAGACATGACAAGCATGTTGTGGTCTACTGCGAGATTACATTCTTCGTATATAGGTGCCAATTCAAACTGGTTTGGAGCCACTTCGTTGTGGCGTGTCTTTACAGGTATGCCAAGTTCAAGTGACTGAATTTCCAAATCTTTCATGAAAGCTGCAACACGAGTAGGGATTGCTCCGAAATAGTGGTCTTCCAATTGCTGGTTTTTAGATGCCTCATGTCCCATCAGTGTGCGTCCTGTAAGCAACAAGTCAGGACGTGCAGCATAAAGTCCTTCGTCTACAAGGAAATATTCCTGTTCCCATCCCAAGTATGATAATATTTTCTTTACAGAAGGATCGAAGTAATGAACCACATCGAGTGCCGATTTTGTTACTGCATGTATAGAACGGAGCAACGGAGCCTTGTAGTCAAGGGATTCTCCAGTATATGCTATGAAAATGGTAGGGATGCATAGAGTGTCGTCAACAACGAAAACAGGAGATGAAGGGTCCCATGCACTGTATCCACGGGCTTCGAATGTGTTTCGTATACCTCCGTTAGGGAATGACGAACCGTCAGATTCTTGCTGTACAAGAAGTTTTCCTGAAAAGTCTTCCAGCATACCGCCTTTCCCATCGTGTTCTACGAAAGCGTCATGCTTTTCTGCCGTACCTTCAGTAAGAGGCTGAAACCAGTGGGTATAATGTGTTACACCTAGTTCTACGGCCCATCTTTTCATTCCGGCTGCAACTTCGTTTGCTATACTGCGGTCTAGTGCCGCTCCGTTGTCTATAACATCAACAAGTTTTTTATATACTTCGCTAGGAAGATATTTGAACATCTTTTCGCGGTTGAAAACATATTTTGCGAAATATTCACTTGGACGTTGTGTTGGAGACGGAACATCTACTGGTTTTTTGTGAAATGCTTCTTCTACTACTTTAAATCTTAATTGTGACATAATACCTTAGTTTGTATAGTTCTTTATTTTTTTATATTCTGGTTAGATTATTCTTTTTATTCTGTTTATTCCTTCTTTGCATTTTTCTTTATCTCCGAAAGAGGTCAGCCTTATAAATTCATTGCCGCTTGGCCCGAAACCTATGCCCGGCGTACATACTATCTGTGCTTCGTATAGTAACTTGTCGAAAAATTTCCACGATGACAGTTGGTTTGGTGCCTTTATCCATAAATAAGGGGCGTTTTCTCCGCCATATACTTCAAGCCCGGTGTCGGAAAGTCCCTTTTTCATGATGTAGGCATTTTCCATATAATAGTCTATTATGTATTTAACCTGTTGCTTCCCCTCTGGAGTGTATATAGCCTCTGCACCTCTTTGAGATATGTATGAAGCTCCGTTGAATTTGGTACATTGTCTTTGTAACCATAGTCTGTTGAGTGAAATACGTTTGCCGTTGAGTGTTGATGCTGTCACTTCCTTTGGCACCACTGTATATCCGCATCTGATACCTGTAAATCCTGCCGTCTTTGAGAAACTCCTGAACTCTACTGCCACTTTCTTGGCTCCCTTTATCTCATAAATGGAATGTGGAATATCAGGCTGCTGTATATATGCTTCGTATGCAGCATCAAAAAGTATTATTGTATCGTTTTCCAAAGCATAGTTTACCCATTTCCTAAGTTCGCTTTTGCTCAATGCTGTACCTGTAGGATTGTTTGGAAAACAGAGATAAACGATGTCTACTCTTTGTTGTGGTATAGGTGGAATAAAATTGTTTTCGGGAGTACAAGGCATATAAATCACGTTACTCCATTTGTATCCGTCATCCAAAGTTCCGGCTCTGCCGCATGAAACATTCGAGTCGATATAAGCCGGATATATAGGGTCTGTAACTCCGATACTGTTGTCGTGTCTCAGTATTTCGCCGAAGTTGCCGGAGTCGGTTTTGGCTCCGTCGTTTATGAATATTTCAGAGCGCTCCAGATTTATGCCTCTCGAAGCATAGTCGTTTTTTATTATAGCATCTATCAGAAAGTTATAACCTTGTCCTGGACTGTATCCGTGGAATGTAAGGGGATTTGTTTGGTCGTCGATGGCCTTGTGCATGGCATCTATGCAGACTTGCGGAATGGGTCTCGTAACATCTCCTATACCAAGATTTATTATCTCCGCTTTTGGGTGAGTTATCTTGTAGGAGTTTATCCTCTTTGCCAAATCTGCAAATAAGTAATTATCCGGTAATTTAAGCAGATGTTCGTTGACTAATGCCATATTTCACTTTAATATAAATATATTGCGTGCAAAATTATGAAAAAAAAGTCATAATCAAAAATCCGTAACAGTCCTTTTGATAAGACTTTGCTTAAAAAAATCTTTAATATGATTGGGTGTATAAATTTAGTGTGCTTTATATAAAAAAAACAATAGTCAGAGTATTACTTATATTTCTTTAAAAGAGTAATTTGATAAATTATTATACATGTCAAAACATTTTTCTTTGTTTGATTTATATCAATATTTGTTTTTTTACTACTTTTGCGCAGAATTGAATTTTTTAATCTTAAAAACAGTATTAATATTTTAATGTTATGCCTACTTTAAAAACTCTGCAATTATTGAGAGAAGCGAAAGATTATTTCTTTATAGCTTTGGGAATGATTATGTATGCTATAGGTTGGACTGTCTTTTTGCTGCCTAATAATTTGCCATCTGGTGCTGTTCCAGGTATTGCTTCAATAGTGTATTGGGCTACTGACTTTCCAGTTCAGTATACTTATCTTATTATCAATTTTTCATTGCTCATTGTAGCATTGAAGATTTTGGGACTTAAGTTTTGTATTAAGACTATATTTGCTGTGGGAGTATTGACCTTTGCAACTCCTGTATTCCAGCATTTCGTAACAGGTTCTTTGATTAACGACCAACCGTTTATGGCTTGTGTTCTTGGTGCATCGTTTTGTGGTGCTGGTATAGGTATAGCTTTTTCGGCAAATGGAAGTACTGGAGGTACGGATATAATTGCTGCAATTATAAACAAATATAGGGATATCTCGCTTGGTAGGGTTATACTTATTTGTGATGTTGTGATTATATCTTCAAGTTATTTTGTTCTTCATGATTGGGAGAAGGTGGTATATGGATATGTAGTGTTGTTTATATCTAGTTTTGTGCTTGACCAGGTTGTAAACAGTGCCAGACAGTCTGTCCAATTCTTTATAATATCTAATAAATATGAAGAAATAGGAAAGTGTATAAACAAAGACCTTCATCGTGGTGTTACATTTATAGACGGGGTGGGATGTTATACAAAAAACAATGTAAAGATGATGTTTGTTTTGGCCAAGAAACGCGAATCGAATACAATCTTTAGATTGATAAAGGATATTGACCCTAATGCATTTGTTTCGCAAAGTGCGGTGATAGGTGTGTTTGGTGAAGGTTTTGATAAAATAAAGGTAAAGTAAAATGAAGTAGTTTATGAGTCGTAATATAGAAATAGCAAAGAGGATAGCTGATACATTAAGCTGTACCTTATCAAGGGATTCTCTTGTTATGTTTGCCGATGTAATTGTACAGGAAAAGTTCAAGAAAGGTGAAAGAATTCTTGATAAGGGTGAAATATGTACTTCTTTATATTTTGTAGATAAAGGGATGACAAGGCAGTTTTATTACAAATATGATAAAGACCTTACGGAACATATTGGATATGAAGACTCTATAGTGGTTTGTCTGGAAAGTTATATTCAGGAGGAACCTACACAACTTATGATTGAAGCTTTGGAACCTACGGTATTGTGGAGTATAAACAAGCATGAGATATTGAAACTGGTTGAAGTCAATAATGAAATAGGAACACTGTACAGAAGGGTTTTTGAAGACTCTTTGATAACTTCACAACATAAAGCTGATATAATGAGATTTGAATCTGCGCACGAAAGATATAATAAGCTTATGCAGACTCATCCCGAAATATTGAAAAGGGCTCCTCTTATATATATAGCTTCTTTGTTGCAGATGACTCCCGAAACTTTGAGTAGGGTGCGTTCTGCCAGCTTGAATTCGTGACATACTATAGAGAGAAAGTGCATGAAAAAATACGTCATAAAAGTGTGTGAAGACACAAATTTATGACGTGTTTTTTTATATAAATGTGTATGTCAGAACAATACGATTCCTATTTCTATAACAGGGTCTTTTGAGAATGAACGGTTGTCTTTATAGGTACGTGTCCATGAATATCCTCCTGTTGCAAATATACCGAAACTCTTATTGAAACTATACTCAATGCCCATTCTGGGTTGTATGGAGTACAGCCTGTTGGGGATATTTTTGTTCTTCAGCGTTTCTATATGGCTGTAGCCTATATCGGTATTCAGATTTAGTTTTTCTTTTATAAGAGGAATACTCAGTCCGGTTCTGTAAGTCGCCGACAATGAAGCCTTGTCTGTTATTTTCCCTACTAGCATGCCTGCTTCCCACTGTGTATATATAAAATTGTTTTTTAACCTTACTGCTATATTGGCTTTGTTTATGTTGCCTGATGAAATTAAAAGTTGGGTACGTGTGTGAGGCTTGATGTTTATAAGTCCTATCTGTCGTGATATATTGGTGGAGTCTTTACATATGTTCAGAATACCCAATTGGACGCTTTTTGCTTTGGGGGTTGACGATATATTTGTTAGTCCTACTTGTAGTCCTCTGTTTTCTACACTATAGTTTGATATAACACCCAATTGTACTCCTTTGTTGATAACACTTACATTTCCCAATGCAGATAATTGTAATCCACGATTTTCTTTGCCGACTATATTGAGAAGTGAAGAAAGTTGTACTCCTTTCATGTCGCTTCCACTTACATTCATCAGCCCCGATACTGCAAATCCTGTAAGATTCTTGCCTGAAATGTTTGCCAGTCCCGATATAGAAACTCCTGTATTGTCCTTAGAACTTAGATTGATAAGTCCGGCTATTGAAACTCCTTTTTGAGATTTACCTGCAACATTTCCTAGTCCAGAAATCTGAAAACCTGTCGTTGAGTTGCCGCTTATGTTCATAAGTCCTCCCAATCTTAGTCCGTAAGCTTTGTATCCGGTAACATTTGCAAGTCCCGAGATTTGTGCTCCGTAGTTATTATATCCAGTTATGTTTATCAATCCTGAGATTTGTGCTCCTTTAGATTTGTATGTTGAGATATCAGATAATATGTTTATACTGGCACCTTGAAGTTCTTTGTAATAACTCATAAGCCCCAGATTGAAGTGATTCACTTTTTGTTTATCTGTTTTTTTCTTGGTTATGCATAATGCAATATTCTTGCCTTTGGGCTTTTTGTTTTTGGCAGAGGCATTGAATGTAATTCCTGCCGATATTATTATCAGCAGGAATGTCTTTATTATTGTACTATTGATTTTCATGTATTATTTTACATCTTGATACAAGAAACGCTTGATACTCTTTTTAGGAGTCTTTTCAAATTCTTCCGGGAATATCTTTATGCGGGTAATCTGAGAATAGGCAGGAAGTTCACTATTTAATTGTGTACGGTTGGCTTCCATTGCTTTTTCTATATCTTCATTGCTCATGCCTTGTGAGTAGGCAGAATCGAAGTCTGGATATATAAGAGCTGCCAATTTGTGGTCTTCTTGCTGTATCACAATACTTTCGCATACGAAAGGCATATTGTTTATCTTGTCTTCTATTTCTTCCGGATATATGTTTTGTCCCGAAGGTCCTAAAAGCATATTTTTGCTTCTTCCCTTGATTGTGACGTTTCCTTCTTCATCCATAATACCAAGGTCTCCTGTGTGCAACCATCCTTCTTTGTCGATAACCTGTGCAGTTGATTCCGGATTTTTGTAATATCCCAGCATTACGTTGTCGCCTCTTGTGAGTATTTCTCCTACTATGTTTTGTGGGTCTGGACTGTCTATTTTTATTTCCATACGTGGAGCAGCCTTTCCGCATGAACCTGGCTTGAATCTGTTCCAGTCTTCATAACATATAATAGGACCACATTCTGTCATTCCGTATCCTACGGTATATGGGAAATCAATGCTTTTCAGTAGTTTTTCTACATCTTGATTGAATGCAGCACCACCTATTATTACTTCATAGAAATTACCTCCGAATGCCTGTATCATATGTTCTCTTACGGCAGCTTTTATCTTGTCGTTGATGATAGGAACTTTAAGAAGTATCTTCATCTTCAGCGTCTCAAGCTTAGGCAGAACGTTTTTCTTTATTATTTTCTCGATAATAAGAGGCACAGATATTACAATGCTAGGCTTAACTTCGGCAAAAGCCTGGAAAATTATTTTAGGACTAGGTGTTCTGGTGAGGAAATACACATGACAACCACAACACATTTCGTATATGAATTCGAATGCCAGACCATACATATGAGCCATAGGAAGCATTGATATTACTTTATTTCCCGGCTTCAATGACAATACTTCGAAAGCAAATTTTGTATTAGACCATATAACTCTGTAAGGAAGCATTACTCCCTTAGAGAAACTTGTAGTACCGGATGTATAATTGATAATGGCCAGTTCTTCGGGCAAGTCACGGCGATATGATACGTGTTCTTTACGGAAATTTTTAGGGAATTTCTTACCGAACATTTCGTTGAGGTGTTCTCTTGCATATGAGAGTTTTTCGCTTCTGCATATTGTCAATGTGAAGTCTGTCATAAGGATAATACCTTCCAATGCCGGCATTTCGGTTTCATTCAGGTTCTCCCATGCTACATCTCCTACAAAGAGTAGACGGGCTTCCGAATGGTTTACTATATTGTGGACATTGTCAGGCTTGAATTCATGAAGAATAGGAACTGCTACAGCACCGTATGTAAGAATAGCCATAAAAGCTACACCCCAATGAGAGCAGTTTCTGCCACAAAGTGCAACTTTATCGCCCGGCTTTATGCCGCTTTCTTCAAGAAGAATATGCAGCTTTTCTATTTTACGGGCTACATCTTTGTATTGTAATGTTGCTCCTTTATAATCAGTCAGGGCGTCAAGATCCCAATTTTTCTTTATACTTTCTTCTAAAAAAGCTAAGAAACTTTTTTCCATAAATAAATTTTATTTTTTTGTAATGCACAAAATATTAATACTTGTGCAAATATACTACTTTTTAGTTATAAATGTAAGTTTTTGTACGATGATATAACGTTCATATAACAAAAGGTGTTCTCTTTTGTAATGTTTTTTTTGATATTTTTACATTACAGGAGAACACCTTTTTGATATGTTATATTATAAAAAACTTTATTCGTGACTGCTATAGTATTTCATAAATTGGGTACGTTCAAGAGGGTTTATCTCAGTCTTTTGGGCATTCATCAAACCTTTTATCTGTTCAATGTTTTTGTATCCCTTAGAATCCATCCAGGCGTTTAGCTCATCTGTCATTGCTTTTATTTCTTTATTGCCATATTGATAGATAGCACTACATACTTCAACGGCGTTTGCTCCTGCCAGTATAGATTTGATTACTCCTTTACCGCAATGTACTCCACCCGAAATTCCAAAATCGATCTGTGGAACTGAAGCTGAGGCTATGGCTGTCCATCTGATTTTTTCTGCAAGTTCATTTGATGAACTGAATACATTCGAACTTGTATAACTTAATGTTTCTATATTGATGTCGGGCTGGTAAAAACGGTTGAATAAAACCACGGCTGCCGCTCCGTTTGCGTAAAGCTGGTTTATTAAAGTTACAGGATTTGTAAGATTGCTTCCCAATTTCATGATGACAGGAATGTTAACCACGCTTTTGATGCTTTTTAGTACTTCTATGTGAAGCTGTTCGAAACTGCCGTATTGATATTCTAATCCTGCTTGAAGGGCAAGGATATTTATTTCCAATGCATCGGCACCAGCTTCTTCCAGATGTTTTGCAAAGTCTGTCCATTCGCTCTTGGTATAGCAGTTTATGCTGGCTATTACGGGTATGCTACATGACTTCTTGACTTCTCTGATAAGTTCGATATGCTCGTTTAAAGCATTTGAACGTACGTATGCATTCAGATAGTCGTTGGCTTCGGGAGAATTGTAGCCGCTCATCTGTCCTGCCTGTATGTTGATTTGTTCTTCAAATACTGATTTTAGAACAATGGATCCGGCTCCTGCCTCTTCCAGTTTTTTTATTTTTTCTATGCTGTTAGTTAAACCGGAACTGCTGATTATAATAGGATTTTTAAGTTTTAATCCTGCAAAAGTTGTTTCTAATTGTGCCATATAGAATATGATTTTAATAGTTTCTAATTCCAAATATTTTACTTCCTATTCTTACAAGTGTACTTCCATGATTTATAGCTATACGATAGTCATCCGACATGCCCATAGACAATTCATTGAAATTTTTGTCATTACAGAAAAATTCAGTTTTTAACTTTTTGAATAACGATTGTAATGTGCTGAATTCGTTTTCTATAATCATGTTATCGTCTGTATTTGTAGCCATTCCCATAATACCGCAAATGGAAATATTTTCAAGAGTCTTCCATTTTCCACTTTTAAGAATGTTTTCACATTCTTCGGTACTCAGTCCAAATTTACTGTCTTCTTTTGCAATGTGTATTTCGAGTAGACAATTAATGACTCTGTTGTGTTTGGCTGCCTGTTTGTTGATTTCTTCCAATAACTTGTATGAATCTACAGCATGAATCATAGAAACATAAGGTGCAATATATTTTACCTTATTGGTTTGCAGATGACCTATGAAGTGCCATTCGATGTCTTTGGGCAGAATTTTATGTTTTTCTTCAAGTTCTTGGGCTTTGCTTTCTCCAAATATTCTCTGTCCGGCATCATATGCTTCTTTGATTGCTTCTGCAGTGTGAAATTTCGAAACTGCCACTAAACGTGTGTTTTGTGGCAGTTCGTCATTTATATCTTTCAATATTGATTTGATATCCATGACAATGTTTTTTATAACTAGTCTTTTATCTGTTTGCAGCATCAGGAAACTCTGGTTTCACGTCTGGTTCTGCAGAGTATGGGTATACATCCATTATAGCAGTTTCTGCTACAGAAGCTATAGTATAGTCTGCCATGGTTCCCTTCATTCCCTCGTCAAGTTTTTTTATAGAATCTTTCAGGTCCGAAGCTTGTACAAGTATGTTTGTAGCTGTTTTTTTTTCGGCTCCTGTTTTTTCATCCAATGTGATGAAATATAATTTAAACTTAAACCATCTGTCTGCTTCGTCTTCATCGCAGAAAAAGAGTTCGCTGTAGTTCGCACGTTTGATGTCCGATACAGTGAATTCTCCGCTTATGAATGGTGTTATTTCTTCTATTATTCTTGATTCGGCTTCGGTAAAACTAAGTGCATCAACAAGATAAGGCTCTGTAACTTTCTTGCTCATTCCGTTTTCCATTGTTTTGTCATATCTTATTTTGCACTCAAACCAGTTATGCATCATCTTTGTTATATTTTTATGTTATTAATAAAGTTTCTTTCTATTATTCCGACAAAGATAGCATTTATTTACAAAAGGTGTACAAAAAGGGATAAAACTTTATAGTGTGTTAGTTGTTTTATATTGTTAATCGGTTTATATTTGCAGAGAGTAAATTTAAAAAGATTAATTTATGCCAAAAATATCCATCAGAGGAAACGAAATGCCAGAGTCGCCAATCAGAAAATTGGCTCCATTGGCCGAAGCAGCTAAAGAAAGAGGAATAAATGTATATCATCTTAATATAGGTCAGCCAGACCTGCCTACACCTCGAGCCGCCTTGGAGGCAATTCGTAATATTGACAGAAAAGTTTTGGAGTATAGTCCCAGTGATGGATACAGAAGTTATCGTGAAAAGCTTGTAGGCTATTATAAAAGATATGATATAAATCTTAATGCCAATGATATCATTGTAACTACAGGGGGGTCGGAAGCGGTTTTGTTTGCTTTTATGAGCTGCCTTAATCCGGGTGATGAAATTATAGTACCAGAACCTGCATATGCCAACTATATGGCTTTTGCAATATCCGCCGGTGCCATTATACGTACCATTACAACTACCATAGAAGAGGGCTTTTCGTTGCCAAAAGTAGAGAAGTTCGAGGAACTTATAAACGAACGTACAAAGGGTATACTGATTTGTAATCCTAATAACCCTACAGGTTATCTTTACACTCGTAGAGAAATGAATCAAATCAGAGACTTGGTAAAGAAATATGATTTGTTCCTGTTTTCGGATGAGGTCTATCGTGAATTTATCTATACTGGTTCTCCTTATATTTCGGCTTGTCATCTTGAAGGGATAGAGCAGAATGTGGTCCTTATAGATTCGGTGTCGAAAAGATATTCTGAATGTGGTATCAGAATAGGTGCATTGATAACAAAAAATCCTGAAGTGAGAAAGGCTGTAATGAAGTTCTGTCAGGCAAGATTGAGCCCTCCATTGATAGGTCAGATAGCAGCAGAAGCTTCGTTGGATGAATCTGAAAAATATTCAAGTGATATTTACGAAGAGTATGTAGAAAGAAGAAAGTGTCTTATTGATGGTCTTAACAGAATACCTGGAGTTTATTCTCCTATTCCAATGGGCGCATTTTATACAGTAGCAAAACTTCCTGTAGATGATTGTGATAAGTTTTGTGCGTGGTGTCTTTCTGAGTTCAATTATGAAGGTGAAACGGTTATGATGGCACCTGCAAGTGGATTCTATACAACTCCAGGCTTGGGGAAAAATGAAGTCCGTGTAGCTTATGTTCTTAAAAAGGAAGATTTGGTAAGGGCTTTGTTTGTGTTGAGAAAGGCTTTGGAGGCATATCCTGGTAGAGTAGATGAATAATATATCATGAATTGGAAACTGTTCATAGCTCGTCGTATATATCATAACGACGAAGGAAATAAACAAGTGTCAAAACCGGCCGTGCGTATTGCAATGGCTGGTATTGCTATAGGTCTGGCTGTTATGATTGTTTCTGTGGCCGTGGTTGTAGGGTTTAAAAATCAGGTAAGAGATAAGCTCGTGGGTATGGCTTCAAGCATAATGGTGACAAGTCTTGATGACGCTCAGATGTATATGTCTTCACCTATTGCTGCAGGAGACAGCTTGATGTCTTCTATATCGGGAATACCTTATGTATCTTATGCTCAGCGTTATTCTACAAAACCTGGTATGATTATGACTTCTGATAATTTTCAGGGTATGGTCTTGAAGGGAATAGGGCAGGAATATGATATAGATTTCTTGTCAGAACACATATGTGAAGGTGATATACCTTCCTTCTCAGACTCTGTTTCATCCAATAAGGTCATTATATCCAAGTCTATCGCTGATAAATTGCAGATTTCGACAGGTGATAAGATTTATACTTATTTTATAGATGAAAATGTACGTGTCAGGCGACTTGTTGTTTCGGCTATATATCAGACAAATTTTTCTGCTTTTGATGATTATTTTCTTATTACCGATATTTATACTGTAAATAGATTGAATAATTGGAAACATAATCAGGTGAGCGGTGTAGAAGTTGAAGTTTCTGATTTTTCTAAAGTCGATTATGTCAATGATGAACTTCGTTCCAGTTTGCTTGAACGTGAAGATGAATATGGAGAAAGCTATTTTTCTAGGACTATAGTGGAAGCTAATCCGCAGATTTTCGCTTGGCTGGATCTCTTGGACTTAAATGTATGGGTTATTCTTTTTTTGATGACAGGTGTAGCCGGTTTTACTATGATATCTGGATTGCTTATAATAATATTAGAACGTACAAACATGATAGGAGTTCTCAAGGCGATGGGTGCAGACAATACCTCTATAAGGAAAATATTCTTGTCATTTTCTGTATTCCTTATAGGTAGAGGAATGTTATGGGGAAATATAATAGGTGTTTCTCTTTGTATGATTCAATACTTTCTACAACCGGTAAAACTTGATCCTAAAGTGTATTATGTAAATACAGTTCCTGTAGAATTAAACATATGGCTTTATATACTACTTAATATATTTACGTTAGTAGTATCTGTGCTTATGCTTATAGGTCCGTCTTATCTTATAAGCAGGATTCATCCGGCAAAGTCTATAAGATATGAATGAATTTCCATAAAAAATCGAGATTATGACAGACGAATTATATTATTCAAATGTCATAATCTCGATTTTTTTTATCCTATTTTGCTTATTTTCTTAAGTCTTTCTTCATCAATCAGTTTTATCTTTCTTCCGTCTATAATGATAAGTTTTTCGGAAGCGAAGTTTGAAAGAGTTCTGATAGCATTTGATGTCGTCATGTTCGACAGATTTGCCAGATCTTCTCTTGATAGATAGATACTTAATGTACATAAATCTTCTTCTACTCCATATGTGTCTTTTAGGAATATCAGCGATTCGGCGAGTCTTCCTCTGATATGTTTTTGAGTAAGACTTACTGTTCTTTCGTCAGAGATACCAAGATCGATGGACAATTGTCTGATAAAGAACAATCCAAGACCTGCATTCTCTTCAAGTAATTTTACTATACATGTCATAGGGATGAGACATATTGTGCATGGCTCGAAAGCAGCGGCAGCAGTTACGTAGTTTTCATTTGCAAAGTATGCTCTGTATGCAAAATACTCTTTGTCTTTAATTACTCTTATAATCTGACTTCTTCCTCCTACACCATCTTTATAAATTTTCACTTTACCTCTTAGGAGGCACATAAGATATTTAGGTGTTTCTCCTTCACAGTAGATCGTCTCATTTTTCTTATACTTTTGTAAAGTAAAATTCTGTGCTAAATATTCTTTTTGGGCATCAGTTAGCGGCTGCCATAAGTCTGGAATGCTTTCTGCAATCTCAGCTTCAGTTAATTCTTTTTTTACCATAAATGTTGTAAAAACGTGTTGTTCATCACAAAGATAACATATTTTTTTAATAATATACTTTTTATGACTAAAAAATACATTCAAGTTGTGTTTTTTATTGACAAATATAATGCTTTATGTTTTTTTTATATGTAATTGTGGGTTGAAAACAATGTTTTCTTTTGGCTCTAGACTTACCTTTGCTTATATTTGCTCTTGAAATGTTGGTAACAGGTACAAGGAAAATATTCATCAACTTGATGCTTTTAATTATCTTAAGTGGTATAGCATCTTTTAGAGGAAGTGCAGAAAATATAATTTCTATTCTTCCTGAAAAGCATACCCTTCCTGATTCAGTTTTATATAAGATTTACGACAATGCTTCGTTTTATTCTCATCAGGTCAATGGCTTCAAGTCTGTATTGTATCTTAAAGGAAGATTTACTATCAACAAGAGAAATAAGATATTGAAATACGTTCCGTCGATGTTCAGTATGGAAGACAGCATAAATACATATTTACATGAATCTATAAGTGAGTTGCAGTATACTGCAACTTCTATTTACGACAGAAAAATTAAGGCTATATCTACAACTTTCAAGAGCCATAAGGGGAAAATTTTCGATATTATGGACTATATGAAGTTCAATATATATTCGTCGTCATTGATGGGAGGTAGTATTCTTTCTCCGTTACACGAACATTCCAGGATTCATTATAATTATTCGGTAGATACAATAGCTTCAATCAACGGTTCTAGCTTTTATAAAGTATTGGTAAAGCCTAAATTCCGTAGTACAAAGTTGATTGACGGATATTTATGGCTTTCGGTGGATGATTGGTCTGTCACAGAGTTTGAGTTTTCTGGAGTATATGGATTGCTGACTTTCAAGGTTAAGATGAATATGGGGAACACGCCGAATACAAAATTTCTTCCATGTTATTTGGATTTTGATGCTGATTTTAAGTTTCTTGGCAACAATATGCACATGTCTTATGCAGGATGGATAGATTATACGGAAGTGAAACTGGTAAAAGATGGTGAAATAATTAATGTAAAGGATAAGAAAGAAAAGTACAATCTGTCAAATTCGTATACACTTACCTGCGATACAAGTAAACTTATAACTGATTTAGATTCTTTCTCAAAGTTGCGTCCTTTCCCATTGACGGCATATGAAGATTCATTATACAATGACAGATTGATAAGGATTGAGCGTAACAAGATTTACGAGAAACAAGATTCGTTGCACAGACAGAAAGAAAAGAAAAGCCTTGTTTTTTGGGGACAGTTGGGTGATGCACTTATAAGTTCATATGATATAGATTTGCCTAAGATGGGCAGTGTTAAATGTTCTCCTCTGATAAATCCTCTTCTCATAAGCTACAGTCATAGAAAGGGTATATCATATCGTCAGGAATTTAAATATAACAGGTTGTTCTATGATGGCAGACTGCTGAAAATCACTCCTCAGATAGGTTATAATTTTACAAAGAAAGAATTTTATGCTCAGGCGGATATAAAATA
Source organism: Phocaeicola sp. (assembly GCA_020026175.1). Classification (GTDB taxonomy): domain Bacteria; phylum Bacteroidota; class Bacteroidia; order Bacteroidales; family Bacteroidaceae; genus Phocaeicola. Next base: position 15,733 of record JAHHQV010000011.1, on the reverse strand, counting down.
TGTATACAATCCTAAGAAAAATGCAGAATTTGAGATTAATGTAGGTAACGGTAAGAGAATATACAGTAGTGTGGTACTCGATCAGCTGAAGGATATGCCAGACAGCACTTTGTCGTTTGAAGGTCTTAGTCTTGACTATTTCAAGGATATAAACCTGAATGTGTCACATAAGTTTGAGATAATAAACGGGTTTAGTCTTTGGACAGGTATATCTATGCATTGGCGATATACAAAGAGCAATCCTGAAATAGAATCTAGAGTACGTTCGCAATACAATAGTTTTGCCCCAAGAATAAAGTTGGAGTGGACTCCTGGAATGTATTATTATATGAATGGAAATAGAAAAGTCAATGTAGGCTCGTATTATCCTACTTTCAGAATCGATTATGAAAGAGGTCTAAGGGCCTTCAAGAATTCTTCCGAATATGAGAGGCTGGAGGTTGCAGCTATTCAGAAAATAAAGATAAGGAATTTGCAGTCAATAAGCTATAATGCAGGATGCGGGTTCTTTTTCAATCGAAAGGATGTATATTTTGCTGATTTTGTAAACTTCACCAATTCAAATCTCCCAGAAGGTTGGGATGATATAGGTGGTACATTCCAAATGCTTGACAGTAGATGGTATAATGCGTCGAGTCATTATTTTAAGTGCAATGTAACTTATGAATCTCCTTTTATATTATTATATCCTGTAAGCAAGATTCTTTCGTTCATAGAGAAGGAGAGGGTATATGGCGGTATATTATTTATGCCATATCTCAATCCTTACTTCGAATTGGGATATGGCATAGGCACTCATATCTTTGATGCAGGCATCTTTATAGGCAACGAGAGAGGAAAGTTTACTTCTTTAGGATTTAAGTTTACATTCGAATTGTTCAACAGATAGCTTTAATCTATTTTCTCAAGTAATCTGCTTTGGTACGCATCAGATATTTGCACTTTATTTCTAGACTGTATATCGGACGTAGCAGAATATATAAAAAGAAGTAACCTCTTATACTTTCTCCCATTGATTTGGCATTTTTTATCAGTGTGAATATAACGATTGATAGCCTTAATACAAAGATGAATCCTGCTGCTGAGGCTGTTATCCAGTCTTTAGATACGATACTATATGCAATGCATGATATGGCAGTTATATTTAACAAGACAGCGGTGCTTGTTTCAAATCCGTTGGATATTCTGGCAGTTCCTTTATAAAGTTTTCCCGTAACTTCATATCCTACTTTTTCTCCATACCATATTCTTTTATATTCTGGTACAGGTATTCTCATTATACTATCTGTCGAAACTGCTATCTTAGTGTTGTCCTTATTGGCTATTTCATTGATAAACAAGTCATCTTCACCTCTCAGTAATTGAAGCTGCTTCGCAAAACCTTTATGTGTTTCGTAGACTTCTTTTCTGAAAGCCATGTTTCTTCCCATTCCCATATACGTAGCTCCATTTGCAGCTCTTCCCAGAAAACGCATACTGTTTATAAGCATGTCCGAAACTATACGCTTTGCAAACATACCTTTGCACGATGAGTAGTTGCAGTATCCCAACACAATATCTGTTCCTGGAACAAAGTTTCGGGCCATGTCTCTCAGCCAGTTCTTGCTGTCAGGTTTGCAGTATGGTTCGGTAAGTACCACCCAGTCATATCTGCTTGCTTTCAGTCCCATAGCCACACCAAGCTTCTTCCTGCTGATATATCTTGCAGATTTCGGTATAAATGTATGATACAGATTATGATATTTCGTTTCTATGATTTTCAGTATATCTTCGTCTCCTCCGGCCGATTCGTCATTTACTACTATTACTTCAAAATCAGGATAATCCTGTTCTAATATTAAAGGAAGGTTCTCTTTTAGGGCAGTAGCCGAATCTTTTGTGACGATGATTACCGATAGTGGTGGACAGTTAATGTTGTCAGGAAACTTGTTTTGTTTCTTGCTGCACTTATGTAGTCTGCTGTATATACCCAGAAAATAGTATAGTTGTATTATTAGCAATAAGAGAGCCAGAACCAGTGTAACTGACGAAACCGATGTGAAATCTATGTGTTGCATATCTTTTAATAACTAAATTGTTTTTTTATTGTCATGCAAAATTAGTCCAAAAAATTAAAAAGAAAGACTCCTTCAGCCATATTTGTAATAGCCTAAGGAGTCTTTTTATTTTTATCGTCGATATATTGTTTCCTATTATAGCCGTTTTTTATATTAGCTCATCGGATACATATCCTTTAGGTAAAGCTCTACAATTGTATGCAGAAGCCATTATCTCGCCATATGCACCGGCAGAGCGAAGTGCAATCAAGTCTCCTCTTTTAGCTTTGTTTATATCTATAGCTTTGCCGAAAACATCCGATGATTCACAGATAGGTCCTACAATGTCATACGACTCGATTGGTTCTTCCGATGTTATGTTTTCTATTTTGTGATATGCCTGATATAAAGCAGGACGTATCAAATCTGTCATACCTCCGTCAACAATGACAAACTGTTTGTTTGTTCCCTGTTTGATGTAAGTTACTTTGGTAATCAAGCTTCCACATTGTCCCACTACGGCACGTCCCAGTTCAAAATGCAGAGTCTGCTGAGGACGCAGATGAAGGTGCTTGTGATATGTCTTGAAATATTCTTCAAAGTTAGGTATAGGCTGGCGATTAGGATGAGCATAATCAATGCCAAGTCCTCCACCTACATTGATGTGTTCTACAATGATTTGTCTGGCAAACAGCTTTTCTTGAAGTTCGTTCACCCTATTGCATAGAGCAACGAAGTCGCCCATATCAAGAATTTGTGAACCGATATGGAAATGAAGTCCTACAAATTTTACATTATTCATTTTCAAGGCACTGTCTATTACTTTGTCCATGTCCTGCATGCTTATGCCAAATTTGTTTTCAGCCAGTCCTGTAGTTATGTTGGCATGTGTGTGCGCTCCTACATCAGGATTGATTCTGAATGCCACCCTTGCAATTTTCCCCTTTTGGGCTGCTAGTTCGTTTATAACTTCCAGTTCGGGTATTGATTCTACGTTGAAGCAGAAAATATCATAATCCAGTCCGAGATTTATTTCCCAGTCGGTTTTGCCTACTCCAGCATATACAATTTTGCTTGCAGGGAATCCGGCTTTTATTGCAGCTTTAATTTCTCCTCCACTTACACAGTCTGCGCCAAGTCCGCTTTCGCGTATGATGCTCAACACTTTAGGGTTAGCATTGGCTTTTACTGCATAATGCACACAAAATTTGTTGTATTTTCCGCTTTCATTCTTTATAGACTGAAGAGTGTCACGGAGCAGGTTAGTATCATAATAGTAGAATGGGGTTTCAAGTTCGCTGAATTTGTTGATAGGGAATTGTCCTTTCATAAAAAAACTGTTTTATAATAAAAAAAATAAGCGAATGACAAGGAAGATATAATACCCCTTTTCATCCGCTTTTATTTTAAGTCATAGATTACTTGTTGTAGAACAGAACATTGCTCAGAGCCTGTAAAGCTTTTTTCTTATCCTGTTCGCGGATAAGGAATGAAATGTTATAGTTGCTTCCACCATAAGAAATCATACGTACAGGAACCTCCTTCATAGCTTCAAGAGCTTTCGATTCGAATCCTACGTTTTCCCATTCCAAGTCACCTACAACGCAGATGATACACATATCCTTGTCTACGGTTACAGTACCGTATTTCTTCAGGTCATCAACTATTTCGTTCAGGTGTTTTGTATTGTCTATCGACATAGATACACCTACTTCCGAAGTACAAACCATGTCGATTGCAGTTTGGTAGCTTTCAAATATTTCAAATACCTTACGCAAGAATCCGTGAGTCAGCAACATACGGCTTGACTTTATTTTTATGGCTGTAATGTTTTCTTTGGCAGCTACAGCTTTTATCTTGCTCTTTTCTGTTTCATTAGAGATAAGAGTACCAGGAGCCGTTGGTTCCATTGTGTTAAGAAGTCTCACAGGAATGTTTGCATACTTGGCAGGCTGCACACATGTAGGATGTAGTATTTTTGCTCCGAAGTAAGCCAGTTCTGCAGCTTCTTCAAAATGCAGGTGACGTACCGGAGAAGTCTTTTCTACAATTCTCGGGTCATTGTCGTGCATACCGTCAATGTCTGTCCAAATCTGTATTTCAGAAGCGTTAACGGCAGCACCTATAAGCGATGCAGTATAGTCGCTTCCACCTCTCTGAAGGTTGTCTATCTCGCCATAAGCATTTCGGCATATATATCCCTGAGTGATATAAGTTTCATATCCCGGATTGGCTTCAAGCTGTAGAGCAAGTTTCTCGCGGATGTATGTAAGGTCTGGCTCACTGTTTTTATCAGTACGCATATATTCAAGTGCAGGTATAAGTACAGCTTTCACACCCTGTTCGCAAAGATAGTTTGTAACCATGTTTGTAGAAATGATTTCTCCCTGTGCAAGGATTACTTTTTCTTCAAACAAAGTAAATATATCTTTGGTATATGTACGAATATAATCGAATACAGATTTTACAAGATCCAAAGTCTTCTGTTTATATTCTTCTGTGGAATATAGTTCATCTATATGCTGTTTATATTTAGCTTCCAGCTTATTGATGATTTCATTTGCGCCTTCTGGATTTTTCTTGTACAGATAATCCGAAATTTCAACTAATGTGTTAGTTGTACCAGACATTGCAGACAGTACTACTATTTTCTGCTCTCCGTCAGAAATCAATTTGGCAACATCTTTCATTCTTTGTGCAGAACCAACTGATGTTCCTCCAAACTTTAAAACCTTCATTTTACGTTTCGAATTTAATTATTTGTTACTAATCTAATATCAGATTGCAAAGATATAAATAAAAATTTATTTCTTTTTGGTTTGATAGTCTTTTTGTTTTACTATTTGCTAAAATTATGAATTCAGCAGTTCGGTAAGCTTATGCGATTCACATTTGTATATTTTACTAGGATATTCGGTCAGCAGATTCATGTTGTGTGTGGTCATTATTATTGCCGAGCCTTGTGAGCATATGCTCTTCAGCAGTTCTACTATTTTTCTGCCGGTCTCAACGTCAAGATTGCCTGTAGGTTCATCGGCTAAAATCAGTTCCGGTTTGTTCAGTATAGCTCTTGCTATTACAATGCGTTGCTGTTCTCCCCCCGACAGTTCATTCGGCATTTTATACCCTTTGCTTCCCATGCCTACCTGTTCAAGCACTTCCGCTATTCTCACTTCAATGTCTCTTTTGTTTTTCCATCCTGTAGCTTTCAGCACAAATTCCAGATTATCTTTTACAGTGCGGTCGGTCAGCAACTGAAAATCCTGGAATACTATACCTATTCTTCTTCTCAGTTCAGGTATTTGCTTGTTCTTTATCTTGTGCATGTCATACCCTAGAACAGTAGCTTCGCCACCATTTACTCCAAGTTCTGCATACAGTGACTTTAGGAATGTAGACTTTCCGCTGCCCACTTTCCCTATCAGATATACGAATTCACCCGAAGCAATGTCGAAATTTATATCCTCAAGAATTTCGTGTTCTTGTTGTCTAATGCTTACGTTACTGTATTTTATCAGTGTTTCTTCCATGTTTCGCTATGACGTTCTTTAAGTTCTCTTGCCAAATCCTCAATTCTGTATCCTTTTGAAGTAAGCAATACTATGAGATGATACAGAAGGTCTGCCCCCTCATAAATAAGTCTCTCATCAGTACCATTACATGCTTCTATAACAGTCTCTACAGCTTCTTCGCCTACTTTCTGTGCCATTTTGTTTACTCCAGACTGAAACAGGCTTGTGGTGTACGATTTTTCAGGCATTTCTTCATGACGTTTGCAGATGAAATCCTGAAGTTCTTTTAAGAACATGATGTCTTGTTCGTTCTTGTCTTCCCAGCAAGTGTCAGTGCCCGTATGGCAAACAGGGCCTGTAGGATTTGCCATAATGAGAAGGGTATCGTTGTCGCAGTCGGCTTTTATTGATACTACATTCAGGAAGTTTCCGCTTTCTTCACCTTTGGTCCATAGTCTGTTTTTTGTACGGCTGAAGAAAGTAACCTTTCCTGTCTCTATGGTTTTTTTATATGCTTCTTCATTCATGAATCCAAGCATCAAAACCTTTTGTGTATAATTATCTTGAATGATAGCCGGAACCAGTCCGTTCATTTTATCAAAATCCAATTCCATGATTGTTGATATTTAAAATTGATGATATTTCTGTATTTAATGATGTCAGTTAGATTCTTACACTTACACCTTCATTTTTCAGGTATGCTTTTAGTTCCATAATAGGTATTTCCCCGAAATGAAACACGCTGGCAGCCAGTGCGGCATCGGCTTTTCCTATTGTAAAGGCATCTCTGAAGTGTTCCATTTTCCCGGCACCTCCCGAAGCTATTACAGGTATCCTTGTTATTTCACTCAGATGTGCCAGTGCTTTGTTGGCATATCCTGTTTTCACTCCGTCGTGGTTCATGCTTGTGAATAGAATTTCACCAGCACCGCGTTCATTCACCTCTTTGGCCCATTCAAACAGATATTTGTCGGTTTTCACCCTTCCTCCATTAAGATAACATTTCCATCCTGCCTGTGTGTATCTTGCATCTATGGCAACCACACACACTTGCGAGCCGAAATGTTTTGCAATGTCGTCTATCAGCGAAGGGTTCTTTATGGCAGATGAGTTAATCGACACCTTATCGGCTCCGGCACAGAGCAGTCTGTCTACATCCTTCAGTTCATTTATTCCACCTCCTACAGTGAATGGGATATTTATTTGTGCTGCAATTCTCTTTACAAGGTCGGCAAATGTCTTTCTTCCTTCATGACTTGCTGTGATGTCAAGATATACAAGTTCGTCGGCTCCCTGTTCGCTATAAGCCTTACCGAGTTCTACAGGATCTCCTGCCTGTCTCAGATTAATAAAATTCGTACCCTTTACAGTTTGTCCGTCTTTAATATCAAGACATGGTATTATTCTTTTTGCCAGCATAATTCGTTTGTATTCATTCGGTTATCAGAAAAAACTGTATAAATCACTCAATTTGATTTTCCCTTCATATATGGCCTTGCCGAATACTACGGCAGAGATATTTGCTTCTTCCAGTTTGTAAAGATCGTCTATAGAACTTACGCCCCCGCTTGCTATAAGATACATGTCGGGGTGTACTTTCATTATATCTTTATACAAATCAATAGAAGGTCCTTCCATCATCCCGTCCTTGCTTATATCGGTGCAAAGAACTTTTGTCATTCCTTTTTCGATATATTTTTGCAAGAAGTCATCAAGTTCTATTCCGCTTTCCTCTTTCCATCCGTTTATGGCAATCTTCCTGTCTTTCACATCTGCACCAAGAATTATTTTCTCCTGTCCGTACATGTCCATCCATTTTATTGTCAGTTCAGGATTTTTTACGGCGATACTTCCCAATGTAACCATTTGAGCTCCGTTGTCGAAAGCTATTACAAGGTCTTCGTCCGATTTGATACCTCCTCCAAAGTCGATTATAAGAGAAGTGCGGCTTGCCAGTTGGTCCAGGACTCTATAGTTGATAATATGATGCGATGCAGCTCCGTCAAGGTCTACTACATGCAGTCTTCTCACTCCATGAGCCTCAAATTCCTTTGCTACTTCTACAGGATTTTCGTTATATATCTTTTTCGAATTATAGTCACCCTGTGACAACCGTACACATTTCCCGTCTATAATGTCTATTGCAGGTATAATATCAATCATTTGTTCAATTATATATTATGTGTTACAAATCTAAAAAGTTTTTCAATATTCTTTTGCCTATGTTTCCACTCTTTTCTGGATGAAACTGTGTGGCATAGAAATTGTCTTTATGTAGTGCCGAACTATACGTAAGTATATAATCAGTTTCGGCAGCTGTAAAGTCGTTTTTAGGAACATAGTAGCTATGTACAAAATACACATACTCTTCTTGTTCAAAGCCTCTGAACAGTGGTCCCGATGTGTTCTTTATTGTATTCCATCCCATATGCGGCACTTTATCTTCTCGTATCTGTGGAGTGAACTTCTTAACTTCTGTATCGAATATTCCCAAGCAGTCTACATCTCCTTCCTCCGAGTGGCTGCACATAAGTTGCATCCCCAGACATATCCCCAAAACAGGCTGTTTCAACTCTTTAATGAATATGTCAAGCTTGTTTTCTTTCAGATAATTCATTGTAGTACCGGCTTCACCAACACCTGGAAATATAATTTTGTCTGCTTTCATAAGCAGCTCCTTATTTGCTGTGATAATAGGCGATACACCTATTCTCTTTAAAGCATAGTCTACCGAAAAGATATTTCCCGCATTATATTTTATTATTGCTACATTCATTCTTTTCTATATGTTGACGTACATTTTTTTCGTTTTCGCAAAAATAACTAAATATTATTTATTTCATAGCTTTTCTATCAAAAAGTTTGTTTTTGTGCTTGTTTTTCTTACTGTATATATGTGATAATATAATTTATGGATTAAAAAATAATATCATATAAATAATGTTCCTATGATATATTCAATAAAAAAACAGAAAATATTGCAGATTAAAGAAAAAGCTATATCTTTGTACCGCAATCAAGAAAAAAGGTGCGTTAGTTCAGTTGGTTAGAATACATGCCTGTCACGCATGGGGTCACGGGTTCGAGTCCCGTACGCACCGCAATAAAAGAAAGTAAAAGCTCTGGTTCGGGATAGAATCAGAGCTTTTTTTTGTTTCATGGGTTGAAACAGTATATAGCATTTCTATGGAAAGGAAGATGATGCAACGGAAACGGCTGTCTTGCTACCTAATGTGTATTTCAGAATGAGGGAATAAGATGAAAAAAAAGAAAGCGACCTTTTTCAAGACCGCTTTAAATGTTTTCACAACGGAATAATCCTTATTGTGATTTACTTCATTTTAGTTTTGCAAATATACTATATATTTTTAAACTTATATGCCCTTATCAAGTATTTTTTTTATCTTTGATGCAAATTGTAATAAATTAAGATATGAAAAAGACATTAGGCCTAGACTTGGGGACAAACAGCATTGGATGGGCAATCATCAATTCATCTGTCAACGAAGACGGAAACGAAAAGTTTATAAACATTTCCTCCACCGGAAGTAGAATTATCCCTATGGATGCTGCCACTTTAGGAGATTTCGACAAAGGAAATTCCAAATCTCAAACCTCTGAACGCACAGGGTTTAGAGGCACACGCCGACTAAGAGAACGAAGTCTGCTACGCAGAGAACGATTACTTAGAGTTTTGCATTGCATGAATTTTCTTCCTGAACACTATGCTTCACAAATAACCCGTTATGGAAAATTCACCGCTGGAACAGAACCCAAATTAGCATGGTACAAAGATACTGAAGGAAAATATTCGTTCCTGTTCAAGGACTCGTTCAATGAAATGCTCCATGAATTCCAACAAAGTAACCCTGATTTTTTAGAGAGTGGGAAAAAAAATCCTTATGACTGGACTCTATATTACCTGCGAAAAAAAGCATTGACCACTTCCATCACAAAAGAAGAACTGGCTTGGGTGTTATTAAACTTCAACCAAAAACGCGGATATTATCAACTGCGTGGCGAAGAAGAACAGGAAGACAACAAGAAATGTGCAAAGTATTATGCACTAAAAGTTCTTTCGGTAGAAGACTCAGGCGACCGTAAAGGGAAAGATATCTGGTATAATATCCACTTGGAAAACGGATTTCTTTATCGCAAAGCCAGCAGTACCCCTTTAGATTGGGAGGGACAGACAAAAGATTTCATTATCACTACTGAACTGGATGATTCTGGCAATACCAAACGTGACAAGGATGGAAATGAAAAGTATTCTATACGTGCCCCTAAAGAAGATGATTGGGGATTGTTGAAAGCCAAGACGCAAGAATCAATAGACGAAAGCGGTAAGACTGTAGGTGCATACATCTATGATGTGCTGTTGCAAAACCCTACTCAAAAGATAAAAGGGAAACTGGTGCGCACCATTGAGCGAATATACTACAAGAATGAACTTATCAAGATTCTAGAAACACAAAGCAACTTTCATCCGGAATTGAAAGACCAAACGTTGCTAACAAGGTGTGTGGAAGAACTTTATCCTTGCAATGAATCGCACCGAAATGTCTTGCTAAACTCCACTTTCATTCATTTTCTGATTGAGGACATTTTATTTTACCAACGTCCGCTTAAAAGCAAAAAGAACCTGATTGACAATTGTCCTTATGAAGTGCGTGTCTATAAAAAGTCAGACGGAACACTGGAGCATCAATCCCTAAAATGTACTTCCAAATCGCATCCTCTGTTCCAAGAGTTCCGCTTATGGCAGTTCATTTCAAACCTGCGCATTTATCAGCGAGAAAAAATGGTAGGAGATTCATTCAAGACAGATGTAGATGTCACCTCTGATTTCTTAAAAGACGAGGAAAGCTATGTGTCATTATTTGAATGGCTAAACGAGAAGAAAGAGATTTCTCAAAAGACTTTGCTTGCCTATAAACCTTTTAATATAAATAAGAAAGAACTGCCGGGGTATCGTTGGAATTATGTTGAAGACAAGATTTATCCATGCAATGAAACTCGTGCCGCCCTCACAAGCCGATTGGAAAAGGCTAAAATAGACAAGAAATGCCTTACCAAGAAGTTGGAAGAAGACTTATGGCATTTGCTTTACTCCATTTCAGACAAACAAGAACTGCAGAAAGCTTTACACAGATTTGCGGAAAAGAACCAGTTAGGCGATTGCTTCGTTGAAGCCTTCTCCAATATGCCTCCTTTTGCAAATGATTTTGCTGCTTATTCTTTAAAAGCCATCAGCAGACTGCTTCCTTTAATGCGTATGGGGAAATATTGGGATGCACAGTCTATTGACGCTTCCACCCTTTGCCGTATTGGAAAATTACTGACTGGTGAATATGATGAAGAGATGCATAACAGAGTTCGTGAAAAGGCTGTTCACCTTACTGACTTTCATTCTTTCAAGGGGCTTCCTTTGTGGTTGGCCTGCTATATTGTATACGACCGCCATTCTGAAATAAAAGATGTCAACAAATGGACTTCCCCAAAAGATATTGATCGCTACCTTCAAAACTTCAAACAACATTCACTCCGCAATCCTATTGTAGAGCAAGTAGTAACAGAAACTCTTCGTGTAGTGCGCGATATTTGGAAAAAAGAAGGACAAATAGATGAAATACATATCGAATTGGGCAGGGAAATGAAAAAGACAGCCAAAGAACGTGAACAGCTGTCTAAACAGTCTCTGGAAAATGAATATACCAATCTAAGAATCAAAGCCTTGCTTGCAGAGTTTCAAAACCAGGATTTTGAAATAGAGAACGTTCGTCCTTATTCACCTAGCCAACAGGAAATCCTGCGCATTTACGAAGATGGTGTATTGTCTAACCCAGAAGATGTTCCAGAAGATATTGCCAAGATTTTGAAGAAATTCAAAGAGAGTGACATCAAAAAACAGCCGACTCATGCTGAAATTCTGAAATATAAACTTTGGTTGGATCAAAAGTATCGCTCTCCTTATACTGGAAGAATTATACCTCTAGGAAAATTGTTCACCAATGCGTATGAAATAGAACATGTAATTCCTCAATCACGTTATTTTGATGACTCGTACACAAACAAAGTAATCTGTGAATCAGCCGTAAATAAGTTAAAGGACAATTCTTTGGGCTACGAATTTATCAAGCAGCATCATGGAGAGATAGTTGATTTGGGAAACGGTGAAAAAACCGCTATCCTTGAAGTTGGAGAATATGAAGAATTCATAAAAAAGACTTATTCCAACAACTCGGCTAAAATGAAAAAACTGCTGCTCGAAGATATTCCTGAAGGATTTATCGAACGCCAACTGAATGATAGCCGATACATCAGCAAATTAATAAAAGGACTGCTATCCAACATTGTACGTGAAGAAGGGGAACAAGAAGCCATTTCCAAAAACGTAATTGTGTGCACTGGCGGTATTACAGACAGATTGAAAAAAGACTGGGGAATACAAGATGTATGGAACCGTATCATATTACCACGATTCATGCGATTAAATGAATTGGTGGAAACCTCCGATTTTACATCTGTCAGTGCGGGTGGTCATCTCATCCCGACAATGCCACTCTACCTGCAAAAAGGCTTCAACAAGAAACGAATAGACCATCGCCACCATGCCATGGATGCTATTGTTATTGCCTGTGCCACCAGAAACATCGTCAATTATCTGAACAACGCTTCAGCCAGAAAGGATTCTAAAATCACCAGACATGACCTTCAGCGTCTATTGTGTGACAAAAAAGAAACTGATGACAAAGGAAATTACCGATGGATTGTCCGCAAGCCTTGGGAAACATTTACACAGGATGTCTACATGGCATTGACGGAAATTGTAGTAAGTTTCAAACAAAACCTAAGAGTTATCAACCGCACTACCAACTATTTCCAGCACTATAATGAGGAAGGAAAAAAGGTACTGGTTCCACAAACAAAAGGTGACAGTTGGGCCATCCGCAAACCAATGCACAAAGATACGGTTTATGGAGAGGTCAACTTACGCAAAATAAAAACTGTTGCTTTGAAGGATGCACTGAACAGCCTCCATAGAATAGTAGATAAAACACTGAAGCATCAGCTCGTGAAACTGGTTCAAGCCAACTATGACATAAAGGCTATCAACAACTATTTTGATACGCATAAAAATGAATGGCCGGACTTGAACCTTAAAAAAATTGAAATCTATTATTTTACAAAGGAAACCAAAGATAGTTATTTTGCAATCAGAAAATCGTTGGACACAGAGTTTAATTCTAACGATACAGGTAATAATATACTGGAAAAAATATTGAATCATATAGAAGATATAACAGATACTGGGATACAGAAAATATTGCTGAAACATTTACAGGACAGCGGAAATAAGGCTGAAATAGCGTTCTCACCGGATGGCATACGACGTATGAACCAAAATATCCAAGCTTTGAACAACGGGAAACAGCATCAGCCGATTATGAAGGCAAGGTTTTATGAGCGGGCCAACAAATTTGCAATAGGAACAAACGGAAACAAAGAAAGTAAATTTGTAGAAGCAGCCAAAGGTACCAACTTATTTTATGCTGTATATGAATCGCTGAAGACTGACAAAGAAAGTGGAAAAGAAATTAAGACTCGTTCTTATGCTTCCATTCCATTAAATATTGTAATTGACCGGATGAAAAAAGGATTACCTCCAGCACCTGAAGATGCTTCGGGCAATTTGCCAGCCTTTGTGTTGTCTCCGAATGACTTGGTATATCTTCCTACAGACGAAGAACGTATAACAAACCAAATAAAACAACCATTAAACAAAGAACGAATCTACAAGATGGTCAGTTGTACAGGTAATCAATGTTTTTTCATTCAGGCCACTGTAGCAAATGTCATCTGGGATAAAAAAGAATATTCGTCGATGAACAAAATGGAAAAGGCTATAAGCAATGAAATGATTAAAGAAACTTGCATCCCGCTTGAAATAGACCGATTGGGAAACATTAAGTTTAAATGACATAATACCAATGCTATGATAAAGAAAACACTTTACTTTGGGAATCCAGCTTATTTATCATTGCACAACAATCAATTGGTTATCAAACTACCGGAAGTGGAGCTCAACGCTTCACTTTCGGAATGTTTCAAGGAAAAACAAATCCTGACTAAACCGATTGAAGATATAGGAGTTGTAGTATTAGACAACAAGCAGATAACCATCACATCAAGTGCAATAGAAGCTCTTTTAGAAAACAATACCAGCGTAATTACCTGCAACAGCAAGGGAATGCCTGTTGGGCTGATGTTGCCTTTATATGGCAATACGGTTCAGAATGAACGCTTCAGAGAGCAACTGGCAGCTTCACTCCCCCTTAAAAAACAACTTTGGCAACAGACTATAAAAATCAAGATAGCCAACCAGCATCAAGTTTTGGAGAAGTGTCTGCACAAACCTTTCAAATGTATGGAAGTATGGGCAATTGAAGTAAAGAGCGGCGATTCCGACAATCTGGAGGCAAGAGCTGCTGCCTTTTATTGGAAAACCTTGTTCTCACATATCAATGGTTTTACCAGAGAAAGAGAAGGTATGTGTCCAAACAATCTCTTAAATTATGGATATGCCATATTACGTGCAGTCATAGCACGTGCATTAGTATCCAGCGGATTACTTCCTACACTAGGTATTCATCATCACAACCGTTACAATGCCTATTGTCTGGCCGATGATATAATGGAGCCCTATCGCCCTTATGTCGATGAACTGGTGTTCCATCTGCTGGAAAAATATGGTTCCTCAATCGAATTGAACAGAACAATAAAATCGGAACTGCTGACTATTCCAACACTTGATGTAGTAATCAATGGCAAAAGAAGTCCGCTGATGATAGCAGCTTCTCAAACCACAACCTCATTATATAAATGCTTCAATGGTGAGTTGCGTAGAATTATTTATCCTGAGAAACAATAGAATGAATAGGTTTAGTGAATATCGCATTATGTGGATTTTGGTATTTTTTGATTTACCTACAGACACCAAGAAAGACAGGAAAGCACATGCCCTTTTCCGCAAGAATTTACAAAAAGACGGATTTACAATGTTTCAGTTTTCTATCTATATCCGGCATTGCGCCAGTATGGAAAATGCAGCTGTACATATTAAAAGAATAAAATCTTTCTTGCCAGAGTATGGCCAAGTAGGTATTTTATGCATCACCGATAAACAATTTGGCCAAATTGAACTGTTTTCTGGAAAGAAGATCCGTCAACCTGATGCTCCAGATCAGCAGTTGGAACTTTTCTAAAATAAAAAATCTCACAATAATGTGAGATTTTTTATTTCAAGAAACATCGTTTTTTATTTTCTAATTTGCCAGATAAACAATTGACTATCAATGCAAAGTGAATAGTCTGCTGTTTCTCTCTATGCAAAGATACTAAAATGAAAGTAAATCACAACCCCATCCACCATATTGCGAGGGTCATATAGCTGTTTCTCTCTATGCAAAGATACTAAAATGAAAGTAAATCACAACCGATTTGCGCTATTGTAACTTTGAACGTGAGCTGTTTCTCTCTATGCAAAGATACTAAAATGAAAGTAAATCACAACTATGTTATTGCTATCGTATTTTAAGCTATTGCTGTTTCTCTCTATGCAAAGATACTAAAATGAAAGTAAATCACAACCCGACGAATGATTTGTTGTGTTCAGGTATTGCTGTTTCTCTCTATGCAAAGATACTAAAATGAAAGTAAATCACAACAAATTTCCGCCTTTTTTTTCTCCGTTGTAAGCTGTTTCTCTCTATGCAAAGATACTAAAATGAAAGTAAATCACAACAAAAAATTGGATATGGAAAATTGCGTTACTGCTGTTTCTCTCTATGCAAAGATACTAAAATGAAAGTAAATCACAACCAATTCCTCTTCAACTTTTTTTGACCTGCGGCTGTTTCTCTCTATGCAAAGATACTAAAATGAAAGTAAATCACAACAAACTTCGTGCTACGGAATATTTGCAAAAGGCTGTTTCTCTCTATGCAAAGATACTAAAATGAAAGTAAATCACAACGTGCCGGGCTTTCATGCTCGACCGGGTTTAGCTGTTTCTCTCTATGCAAAGATACTAAAATGAAAGTAAATCACAACCACATCCAGCCTATTGCGAGGGTCATATAAGCTGTTTCTCTCTATGCAAAGATACTAAAATGAAAGTAAATC
>JAHHQV010000096.1 GCA_020026175.1 Phocaeicola sp. | reverse complement strand
TAACTTTTATGCAAAATATAGATTGATGTCCCCCATGTTTATCGGGTGAGCCCTTGTTTCTTGTAACTATAAAGAAAAAATGCCATCTTTGCAACAAATTAACAAAAAGACTAAAAACACATGAAAAAGATTCTATTTACTGCCGCTCTCAGTGCTGCAACTATCGGAGTTGATGCACAACAAATTACTGAGAATGACCTAAAAGAAATACAGTCATCTTTCGTAATAGACGGCTCTACAAAGGCACTTCAAAACATCATCACAAACGAATCGAATCTGAAAAAACTTACTCTAAACAGAGAAATACAAGGGCAGACAGACCATCTGTTCAAGTACAGAGTTGATGTAAAAGGAATTACAGACCAACACCAATCGGGCAGATGCTGGATGTTTACTTCAATGAACGTACTACGTCCTTCTGTAATGAAACAGTTCGGGATCAATGAGTTCGATTTTTCACACAATTACTGCTATTTTTGGGACATATTCGAAAAAAGCAACCTTTTCCTTGAAAATGCTATCAGCACCGCCAGCCATAATGTATTAGAACACGACGTAGAATTCTTTTTCCGCTCACCTATAAACGATGGCGGTGTATGGAATCTGTTCTACAACATAGCAGAGAAATATGGCGTAGTACCTCAAGACATGATGCCTGAGACTGCACATTCCAACAATACAGGACAGCTCAACAGTGTACTGAACGAAGTACTTCGCACAGGCGGATACAAGCTACGCAATATGAGCATTGAAAAGAAAAGCAAAAAAGAAATATCAGAAGCCAAGATTGCCATAATGAAAGATGTATATCGTGTTCTTTCTCTATGTCTAGGTACACCTCCTTCTGAATTTGAATGGAGATACAAGACTTCTGAAGAAGAAATCAAAACTTTAAAGACTACCCCTAAGGAATTCTACAACATGATTAAGCCTCAGAACTATACTCCTGATACATATATCATGATAATGAATGACCCTACAAGAGAATATTACAAGGTATACGAAATTGCAAACTACAGAAATACTTACGAAGGAGTGAACTGGCTATACCTCAATCTTCCAAATGAAGACATAAAGAAAGCAGCCATTGCATCCATCAAGTCTAACGAACCAATGTATGCTTCTTGCGACATAGTTATGTACAACTCGGCAGATGGTATATGCCACACTGAAATGTTCGATTATGAAAGTCTTTTCGGCATCAAGCTTGATATGGACAAAAAAGCCAGAATCCTTACTAGAGAAAGCGGTTCTGCACATGCCATGACTCTTATGGCTGTAGATACAGATGAAAACGAAAAGCCAACAAAATGGCAGTTTGAAAACAGTTGGGGACCTTCAGCTGGGCATAACGGGTATATGACATTCACTGACAAATGGTTCGATGAATACATGTTTCGCATAGTAATAAACAAGAAATACCTTGACGACAAGGCTATAAAAGCAGCAAAACAAAAACCTGTTGCATTAAAACCTTGGGACTACATGTTCTAAAAGCACTAGTTACCAGAGACTGAATGTAACAAATATGGGCATGAAACGATACAATCGTCCGCGATAGTGTATAACCTATACAAAGATAGCCGTCCAGATTTTGGGCGGCTATCTTTGTATTTATTTCCATCTGTCAGGAAGTAAATCGCGATATTTTTCTATAAGCATATCAAGGATCATACGGCACAACAGTCTATAATATCGCAGACGGTTATACCAATATAAAGTATGCTACAAGCATCCTTTAAGTGTTGTAAGCATTCTATTTTCCGCCACGACAATTTTATCGGCTGTTTTTCAGCCGAT
>JAHHQV010000095.1 GCA_020026175.1 Phocaeicola sp. | reverse complement strand
TTATGAAACAAATTTTCAACAAAATGGAACAAGGAGAAATCATATTATATCAGCCCGACGAAGCTATCAAGCTGGAAGTACGTCTGGAAAATGAAACAGTTTGGTTAACACAAGAACAGATAGCCAACTTATAACTAAATACACATTATTATATATGAACAAACTTATGCCTGATTACTTCTGGACTAAGGAGCACGATACTGCATACTTAAAGGATTTTACAGACGAAAGCGTGTATCTTGAGATGCCGCTCGTAAATATGGTATACCGTATGCTTGATATGGCTGCCGAAGGTCTCCCTCTTACCAAAGTTGGAAATCCGACATCTGCTGTTATAGAGGAACTCTATCCTTTGGGACCTAAGGATTTTTTCTGGGAGAATTATCCAAAACAGAAAATGGTGCTATCTGCAATTCCACAATGGGCTACAGTCTGGGATTATCTACAATATGTAGAACTTTTCCGGAAGTACAAGGGGACACTCAGACTTACCAAGCTGGGCAAGGAGATGAAAGGTCACCCCAAACGTCTTGCCCATCATCTATTCTATTGTGTACAACTAATGGCTGACACTGCTTTGTTAGATTTATATGACTTTGCGCCATTCAATAATTCCCTAAATTACGTTGCAGTTCTGCTCGACACTTACGGAGACGAATTTCGTTATGTAGATTTTTATGCTGCCAAGTATGCTGAAGTAGATCCTGACTTTGCATTTTGCTATGAGATGACAGAATCACAATATATCAATGAGGCCATTCCATGCTTTAATGTACGTATCATGGAACGCTTCTTCGATTGGATGGGACTTGTGGATATGATAGACTCACGTTTTGATAAAGAACAAAACAAGTTTACACTTCAACAGTACAAGGCTTCTACCCTCTTCAAGAAGCTGATAGGTGTCAACCGCCCGGAGAGCAGGGTAGTCATTCCGATATGGATAAACAATACCTCGATGATGAATTGATTGTCTTTTTCATTAAGTTCTGTAACAAAATCAGAATCTGTTTAATATCTCATATCTTTGCAGCGTGAAAAAATACATAAATATTAAAAAGATGGAACAAGGAGAAATAATACTATATCAACTGGATGAAACTGTCAAGTTGGAGGTACGCATGGAAAATGAAACCGTTTGGCTTAATCGACAACAGTTATCCGAGTTGTTTGACCGTGATATAAAAACAATCGGTAAACATATTAATAATGCTATAAAAGAAGAATTAAAAGATATGGCAACTGTCGCAAAATTTGCGACAGTTCAAAAAGAAGGTGATAGATATGTTACTCGACAAGTTGAATATTATAATCTTGATTTAATTCTGTCTGTAGGATATAGGGTAAAAAGTGACAGAGGGATTCAGTTTAGAAGGTGGTCAAATACTGTATTGAAAGATTATCTTTTAAAAGGTTATTCCATCAATCAGCGGTTAAATGACATCGAACAGAGAATAGATAACAGGTTTTCCCAGATAGAGAAAACTCTTGCCGGACATTCTGAACAGATAGACTTCTTTGTCCGTACCTCACTGCCGCCAGTGGAAGGCATCTTCTTTGATGGACAAATATTCGATGCCTACAAGTTTGCTACAGACCTTATCAGATCGGCCAGAAAATCCCTTCTTCTGATAGACAACTATGTCGATGATTCCGTGTTGCTTATGCTGAGCAAACGCAATCCGGGAGTGACGACCACAGTCTATACACAGAAGATAACACCGCAGCTACAACTTGACCTTGACAAGCATAATGACCAGTACCCGCCAATCAATATCAGAACCTACAGGAACAGTCATGACCGTTTCCTGATAATTGATGATAAGGAAGTTTACCATATAGGAGCTTCATTGAAAGACCTGGGCAAGAAGATGTTCGCTTTCTCTAAGCTGCAGATAGAACCCAGCCTTATAACTGACAAACTGTAAGAATATAATTTATAAGGATTCACATTTTTCATCCCCAAAATCTTTAGTTTAGGGGATGAAAAATGTGGGGTAGCACAGCTACCCTTGGCTTT
>JAHHQV010000094.1 GCA_020026175.1 Phocaeicola sp. | reverse complement strand
GTTGGTTGCCTCAAAGAATTTTTCATTAAGAAACTCAAACTTGTTATTGGCTTTTTCAAGAACAGCTTTATAAAGATGTGTGAATTGTTTTGTTGGTTCACCACCATAGTCTTTTATAATCTCCCAATGGAATGACTTTTCAAAACAATTTTTAAACCTACGATAACGCTTGCGGTTCTTTTTACGTAATCCATTAGGGTACGTTACATTTGGCAGAATCGGTATAGCTGTTGTAGGGAATGATACAAAGAATCTATAATCTGCAGTCAGTATGTCTTTCACATATTGAAGACTTCGTTCCCTGACATCCTTTACAAAAACGAAACAGGACTTTACTTCTACACTCAATTTCTTGATTTCTTCTCCTATTATTTTAGCAACTTCTTTCCTTTCCATTTCGGACAATTCAGGAACATATTCAATAAAATGTTCACATGTAGCAGCATAAGATCCAGTAACGAATGCTCGCAGCTTCAGGAATGATGGGATAATTTTTCTTATCCATAATATCCATGTTTTTGCTTTACCTGATGATGCAATGTTCATGATATCCATGCCGTAACTGAAACATGGAACAATTGCTATTATATTCGTACCCCTGAATACTTGTAAATAGTGAAATTCAACATCCTCAAATTCTGCAACTTCGTTTGCTTTCATGAATTCCCGACTTTTGATTATGTCAGATCCGTATATTTTCACCCAGTCTTCTGAAGTTATTTCATCAACTGTAGAACACCATCTAAAAGTAAAACTATTTAACATATCGTTGTAACCCATATTTATCAAACAAAGAAATTAACAAATCAACTAAACCATCCATATCATTTTTTGTATGACTTGCCATAACACTTATGCGAAAGCGTGTAAGATTCGCAGGAACAACAGGTGGAATTATAGCATTGATAAAATAACCACCATCAAAAGCGTCTTTAACCATAGAAGTCAGGATAGTTGCGTCACCTACAACAAGAGGTATAATCGGGGTCTGAGTATTTAGTATATTAAAGCCAGCTGTTCTAAGGGCATTTTGAAGGTACAATGTATTTTGCTGTAACTTATCTACTATATCAGAATTATCCATTTTCTTAAACACCTCAATAGCTGCAGCGCAGACAGAAGGAGGTAACGATGTTGAGAACATATTACTCCGTGCGTAAATGCGCAGATAATCTATTATCTCTTGTGAAGCAGTTATATATCCTCCTACCGTTCCAACAGCTTTACTGAGCGTGCCGGTTACAATTACATTGTTTCGCTCAGTTATACCATAGTAAGATAGGGTACCGGCTCCTTTTTCTCCAATTACACCAGTAGCATGAGCATCATCAATCAAGAGTATGGCATTGTATTTTTGGCAGAGCTCAAGTATTAGGGGAATATTGGCAATGTCACCATCCATACTGAATACGCCGTCAGTGGCCACCATAATCCCATTGGGGTATTGGTCGGCGTTGGCCGAAAGTAGTTTTTCAAGATGCTCTATGTCCCCATGCCTGAATCGGAGCATCTTCGCACCCGAAAGAACTGTTGCATCAAGCAGGCTTGCATGATTAAGCTTATCATGAATGATTAAATGGTTACTGCGTAGTAACCCGGAAACTGCACCGAGATTGGCTGTGTAGCCTGAAGAGAACAGCATTGCATCGTTGAATCCACTCTTGTCTGCGATTACTCTCTCTAACTGGGATTGATAGATTGTTGTTCCAGTAAGTAATGGTACACCGCCAGACCCTATTCCAAACTCTTTGGTCACTTCCATTGCTTTTTCAACTGCTTCTGAGAGTATAGTAGCACCAAGATAACTGTTAGAACCAAAGATTATGACTTCCTCAATTTTCCCTGTGTGTCGGTTGTATACCTGTGATACTCTGTCACAAGCACTGACATGAGGATGTTTCTTGTAGTTGTTTAGACCTGCCTTTTCATGCTGTCTTAATTCTTCTTGGAAATCTGAAACTTTACCAAGTATAGACCCGTCTCTACTCATTTTATTGACGGTCATATTAATTGTATATTTCATAATAGTTAAATTTATAACATGTATTATAATGCAAAGGTAGTAATTAATATCAATGAAGAAACCTTTTTGCATTAAAAAATAAAATATGCAGAATAATTTCTTAGTATCGTTATATTTAGCTAAATTTGCATAGTGTTTATACATGGTTTTCATTATGGGTAAAGGAGATATAAGTCGTCAGAAAATACTAATAGAAGCGTTTCGGCTGTTTGCCACCATGCCTTATGACCGTGTGTCTTTCAGTGTCATGGAGGAAGAAATTGGAATAAGCCGTGGATCTATGATATATTATTTCAAAAATAAGGAAGGTCTGTTTAGAGAGGTTGTTTATACATTCGTATATAGAGCATCCTCTATAAAAGCTGTTCCTGATGCGTATAAATTATCTCTTTGTTCTTTTTATAATTATTTCATCGAAACATTGAAGCGTGAGAAGGAACAGATATGCGACATCGGCATAAATAATATAAATGAAGCTTTAATGCGAATTGAAAATTCAGCCTTGTATTGTATTCCTGATTTTAAGGAACAATGCACCAGATGGTATGAGGAAGAATTGCAAATCTGGAAATCCGTTGTAGAAAATGCAAT
>JAHHQV010000093.1 GCA_020026175.1 Phocaeicola sp. | reverse complement strand
TTCATCTATCAGCTTTTAGAACTATATAAATCCACGGAATATTTAAACTGCGCCGGAAAATGGAAATCCCAAAGATAATGCACAGGCCGAAAGGATTAATAATACAATGAAGAATGAACTGCTTAAGGGCAAGGTGTTTTATGATATCAAGGAAGTTAGAGAGGCTGTGAAGAAAGCTGTGCTTTTTTATAATACCGCACGCCCTCACATGAGTATCAATATGATGACACCTCAGGAGGCAGCCACTCATACAGGCGAAATAAAGAAAGGATGGACCAGTTATAGAGATATTGCAATAAAAAATCTACAAACAGAGAACACCATTTCAAATAAATGTCTATCTTTGGGAGCATAAGTTGTCCTATAAAGTTTCGGTGACAACTCTATCGAGTTTGTCATTTCCTCATAGTAATAGGAAGCTTTATGGCAACAAACTATAGGGATAAAATAAAGAAGTCAACAGACTTTAGGTTTAACGTAAAAAATAGTCAACCTTTTTTAGGCTAAGACATTATCAATCTCCTGAAGAAAATGGACTTTCTATAGTAAAACAAAAGTTGAATTTGCAATGAGAAGAATATTTTTTATACTTATTTTATCATATATATTATATGCATGTATGGAAAAGGATAATCGAAAGACTGATATTCTTTCTATACCTATAAAGGACTGTATCTCAGAAGGAATAAGAAAAGAAGATGTTTTCCTTAATAAATTAAATGCAAGCATTATTCCATTGGAATTAACAGATTCTTCCATACTTGGCGATTGTTATATAGTGGAAGATTTTAATGATAAAATAATAATTTGTGATTATCAGAATGTATATGCATTTCATAATGTGAATGGTTCTTTCTTTTCTCGTGTTTCCCATAAGGGTGAAGGTCCTGAAGACTATGTAGGTATATCGGATGTTTCTATATCCTCTGAAGAAGGGTCGATTCTTATATTGGATAATATGGGAAAGAAATTAAACACCTATTCCATCAATGATGGTAGATTGATTAACAGTATTTCCAATGATACTATAGCATCTTTCCAACGATTAAAGGACAACAAATGGCTGGCTTATAACTCACCTTTGTATTCTGCTGAATACGATATTTGTATATACGACAAGCAATGGAAACTGTTAAGAGGAATATGCGAAAGAAAAGGTACAGCAGAACACAAAGGCATTATACAGATTAGTGATTTTCTTCATTCTAATGGAGAAGTATATTCTTATGCAAAAGATACATTGTATCATATATCAGAAAAAGGTGATATTACCCCTTTTCTTTATATAGCCAAAGGTGAATTGAGTGTTCCTGATGAAATAGCGTCAGATATTACTCAAAAGCGTAAAAGGGACAACTATATTTGGGGAGATCAGGTATGCTTTTCTGACGAATATTGTTTCCTAAGATATTATTATAAAAGAAAGATATATTTTGATATATGGAATATACATTCTAAAGAGTTATGTTATAGGAATATAGTACAAAATCCAGCCGACAAAATGGGGCTTCCTATAAAAGTGGGTAATGAAACGTATTTCGCTTGGCCTAAATATGTGAAGAACAATACATTCTATTGTATTACTTACTCTGAGAATGAGGATAAAATTGAGGATAATCCTATTGTTTTAAAGTTTAAAATCTCGTCTTGATTTGTATAAGGGCAATAAGTCTTTAAATAATGAATAGTAATAGTATAAGAACTTGACAATTTTATATCTGTCTTATATTTATTAAAAGATTTATTTGATAGGGTGTCCAGTTTAACGTTCCCAAATTAGCCCACATTTTTGAGCTGTTTGGTACGTACTGCAACCCAGTTTGTGGACATGTGCTTTTTTTGCAAAAGTATCAATGTCCTTTAGTTTAACATTACATAAGCGCTCCTTGAAATTAAATGTTTTAGTGGCAGATTTGTTCTCTAGTTTTGCGTGTAACGGTATAAACAGAACAAAAGGAGTTATACCATACAGTTTGTTTGGTGACTTTTTTTGTTTGAAAACACCGAATGTTGATTCAATGATATCAGAAGAGATGTTGTGTGATTCATAATTATCTTTAAACTTCTCTTCTTGCTTTTTAAAGTATTCCAAAATCTTGATTCCAAGCATAGCTCTACGGTTGTTTACATTGCCTATTATGTGCTGTATAATATATTTCTTGCACTTCTTACTGTTAGCAAGATTAAAGCCTTCTGTTTTACAGATTGTTTCTATATGTTCAACAGCAGCAACAGCAACCTTCAATTCAACCAACAGCTCCTTATAATCAAGAATAAAGGAGTATGCATCCTGCATTTCCTTTGGTAGACCATCAAAACAATCAAGCATCTTTTTACCCCAGTCAACCCATAAATTCAGATTCATGAATCTGGCAATACTACGCATATTGGGTGGTAAAAGGTAAGCCTTATCTGTAAGATGATATTGCAATCTGACCTTTCCAAGAATAGTAGTAAAGCTTACGAAATCAGATTCTTTGCCATAAGCATGTTTAAAACATGTGGCCATGGCATGACTGATGTCGATATGTTGTAATAATTCCGGTTGAGAATTTCCGTTTGTGAGATTATGGGCCTGATCGCTGATTACATATTCAGGTTTTACCCCATTCTCCTTAATGGATATTTCAATTTCTTGCTTGATGTCATCTCCTTTAAAGTAGCCGCTGGATTTCATGCTGACAATCGTTACATCCTCATGCTTAAGAGGAGGTCCGTGATGTTCAGCAGGAACGCCCAGAATTAGAAGAAGTTTCTCCCGATTAACCATAATACTTTCGTCAATGATATAAGCAAACTTTTTATCTGTAGGTTTATTATCATTTTCGTAAGTTTATAATCCTAACTTCTTCATCCAATTCACTACGGTATTATAGTATGGGACCTTGCCGCGTTTTCCTTCAAGTACTTCGTTGAAAATTTCAAGTATCTTCACTACAGTACGAAGGCCACAGTTGGTACGAATGTAAATCAATACACAAAGTTGAACAATCAGAAGAGAGTATCTATGTCCGGGAATATGCTCGATAACAATTTCACTTGTTCTTCGGTCACAGTCACGGTTTTTACGTCTTTTTTTAAAGTTCCTTTCTCGCTTCTTTAAGCTTTGCCTCTTTGGCCGCTTTTTGGGATTTAAGTTTGGCATTTTCTTTACGAAGACGTTTTACCTCTTCTTCCAGGGTCTCTTTATTGGATTTTGAATCTAATTTTTTCATTGTTTTTAGCTACTTGATTATTTTACTATTTTACTAAATATTAATGAATTACAGAAATTTTCAAAGAACTATTTTACTGCTAAAATATTAAATTTCAGAGCTTTATATTAACAATAACAAGGGCGTTTGATACTACATTTTTAGGAACGTAGAACTGGACACCCTATTTATTTGATATATAATATAATAGAACTGATATTATGAAAAGGTTACTTTATATAATAACAAACCTTGCTTTTGTATGTGTATGTTTATTCTTTCTGTGGATTCTGGCACAAGTATTTGTGTTTACATCATTCCGGATACCAAGTGATTCCATGTCACCGGAACTCAGAGAGGGAGATTTCGTACTGGTCTGGAAACCGGTCGTTGGAGCACGTCTGTTTAACCTGAACAAATCACTTAATCTGGAACAGACAGAAATTTACCGTTTGCCGGGATTCAGAAAGATAAAGCGCAACGATGTGGTTGTGTTCAATTTCCCACATCCAAACGACTGGAGCCGTATAGAGATGCACATAATGAAGTATTATATCAAGCGTTGTATCGG
>JAHHQV010000092.1 GCA_020026175.1 Phocaeicola sp. | reverse complement strand
CCATAACAGCAAACACACAATAATTTACACCTTTTAGTATATCTTTTAAAGATATGATATTCAAGGGGTGTTTACTTGTTATTTTACTCGAACAGGGTAAGTATATGGAACTAAGTTATGATTATAGTACACTCTAAATAAAAGACTATCTCCTTCCAAAAAAGCATTAACTAAATCAGGAATCTTGCTTTTGAGCTGCTGAATACTTTCAATATGTAATGTGTCTTTATGGTTTTCGTTCATATAATCACAATATGACTGAAAAAAACGTCCTAATTCATCATTTTTATGATAAGAAACTGAATGTCTAGTATATACAACAAATTCATTCTTTACAAAAGATATTTTTTGCAATCTTTTTACTGGCTGCAAATCATCACTTTGGGGATTATATAATATTGCTCCAGCCATCCAAGTTGCTTTTTTTAATAGCAAACTATTATGCAAATAACCAATAGAGCCTAATTTGGCACTTTTATCAAAGAAAGATGTTGAAATATTAAAAACAAGAGGAAATTTTATGGTTGAAATTTTATTAACATTTTTACCTTTCACTAAAATTATAGGATAATTTGAGTCTATTTGCTCTACTACAATTTTTTTATTAGAAGAGCAAGAGATACAAGTTACAATAATAATTAATATAAAAATTAGCATATTCGTTTTCATATCAGACGTTATTTCTTAAAGAATGATTCAATTACATAAATCTCGCTTTCTGTAATGGGGTCTAATTTTATCCTTAATAAAACAGCAATGTCTTTTTCTGATTCAACTAAGCTATCATCAAACATTATTAGCTCATCAAGTGTTTTAAAATCCCCCAAAAGCACCTTACCTGCCGTTATATGTGAGATTTCTAATAGTTCATATTTATTTTCTGCTATTGGTGATTTTATCCACGAACTTATAGCTGCCAAACCTTTTCTTTTGGTTTCTTCTAAAACATTGTCCCTGTATTGTTCGCATATTTCATCAAATTCTTGAAATTTGACTTGCGATAACATCCCTAAAACATCTGCGCCAGGAAGAGGAATTGGCAAACTTTCTTTTTCATTACCTACCCCCATTTTTAAAATATCAATAAAAGAAAATATATCCCAAATACCACCTACTTGCTTTAATAGACCTAATGTTTTAGCTTTCATACCATACTGTGAGAAGAAACGATATTGGTCTATTCCAACTGTAGTTGTTCCATTTGGCAATGAAAAATTTTTTCCTTGAAAACTTTCAACGAGTTTTCCATCTGTTGTATATATCTCCTTAAAGAAGATTTGCCTTTCTGCTCCTTTATATGTAATATTTGTATATATATGACCATTATTATCAACCATATATCCACTTGACAGTTTCACCAATGTGAGGTATTGTAATTTGTTATTTATTGCCGGCTGCAAAATTTTATCATCTAATACTTCTGAAATGTCTGATAATCCCACATAAGAACCTTCATCATCATTATTTATATTTTCTAAAAAATTGACTTCGTCACATACAACTTCTGAAGCCATTGCAACAACCAATAAAGAACCATCGCTATCATAAAACTCAGGAAAATCTTTATTTATAGGAGATGGTTTTATGTAGATATTCTTATCTGAATATCTAACAGAAAGATAATCTGTTTTGTACTTTGGAATAGAGATTTTGCTTATATTATTACTTTTTATCTTCCAATATAGTTCAACTTTCCCTTGATCATCTTTTATATCTTTTGTCCATGTCATAGGAAGCTGAAGTTCTATTATAGCATAGTTATTGTTTATATATGTATTGATTGTCTCTTCTTTTCCATTGAATTTATATTTATCAGGGTACAGATAATCCAAGAAAAAAAATTCTTCTAAGTCATATAATTGCAGTCCTATTTTAGTATCATTGGGAACACCGCTTGTCTTAATTATGAAATATACGGTATCTTCAAGCCTGGCTTCAGTAATTTTATACCGGGGGTCATAGCTTTTCTGACTTGACCACCATCCCACAATATCTCTTATACCCAAATAGGCTTTGCCACGTATCTGCGGAGATGTTATTTCAATTCTCTTCATGCTGTTCTGTTTCAAATTTAAAATTATTAAGAACAATTATTCCATCATTGTTGATTATACCTGAATGCTTGGAGCATTTATAAACTCCTGATTCTTCAAATTTGAAATTTAAATCAACATTTTCTCCAGCAACAGGATTTTCCACTTGAACATATAAGGTAAAAGGAACATCAGGGAAAGAAGTTCGTTGTTTAGTTCCATCTTCATCAATCCAATAAGCATCAATAATTAACTTGGGCTTCTCGTCTGTATTCCGTACTATAAATTTTACTTCTTCCTCTTTATACTCCTCCCACCAAAAGCCGTAAGTCGTGCTGACTCTCCTGTCCATTCTGACAGTTCTGTTAATATCCAACCGTGTAGGAGATATGAGGAAACGAGTAATCATAGGAGCGTTTCCCTCCGCACTCATACTCTCCTCGTGAAAATAAAGGTACGCTTCATCAAAAGCGATTTCACGAAACATCATGTCATCCTTGGTATGAATTATCCGTCCGAACACAGGTATGGGTTCAGACCTTAAAAAGAAACTTTGAAGCGGTCTGTCCATATCGGCAAGCAGCATTTCCAATACAGCATTACTACTATCAGATTCCATCTCTACATAGATATCTCCACCCAAAATCCCAGTAGTAGGTCTACCTTTCCAATCAATGTTACGATAAAAGCCATATTCATACCTTAATATATTATGCTTGTAACTATTTATTTCTAAGGTTATTTCAGAATTCATACTCTTTACTTGTATATGTTTAACATCATCAATCCCAAATATATAAAAAATCAGGAAGAATGATATTATCTGAGCGGATTATCTCTGTTTATCTGCTCAAGAACATAAATATCTTTCTTCCTGATTATCAATATTAACGGTTCTTCATCTTGTCAGCTTCCTTTTTCAACTGCTCGGCTTGTTCGTTGAGCAGTCTTGCACGCTCCAACGCTTTCGCCTGTTTCCGCAAGCGGTATTCAAAATCAATCACCGAATCCGTCAGGCTTCGGATAAAACGCTCATTTCTCTACCATTTGAAATTGTTCTCCAGCAAATCCAGGGTCGTTCCATTTGCCTGTCCCTGCATCAGCAGGTAGAGGTATTTTATATCGTTATCCTGTAAATGCTGCATCCGTGTAGCCAAACGGATATTCTATCATATCAATGCCAAGACCTTTGAAAAACAGTACAAGGAAGTACTAAGCGGATACCGAAATTGGGACCAGCTGCCCCATGCTGAAGAATGGATGCTCTTTCCTGAGAATATAGGTCCCCGACTTGCGATAGACGAGTCATCCTTGTCCAATGGGGAATTATACACTTTCGTCACCAACAGGGACAAGCACTGCAAGGATAAAAGTCTGGTTGCGGTTGTGGCAGGAACCAAGTCTGAGGACGTCATTAAAGTGCTCAAACAGATAAAAGAAGAGGAAAGAGAGGCGGTTGAAGAAATCACTCTTGACCTGTCGGATTCCATGAGATGTATTGTCAGGTCGGTATTCCCCAAAGCCAAACGTGTCATCGACAGGTTCCATGTACAGAAATTGGCCTGTGATGCCGTTCAGAAAATAAGGATAGCGCAGCGGTGGGACGCAATACAGCAGAGTAATGAGGAAATGGAAGAGTGCAGGCAGACAGGGAAGACATACGAACCGTTCCGTTTCTCAAACGGGAATACTCGAAAGGAATTGCTGGCCAGAAGTCGTTATCTGCTTTTCAAGTCAGCGAACAAATGGACTTTTAGCCAGAAACAAAGAGCAAAAATCCTATTCAACGAATACCCTGACATTCGTATGGCATACGGACTATGCCATTCTTTAAGAATGAAGTTTGCAAGGAATACAATAAAAGATGCAGTCAGGCTAAAGATGGCCAGATGGTACGATAGGGTGGAGAAATCCCAATTAAAAAGTTTTAATGTGATTGCAGCTACTTTTTATGAACACTACGATGACATTCTTAATTTTTATAATAACCGTTCTTCGAATGCATCTGCAGAATCCTTCAATGCAAAAATAAAACTTTTTAGAGCTAACTTAGGGGGATAGCTGACAAGAAGTTCTTTCTTTTTAGAATCGCTAAGCTGTATGGCTATCCCCA
>JAHHQV010000091.1 GCA_020026175.1 Phocaeicola sp. | reverse complement strand
CAAAGGTATGTTTAGGAAACATGCGTGTCAAGGCGGAAAATAGAATGGTTACATCATAAGTTGAGAAAATTGAATATTGGTTTGTATATCTTATAAAATCTTCTTCATCTTTAAAATCTTTAATTTTTTTTATTTCATTAACAGTACAAACTGATGTAATTACACTTCTATAATTTGCATATCCATTGCCATCGTTCGTACGATAAATTAGCAATAAATCCCCTTTCTTTAGTTTTTCAACGTCTTTCATCCAACATATATAAATCTTATGAATAGAATTTGTCGGACTTATATCTTGTACTAAATCATAAGGATTTTCATTATTTAATATAGAATCAGGGAACAAAGCTGTATGATAATCTGGTTTTATCGCTAAGACCTTTTTTGCAGTTCCTTTTGTCAACACAAAAGGATAATCTTTCTCGATATCACCTTCTATCACCCTCATATTTTTAACCAAGACATACTCATATTCTCTATCATTATGATACTTTTTTGCAATATGGCGGAATCCATACCTTTTAAATATATTTATCAGATAATCCAATTCTGGCTTAGGAAAAATCGTAACATATATTTCATCTACATTTTCCGCAATTGCACGATCCATAATTTTCTTCATAAACCGTTCACCGCGGCGGGTATGACGAGGTAAAATTTTGAATGTACCCACTTTTAGTCTCTTTTTTAAGGGTTGTGGCGGAATCATATTTTTCATTTCTTCTTCTTCTATTTTAAGATAAAGAAAATCAAGGATTTTACCATCTTCATTAAAAAACACATAAGCAGAATCACCATTAATCGCTTTTTTGTTAAACCATTCTCTAAATTCAGAATAACTTTCCTTTAAGCTATCAAAAAAGCTATCCTCTATGTTTAGTGCCGAAAAAGCTCTTATTTCTAAATCCATAATCTTAATACTTTATTCTTGAATAGATTTTATATAGAATAAGCAACAGTGTTACTGAAGATCAATATTCTGAAACTTTATTCGATATATTGTTTAATAAAACAAACTTATAACTTTTCTAAATATATGAATTATTCCTAATTATCCAACTCTATAAAGATTCATTGTCTGATTATTTCAACAACTTTGATAAAAGAGTCTTTATTATCTTATATAAAAATTTTAGGTGAACGATATGCAGATGTCTTATACCAGTTAGTGTCGTGTTTATACCTTGAAATAGCTATAGACGAACTGATTCCATGTCGTTCTGCTTCTTCTGCTATGGTCTTTACAATCTTATGAGGAGAAAGGCTGTTGCAACCCACTTTTAATATGGCATTCCATGTATGTTCAGGAATGAGAGCATTTCTGGCAAAATCATTTGCTTCTTTTTCTCTTGGGTCAGAAGAGTATTCTACACCTTCAATGGCAATGAATGCTTTTTGACTATCGGAAAGATGGCGGTCAATGTGGCAGAGTTCATGTAGTATATCAAAAGCTAGTTTATCCATATCATTGTAGCGATAAGTCACAGTGATGACCGGATGACCATTTGCGATGGTAGAATAGGCATCAATAGGTGCTTTTTCGATTTTTTTGACTTCCACTAAAGAGATGCCGTAGCTCTTTAGGCACTCTTTAATGTTGTTTACATTCATTCTTCTTTTATTAGCCATTGAGGCTATTTCTTCCGCAGCTTTCAAAGCATTACCTTGCTTATAATTATTGGGAGTTGTTATCTGCGAAATGGACAACCAGTTGAGAACAAGCCAAGTAAGCATGTTCTTTTC
Organism: Phocaeicola sp.; assembly: GCA_020026175.1. Taxonomy (GTDB): domain Bacteria; phylum Bacteroidota; class Bacteroidia; order Bacteroidales; family Bacteroidaceae; genus Phocaeicola. The sequence goes on along the minus strand of JAHHQV010000091.1, from coordinate 2,563 downwards.
GTCTATTTGTACTTTTTCGCTATGCTTGTAAAGGCCGGCTACCTGCAATTTTTGCTCTTGTACATTCTGTAGTTCAAACGGCAATAAGTCCTTTATCCATTTTACTTTGTCAATAATCTTTGTGTAAGGACAAAGCAAACACTTATATAAGAGCTTTAGGTTTAGTATTTTAGAACATTCTTCCTCAAAAATCAAGGCTTCTTGCTCTTCTATAGTACGTCGTTCTATAGCCATACAATCATATGTATAGCTATTTTGGAGATTCATCCAGAACTTATAAGGTATTCCTAAATGCTCCTCCAATTTCATTGCTAAATCGTCATTAAGATTACGTTTCCCCCTAATGAAAGCATTTAAGTGTGTGGGTTGCACACCTATTTGCTGGGCAAATTCTTTCTGTTTAAGGCCACGTTCCTGCAATTCTTCCCGTAGGATTTCTCCTGGGTGTATTGCCCTAACAGGAACTGGATTGTTACTTCTTGTTGCCATAATGTGTGCTATCTATTTCAATTAGTTCTACTTCGATTCCATCGTTGGTTTCTGTAAACAGCAGACGTTCAACCATACCATTAACAATTCGAACAGAGCTTCGAGGCTCTACTTGGTACTTCAACTTTTCATAATGCAAGAAGCTAAAGAGCTTCAAATCTGCCGTAGAATCCACATCGCACATTGTTTTGACTGCACGAATGTATCCAGCTATGAACTTTTTGTTTTTGCAAAAGCTTTTGTATCTATTGTCTTTGGTTTTACCTGTTTCATATAATTCCAACAAAACTTCATCCTTGAATGTCACTTTCATATAGTGAATGTTATTTGTTGCTGCAAAGATAAGTAAAAGTTACCATATTTGGTAATTTGTTTGGAGGTATTTTCCCGTCCCAGGAAGAATTCTGTTCAATTGGTCTTACTTGTATAGTTTTTTCTATAATCTATAGGCCTTGGTAAGCCCTTGAGCAAGATACTTAATTATTCTTATCTGCCAAATACTATTTTACTGCTGAAAAGTAGAATATTTGATGTTTAATGTTTAACTTTGTACGACTTCTGAAAAGCGATTCAGAGGCAAGTAATAACAATAATATTGAATAACTAACCAGTGTTGTTGTGATTAGTGATGTTGTCATTGTTCATTACGCTTAAAACCAGAAATAATCTGTGCTCATTTGTGTGTACGCTAAATAGGTCATAATTCAGCCAAATTTACAGCAGGTGTCCATACACTTTACATACACCTGCTATCTAACAAGTTGATACTTAGCATTAGATTGCTGCTGTTCACGCAGTTATTGCTAAATTTCATATTTTGGCCATATTGGGAGCAAAGTGTACGTAAAACGCATACACTATACATACACTAAGTCTGTATATATCTGACTTTCAGTTGTGTTTTACTGCGGCACAAGCTGCGATTGAAGAAATGGACTGACTGTAGCATAGACATATATTAATAAAGTACAATGGGACAGGAATCATTGAGATATCAACGATTCCTGTCCTTTTTTAGTGGTTTCTATTAAAATTTCCGTCACACGTATGTGTGACGCATGTGTATCGTACGTGCAACGCATGTAACACGTATGTATGACGAGCGTGACACGTTCGTGTGACGATAAAAATAAGAAGTAATTCCTCAATTCCCATATCATGAAATAGCAGCATTGAACATGGTATATCATAAGACGGAATCCGGAAAGACTCAGGATGCTAAGGCCTCCCCTCCTTCTGATGCTGAAAATGCGCAAATCGGAGCCACCTTCATTGTAAATCCGAATTTGCTCTGAAAAGTGAAATGCATTTCGTAAACTACCAATTTTAGAGTAACCCCTTCTAGATGGGCGCCAGCAGGCACCCGTCTAAAAAAGAGTCACAAATTTAACGATTATTATTTGCATATTGTCATGGGATATAGATTACCGAGTTACACTTCCGAAGAACAGGCTATTCTTTTGTTGGACAATGACTGGTATTATCGCTCTTTCCACTGCCATATTGTCTATGATGGCAAGAGAAGGAATCCTTAAATCTTGTCTCGACGGACAAAAGGAACAATATGATTATATCCTTATAGACTGTTCTCCCTCCTTGGGGATAGTGACGACCAATGCTTTAGTGGCAGCCGACAAACTCTATATACCCCTTACAGCTGAAGCTTTGCCTTTGAAGGGACTGACAATGCTTGATGATGTAGTCAATGAAGTTAAAAGAAGGGTAAATCCAGAACTGGAAGTTGGCGGCGTTTTCTTCACCCGGTTCAATAATAGAAAACTGAATAAGGAGGTGGTCAGTATGGTACAGAGCCGTTACGGAGACAAAGTTTTCCAGACTAAGATACGTGAGAATATTGCCATTGCAGAAATGCCGTTATCCGGTCAGACCATCTTTGAATATGACCCCAAGAGTAATGGTGCCGCTGACTATTGGGCACTGTCCGAAGAGATAAATGTTCGGGAAAGAAATAGGTAAACTATATTACTAATCACAAATGTTATCAGTAACATAGTAAGCAAATCACAAAGTAAGAAAATAATAAAGTAAACAATATGAGTAAGAAAAACTTATC
>JAHHQV010000010.1 GCA_020026175.1 Phocaeicola sp. | reverse complement strand
CAGGTGGTAATGTTAAACGTTTAAATGAAAGCCTCTTTTTATAGTGGACTCAATGTTTTATTTGTTTTCACAAGTGTTAAATCGGTTAAAGTATTGAAATTGAAACTTGGTAGAGAGGTTACTCTTTATGATAATATATTGTTTGATGTTAATAATGTTTTCTTTAATTATAAGAGTAAAAAAAACATTTATCCTGCTGTTATTCATTTTAAAAAAGGAAAAGTGCAAAAGGTGAATTATTTATCACCTGAGAGTGAGTATTCTATAAAGCAATTGATGAATCTTGTTTATTAAGTTAAATAATCTATCTTTCAAGAAAGGTGAATAGATTTAATACAAATCTTTTAAACTAGGTTGTGGATGTACAACCTAGTTTATTTTTTTATTCAATCTCTATATTATTTACCTTCTCAAGTAAAAAGCGGTTTTTATTCCAATGGAAAGGTTGATAATCTTTATTCGTTTTGATTACATTATCACGGAAAACAAGACCGTCCACCGATTTTGCATAAAGTATAGGAGAATCAAAAGTTTCAAACTCATTATCTATAATCTGGATTGCCCCTTGTCTGCCTCCATGAAAATACTTCACTTGCTTCTTAAGGTTGGGAATCTCGGGATATATAGACATCACGGCATTGGTGAACTGAAACATATTTGTCAGTGCATTGACAAACTTATTGTTTCTGATTATGACATCACGGCAAGCACCGGTTTCGTACCATCCGTGACAATCGCCACATAATAATATTGCAGTACCTGATGTATGGTCGAAGAGGTTATTCTCTACAACTGTTTTATTTGGAGTGCTGAACAGCGAACCGCGTGCACGATTGTTTCTTATCGTGTTTCCTGCAAAATAAACTTCAGGAGTCCATGTAAGATTCTCTATTCCAAAACCTTCTTTTTCGTTCAAACTATCAGGAAGTGGTTTCTCAAAAACTATTTCAAATTCCCTCAATCCACCATTCTTATCAAGGTTTACAGGATTTATGGCAGAAATGATATTCGTTCCATCAAGCAGTTCCATTGTTTCAGAACGGACAAACTGTACAGTATCGCCGGTAAATCCCCAATCGAATCCCCAAGATTGTTCGTGCATATACCTTCCAATCAGTGTCTTGTCATCAATTCTTTTAACAACCTTAAGGTAAGTTCCATGTACGTTTATTGCATCGTCCATTATCCCTTCGTACAATCCGTTTACAGAGATTATCTTACCCTTGCATCCTGAGAAATGTGTAGCATCTGCCTGAGTAGTGAAGTAACGCTCATCACTATCTCTCCTCAAGCAAACCCAAAACCGTCAAAAGTTATATTCTCCGTAAGCTGAGCAAGAAGTCCCATACCCTGTGCATAATGAACTTTTACATTATATAAAGATATATCCTTACTGTTTGAGATAAATATTCCCGGTGTAGGACGATTCCATGAACGCATGGCAACAATTGTTCCCTCTTTCAACCGACTATCCTTCCACAAAGGAGCATACAATGTATTTTCGCCAACCTTACATATACCTTTTATAGAATATGACAAATCACTCGTACGGTATACCAGATGACGTGTTTCTTCTTCAAAAGCTATACCGGAGCTAGGATGAAGTTTCCATCCATCTCCGTATGTCTCAAACACAGAGTCTTTGGTAACACGATATTTCACCCAAGGTTCTACATCAAACGTAATACCTTTGTCGCCTTCATTCTTCACAATACGTACTTGAGCGATATGAGGATTCGCAAAATCAATACTAAAATCTTTTAAAGTACATTTGGAAGACCGCAATATAGATACAGGAATCATCTGTCCGTGAAATATAAAATCGGCTCCGTTTCCTTCTATCGTAAGATTATTAAAACCTTCTAAAGCCAACCCTACTTTCTTGGGATTATCCTGATCGTGATTTGAGATATAATAGGTTCTTTCAACTGCTTTTGATGGATAGAAGTTATAAACTCCTTTCTAAAAACGCAGAATGACATCCTGATTTCCTTCCGACTGCTTTCTTATTTTTTCCAAGGCTATCTTCATCTTTCCCGACATATCCTTCTTGCTGTCAGGGCATATTCCATATTTACTCATATCGAATATCTGCTGGGCTGCAAGAGAATATGACAATACAGAGAATATAGCCAAACATATTGATTTTATCTTCAAAACTTTACGGCTTACTTAGTTCTTCCAATGTCTTTCCTTCAAAACTACAAATAGCATCTTTGTATGAGTCCGGTATTGCAATAGGTTCTTTTGTTGCAACATCATAACCTACCATTACTGTACGACACTCGCACTTCACCATTCCATCCTTCTTATTGACAGCCCTCTGCACCAAAGTCATACTCTTATTACCTATATGTACCACAGCTGTCTCTACAATCAACTCATCGGAAAAAAATACAGGCGACAAGAAATTAGCATTGATATTTGCAACTACCACCGCCAACTTGCTCCAGTCGTGCAGATCGCCAAAAACATCTTCAAAGTATGTGGTCTTGGCCAAATCATACAAAGAAAAATATACCGAATTGTTCACATGACCAAATTGGTCGACATCACTAAACCGGATTTGCACCGGAATTACATGCTTAAATTTAATTTCTTCTGACATACCTATTATAGTTTCAAACATAATAAGACAATAAAGCTAGCGAAATAATTCTGCCAACTCAAAAGTCAATTATCTTAAATCATTCAAATATAACCCTTTTTTTCATACCAAGGCTACATAATGATGGAATATTTAGTATTTTTGCCGACAATATTACTAAACTTATTAATAAAAAGAGACATTATGAAAAAAACACTCAGTAAAGAGACTCTTTGCGTGCAGGCCGGATGGCAACCAAAGAAAGGAGAACCAAGAGTATTGCCTATATATCAGTCTACAACCTTCAAATATGAGACAAGCGAACAAATGGCTCGCCTGTTCGACCTGGAAGATACTGGATATTTCTATACAAGACTTCAAAATCCGACCAACGATGCTGTAGCCTCAAAGATAGCTGCACTGGAAGGCGGAATAGGAGCAATGCTGACTTCATCTGGTCAGGCTGCAAACTTCTATGCAGTATTGAATATATGCGAGGCCGGTGATCATTTCGTCTGCTCTTCAACGATATACGGAGGAACATTTAATCTCTTTGCAGTAACAATGAAAAAGATGGGAATAGACTGTACATTTGTTGATGCTGAAGCAAGCGAAGAAGAAATATCAAAAGCTTTCCGCCCAAATACCAAATGTCTGTTTGGAGAGACTATATCAAATCCTGGAATAAATGTTCTTGATATAGAGAAATTTGCACGTATAGCACATAGTCACGGTGTTCCGTTGATTGTAGACAACACATTTGCAACACCTATCAACTGCCAACCATTCAAATGGGGAGCTGATATAGTGACACACTCCACTACAAAATATATGGATGGGCATGCCACTTGCGTGGGCGGAGCTATTGTAGACAGCGGGTATTTTGATTGGGAAGCCAATGCCGATAAATTTCCTGGACTTACACAACCAGACGATTCATATCACGGACTGGTTTACACAAAAGCATTCGGCAAAATGGCTTATATGACAAAAGCCACAGTACAGCTGATGAGAGACTTAGGCTCTATACAATCGCCAGAAAATGCTTTCTTGCTGAATCTTGGATTGGAAACTCTACACCTCAGAGTTCCACGCCATTGCGAAAATGCACAGAAAATAGCAGAATGGCTTGAAGCAAATCCTAAAGTAAAATGGGTTAATTACTGTGGTCTTAAAAGCAACAAATATTACGAACTGGCACAGAAATACATGCCAAACGGCTCGTGCGGTGTAATAGCTTTCGGACTGAAAGGAACAAAAGAAGAAGCCATCAAGTTTATGGACAATCTGAAACTGGCTTGTATAGTAACACACGTTGCCGATGCCAGAACATGTGTACTTCACCCGGCAAGTCATACACACCGACAGCTAAGCGACGAACAACTTATAGAAGCCGGAGTAGCACCTGATTTAATCCGCCTTTCTGTCGGTATTGAAAATGTAAACGATATAATATCCGACCTTAATCAGGCAATGGAAACAATTGTATAAGGCACAGTTTACTATCCTCAACCCAAAAAACGACATTATTTGTTCAAACAAAAATAATAAAGGCTGTTTCATATCGAAACAGCCTTATTATTTCTTTAAAGTGTAATTATTCTTCCACTACTTGGAAATCTTCCTTACCAACTCCACATACAGGGCAAACCCAATCTTCCGGAATATCCTCGAATGCTGTGCCTGGAGCAATACCACTTTCAGGATCACCTACTTCAGGATCATAAACCCAATCACAAACTGTGCAAATGTACTTTTTCATAATTCGCTCTGATTAAAAAAATATTTATTTTGTTTTTGTAATAATTATAGAACAAAAATACGAATAATAATGTTCAATTCAAAACTAAACAAATAATATTTTTTTCAACTCTTCCATTCCAGCAGATGCCCCTTTTGATATTACATTCACTTTTCTTCCAGAAGAAATGTTCACACTATTAGGGTCTATAATATACACCGGAACACTATCAGCTACATAACTCAGCAATCCAGCAGCAGGATAAACGTTGAGAGATGTACCAATAATGACAAATACATCTGCCTTTTCAACATATTCTATAGCAGTCTCTATCATAGGCACAGCTTCGCCAAACCATACTATAAACGGACGCAATTGCGAACCATCGGCAGCCAGGTCACCTATTTTCACTTCATATTCCTCAGGACTCAAAGTCTTAATAAACATAGGATTATTAGGCTGATAAGAAGAGGTTACCTTAGTAAGTTCACCATGAAGATGAATGATGCTAGTACTGCCTGCACGTTCATGAAGATTGTCAACATTCTGTGTAATTACAGTTACATTGAATTTCTTTTCAAGTTCGGCCAGCAAAATATGCCCTTCATTAGGTTCTACCTCAAGAAGTTGTTTTCGGCGTTCATTATAGAAATCAATAACAAGTTTTGGGTTTGCAGCATATCCTTCGGGAGTAGCCACCTGTTCAACAGGATATTTATCCCACAATCCACCCGAATCTCTAAAAGTACTAATTCCGCTTTCTGCACTCATTCCAGCACCTGTCAATACTACAATCTTTTTCATGTTAATCTCTGTTTATATGTCATCTAAATGCAAAAATAAGAAAATTTTTAACTGAAAGTATCTCTGTTTCAAAGAAAAAAGATACCTTTGCCAACCAAATTTATTAATATAAATAATATATATAACTTTTATGGACAAATTCAGTTATGCTATTGGTCTAGGTATAGGTCAAAACCTTTTGAGCATGGGTGCCAAAGGTCTTAAAGTAGAAGATTTTGCTCAGGCTATCAAAGACGTACTTGAGGGAAACAAGACAGCTATTTCTCACGACGAAGCAAGAGAAATAGTAAATAAATATTTCAGCGAATTAGAAGAGAAAATCAATGCAGAAAACATTGAAAAAGGCAAAGCTTTTCTTGAAGAAAACAAGAAAAATGCAAATGTAGTCAGTTTACCAAGCGGGCTTCAGTATGAAGTCTTGACCGAGGGAAAAGGCAAGAAACCAAGTGCTACAGACAGAGTTCGCTGCCACTACGAAGGTACACTTATAGACGGAACTATGTTCGACAGTTCTATCAAACGCGGAGAACCAGCGGTGTTCGGTGTAAACCAGGTTATCCCAGGATGGGTTGAAGCATTGCAGCTTATGTCTGAAGGTGACAAATGGAGACTTTACATTCCTTCCGACCTTGGCTACGGAGCTCACGGAGCTGGAGAAATGATTCCTCCTCACAGCACATTGATTTTCGATGTAGAACTTATCGAGGTTCTATAATTCTGAAAAAGGGAATAAACAAACAATATCAATATATTAAAATCTAAATAAAAGAAATGAAAAAGAGTACAGCATTTATGGTGCTGGCTGCAGCAGCAGGACTTGCATCATGCAGCCAGAGCAGCGCTCCTAAAGCTAACATGAAAAGTGATATAGACACTCTTTCTTATATGATGGGTGTTAGTAATTCAATGGGGCTTAAAGACTATGTAGTAGGTCGTCTTGGCGTTGATACTACATATATGGCAGACTTCATCAAAGGTATCAAGGAAGGTACAAAAGCTACAAGTCAAAAAGAAAAGGCTTACATGGCAGGTATGCAGATTGGTCAGCAAATAAGCGGTGACATGTACGAGGCTATCAACAACCAGTTGTTTTCTGGAGACTCTGCTATGGCAATGAACAAAGACAACTTCCTTGCAGGTTTCATTTCTGCAGTCGAAGGAAACTGCCTGGTTACAGCAGATTCTGCATCTACATACGTTCGCACAAAGTCTGAAGCCATAAAGGCTAAGGCTATGGAAGCAAAATATGGAGAGTATAAAAAAGAAAACGAAGAGTTCCTTGCAAGCAACAAGAGCAAAGAAGGTATCAAGACAACTGAAAGCGGCTTGCAATACAGAATAGTGAAAGAAGGCAAGGGAGAAGTTCCTACTAAAGATTCAAGAGTTAAGGTACACTACAAAGGTACTTTGATTGACGGAACTGAATTCGACAACTCATACGAACGTAAAGAGCCAACAACATTCCGCGCCGACCAGGTTATAGCTGGATGGACAGAAGCTCTTACCATGATGCCTGTAGGTTCTAAATGGGAACTTTATATTCCACAGGAACTTGCATACGGTTCTCGTGAAGCTGGTAAAATCAAACCTTTCTCTACATTGATTTTCGAAGTAGAACTTCTAAGCATCGAGAAATAAACATTTCAGAGATAAACAAAAAAACTCCGGCAGTGTATACTGCCGGAGTTTTTTTGTTTATAAGTCTTTCTTAAAAAGCCCCATCAGACTATCACACATGATATCATGCCTTCTTCTCACGAACATCTGTATGAGCCTCAACAACATTTACTACATAATCACCAAGTTTTTCACATTCACCTATTATATCCATATAGTGAACTCCCATCTGATAACTATATTCCTTGTTGTTTACATCAGTCACATTCTGATTTTTCAACTGATTACGATAATTGTTTATCTCAGTTTCTATATTAAACGACTTGTTCACATCCACAATATGATGCATATCCTCCACCTGAAGAATCATTTGGCTAAGAGCATCATCTGTCAGTTTAAACATCTGATGAATATGCGTATATTGTTCTTCTGTAAAGTCATCACTTCCTCTGCGTTTTCTATTTATTGTTCTTGCCAGATTATAACAACTGTCGCCTATACTTTCTATTTCGGTAACCTCACGCAACATACCTCTAATCTGTAGTTTACTTTCAGAGCTCAGTCTGCCTTCTGATACTTTGTTAAGATAATTGGCAATTTCTATTTCCATATTATCACTTATATTTTCGTATTTCTCAATACGGCTGAAGAGCTTGTTGAAATCATTTTCATTGTTGGTATGCAACAAATCACCCACCATACGAAACATCCGTTGTATGCGTTCTGCAAACAGGTTGATTTCCTTTCTTGCCTGAAGTATAGAAAGTTCTGCCGTAGATAGCATACCGCCAGAAATAAACTGAAGACGATATTCCTCTTCTTGCTCTTTCTGAGGAATAATCTTACAAACTGTATGTTCGATAAGTTTTACAAACCATATCAAAATAAGCACATTGCAGATATTAAAGCAAGTATGAAAAGCCGACAGTTTGAAAGAGACGCCAATGCCACCGGCTTCTGTTATATTCATGAAGTCAGACACTATCCACTCTACCATAGAAAGGAAAGGAGGGAACAATGCAAGCACCCATATAACCCCGAACACATTGAATATGAAATGCGCAACAGCAGCTCTCCTTGCCTGAGTATTTGCAGTGAGGGCAGCCAGATTTGCCGTAATTGTAGTACCTATATTTTCACCTAATACCAATGCAGCACCAAGCTCGAAACTAATCCATCCATTGGCACACATTATTAGAGTAATAGCCATAGTTGCAGCCGAGGCCTGCACTATCATTGTAAGAACAGTACCTATAAAGACAAACAACAACACCGATGCAAAACCCATATCAGTATAGTTCTGTACAAAAGCAAGCATATCTGGATTCTGACTAAGATCAGGAGCATTTGTCTTCAAGAGATTCAGCCCCATAAACAAGAATGCAAAGCCGATAACAAACTCTCCCACAGACTTACGAGAGCTTTTCTGAGAAAACAGTAGAGGAATACCCAAAGCCAACAAAGGTAAAGAGAATGCAGAAATATCAACTTTAAATCCTAAAGTAGATATTATCCAGGCTGTTACTGTCGTTCCGATATTAGCACCCATTATAACGCCTATAGACTGTCCCAGCTCAAGCAATCCTGCATTTACAAAACTTACCACCATAACTGTGGTTGCAGAAGAAGATTGAATCAAAGCTGTAATAAGCATACCGGTCAGTACACCTGTCACACGATTCGTGGTCATTGCGGTTAAAATACTTCGAAGGCGGTCACCCGCAAACTTCTGTAGTCCCTCACTCATGATTTTCATCCCGTAGAGGAAAAGTGCCAGCGAACCCAGCAACTTTAAAAAATCATAAAAAGAATATTCCATCTGTTATTATTTAAGTTTGATATAGACTATGTTATTATAAATGCGTAAATTAACTGCCGGTTAACCACATTTAGTAATAAATATTACATTTATGTTACAAATATATTGCAAAAATCAAAACGAAACAAGAGATTTTCCAGAAGGAAGCTCTCTTTTGGATATTTATAATGGTTTTAAATTAGAAATGCCATATGGTCCTGTCAGCGCCAAAGTCAACAACAAAGTAGAGAATCTAAACTTCAGAGTATATTACAACAAAGATGTAGAATTTCTCGACATAACCACAGCATCAGGCATGCGTACCTATGTCCGTTCTCTATGTTTTATCCTTGTAAAAGCTGTAGAAGACCTTTATCCACATTCATCCCTATCGTTAGAACATCCTGTTTCAAAAGGATATTTCTGCAAACTTCATATAGACAGAAATATAGGATTCAACGACATCAACAGGATAAAGCAAAGGATGATTGAGATAATAAAAGAAGATATACCTTTTACAAGACATGAAGCCAGAACTGAAGACGTGATAAAGATTTTCAAAGAAAGAGGCATGATGGACAAAGTAGAACTTCTGTCTACTTCGGGCAAACTATACTCATACTATGATAAACTGGCAGATACTATTGATCTATATTACAGCAGCCTGGTCCCAAGTACAGGATATATAAAAAGATTTGACATCGTAAAATATTATGACGGACTTCTGCTTAGAATACCAGACAGGAAGTTTCCCGACAAGATAGAGAGCATTGTAAAACAAGAGAAAATGCTTGAAGTGTTTCAAGAACACCATAAATGGAATGAGATACTTGGAGTAAGTACCGTAGGAGAATTTAATATATTATGCAATAACGGACACGCCACAGACCTCATAAACGTATCGGAAGCTCTGCAGGAGAGAAAAATCGTAAAGATAGCCGATGAAATAGCAGCAAGGCAAGACGGAGAGAACAGGGTGAAACTTGTCCTTATATCAGGTCCGTCATCATCAGGAAAAACCACATTCAGCAAACGCCTGAGCATACAACTTATGACCAACGGACTTAGACCGTATCCAGTATCGCTTGACGATTACTTTGTGAATAGAGAAAACACACCTATAGACGAAAACGGCCAGCACGACTATGAGTCTTTGTATGCAGTAGACCTTCCCTTTTTCAAGCAACAGCTGAACACGCTGCTGAAAGGAGAGGAAGTGGAATTGCCTAAATTCAACTTCTCGCTTGGCAAGAGAGAAAACAGCGGGAAAAAGCTGAAGCTTGAAGACAACATGATTCTCATACTCGAAGGTATACATGCACTGAATCCAGAACTGACACCAAACATAGCAAATGAGAACAAATATAAGATTTACGTGTCGGCCCTCACCTCAATACTGCTTGACAAGCACAACTATATCCCTACCACCGACAACCGTCTGCTACGCCGAATCATACGTGATGCAAAATATAGAGGAAGTTCTGCCGAATCAACAATTGCAAGATGGCCTAGTGTAAGAGCAGGTGAAGACAAGTGGATTTTCCCTTATCAAGAAAATGCAGATACCATGTTCAACTCGGCTCTCCTGTTCGAACTGGCTGTAATTAAAGACCACATAGAACCTATACTGAGAAAAGTGCCAAACAGCAGTCCCGAATATTCAGAAGTTCACAGACTATTACACTTCCTGAGCTATTTCGTATCTATACAAGATACCGAACTTCCACCTACTTCTCTGCTAAGGGAATTCTTGGGAGGAAGCAGCTTTAAATACTAAATAATCAGTACGAAAAAACATACCCATAAATTTATATTCAAACGGTTAGGCGTTCTTTATTAAACGCCTAACCGTTTTTCATTAAACGCCTAATCGTTCTTTTTTGTGAAAAAAAGAAAAAATAAAGGCAGATACAGACATGACTAAGAAAATGACTTCAGTGAGACATCCATATACCGTTTGGCTGTAAGAATGTCATGAGTTTTCTTACAGAATGATTATTATATGGATTTATTTTACTATATTGCACAAGTTTTTTGTAACTTATATGCAAAAGCATATAATAGTAATTTTTTTTATGAAGAAATACCATCTTTCAACAACACTTATTATGGTTGGCTGCATTGTAGCCTGCTCTACTCCTGAATCTTATAAACAAACGGAGGACCTTACACAGTATGTAAATCCTTTTATAGGAACAGACTTCACCGGCAATACATACCCAGGTGCACAAGTTCCTTTTGGAATGGTCCAACTAAGTCCCGACAACGGCTTGCCCGGATGGGACAGAATTTCAGGATATTTCTATCCAGACAGTACTATAGCCGGATTCAGCCATACACACTTGTCGGGAACAGGTGCAGGCGACTTATACGATATCTCATTCATGCCTGTCACTCTTCCATACAATGAAGCAGAAGCACCACTTGGCATACACTCAAAGTTTTCTCACTCCAACGAAAGTGCATCAGCAGGATATTACCAAGTATTGCTGGATGATTACAACATCAATGTAGAACTTACAGCTACAGAGCGTTGCGGTATTCAAAGATACACTTTCCCAAAAGCCAAATCTGCTGTCATTCTTGACCTGAAGAAAGCCATGAACTGGGACTTCACACAAGATTCACACATTGAAATAGTAGACTCGGTAACCATACAAGGCTACAGATTTTCTGACGGATGGGCAAAAAATCAAAAGGTCTTTTTCAGAACAAGATTCTCAAAGCCTTTTAATGATATAAAGATAGACTCTACTATCATAAAAAGCAAAGACAAAAATATAGGAACTTCGTATATTGCACAATTCATGTTCGACACAGAAAAGGATGAACAGATTACATTGTCAACAGCAATATCTGCGGTGAGCATGGAAGGTGCAGCAAAAAATCTTGAAGCCGAAGCTCCGGAAAACAATTTCAACAAATATCTTGAAGAGGCTAAAGGCAAATGGAATAAGGAACTCTCGAAAATCAACGTAGAGACCAACGATACAGACAATAAGACTGTATTCTATACAGCTCTTTATCATAGTATGCTTGCACCTACGATATATGGCGATGTAGACGGAAGCTACCGCGGACCAGATGGGAACATACATAAGTCTAACGGCTGGACAAACTACAGCACCTTTTCGCTTTGGGATACATTCCGCGCTTCACATCCGCTATTTACATATACACAGCCGGAACGTACAAACGACATGATAAAGTCTTTCATCTCATTCTACGAACAAAACGGACGACTTCCTGTGTGGAACATGCATGGCAGCGAAACAGACATGATGATAGGCTACCATGCCGTACCAGTAATAGCAGATGCATATCTGAAAGGGATTGGTGACTTTGATGCAGAAAAAGCATTGGAAGCATGTGTCAACACTGCCAATATTGACAATTATCGAGGTATAGGATTCTATAAGGAAAACGGGTTTATACCTTACAATGTCACAGACAAATACAATGCCGAAAACTGGTCATTGTCAAGAACTCTGGAATATGCCTTCGATGATTACTGCATTGCCGTCATGGCCCAAAAGATGGGAAAAGACAAGATAGCAGATGATTTTTTTACACGTTCGAAAAACTACAGAAATGTATTCAACCCTGCAACTTCATTCATGCAACCTAAAGACGACAAAGGTAATTTCATTGCAAATTTCAAGGCAGACGAATACACTCCTCATATCTGCGAGAGCAACGGATGGCAATATTTATGGTCTGTACAACACGATATAAATGACCTGATGACTCTTGTAGGAGGAGAAAAAAGATTCAGCGAGAAGCTTGACAGCATGTTCACTTTCCATCCGTCGGATACAGATGAACTACCTATATTCAGTACAGGAATGATTGGTCAGTATGCACATGGAAACGAGCCTAGCCACCATGTTGCATATCTGTTCAACAAGGTTCACCAGCCTTGGAAAACACAGAAATATGTTTCACGTATAATGAACGAGTTATATCATAACACTCCTTCGGGATTATGCGGAAATGAAGACTGCGGACAGATGTCGGCATGGTACATTTTCAGTGCTATGGGATTTTATCCAGTAAACCCCGTTTCGGGAGAATATGAAATAGGTACTCCCCTATTCGAAAAAACCAAAATGAAACTCTCAAACGGAAAGACGTTTTCTATAAAAGCCAACAACTTGAGTAAAGAAAACATTTACATACAGTCAGTCAAGGTTAATGGAAAACCTTACAACAAAAGTTTCATAACTCACGAAACTATCTGTTCAGGAGCAAATGTGGAATTCGAAATGGGAAACAAGCCAGAAAGCTGCTGGTACTAATAAACAATGTAGCACAATATTATAAATTACAAACAATAAACAAAATAGCATGAACAAATTTTATTTATTTATTCTAATACTGTGCTGTGCTTTAACAGGCAAGGCACATGATTATTCAGACTATGTAAACCCAATGATCGGGACTCAGTCTTCTTTCGACTTCTCTTCAGGGAATACTTATCCTGCTATAGCCAGACCTTGGGGTATGAATTTCTGGACTCCTCAAACAGGAAAGATGGGAGACGGATGGCAATACATATATACAGCCCAAAAGATTAGAGGATTCAAACAGACACACCAACCTAGCCCATGGATAAACGACTATGGACAGTTCTCAATTATGCCTATAACCGGCAAACCAGAATTTAACGAAGACAAACGTGCCAGTTGGTTTTCGCATAAAGGAGAAGTGGCAAAAGCATACTATTATAAAGTATATCTGGCCGACCATGATATTCTGACAGAACTTACTCCTACAGAAAGAGCTGCCATGTTCCGCTTTACTTTTCCTGAAAATGACAACTCATACATCGTTGTGGATGCTTTTGACAAAGGCTCTTTCATCAAAATAGATACAGAAAACAACAGAATATTAGGATACTCTACACGCAACAGCGGAGGAGTTCCACAGAATTTCAAAAACTATTTTGTTATAGAATTTGACAAGCCTTTCACATACAAGGCTACAGTAGAAAACAATATTGTTTCAGATTCTAAGACTGAAATTAATACCAACCATGCAGGTGCCATTATAGGTTTCTCTACCCAAAAAGGAGAAAAGGTACATGCACGAGTCGCTTCCTCTTTTATAAGTTATGAACAGGCTGTTAATAACTTGAAAGAATTAGGAAACGACAATTTTGATACGCTGGTAGAAAAAGGCAAAAAAGCATGGAATGAAGTATTGGGCAAGATAGAAGTGGATGGAGGAAACATCGACCAGTATCGCACATTCTATTCATGCCTATATCGTTCTCTTCTATTCCCTAGAAAATTCTATGAAATAGACAATAACGGCAATCCTATCCATTACAGCCCTTACAACGGCAAGGTCCTTCCTGGATACATGTACACTGATACAGGATTCTGGGATACATTCCGTTGTCTTTTCCCTTTATTGAACATGGTATATCCTTCTATCAACAAGGAAATACAAGAAGGACTTATCAATGCCTACAAAGAAAGCGGATTCTTCCCTGAATGGGCAAGCCCCGGACACAGAGGATGTATGGTAGGAAACAACTCGGCTTCTATACTTGTAGATGCTTATATGAAGGGAATAAAAGTAGAAGATATTGAAACACTTTACGAAGGATTGATACACGGCACAAAGAATGTTCATCCAGAAGTGTCATCTACAGGACGTCTCGGACACGAATACTACAATAATCTGGGATATATTCCATGCAACGTAAAAATACACGAAAACGCAGCCCGTACTCTAGAGTATGCATACAATGACTGGTGTATCTACAAGATTGCAAAAGAACTGAATCGCCCTAAGAAGGAAATAAAGCTCTTTGCAAAACGTGCCATGAACTATAAGAACCTTTTCGACAATGAAACAAAACTCATGAGAGGCAAAAAAGAAAACGGTGAGTTTGTAACTCCTTTTTCTCCTCTTAAATGGGGTGATTCGTTCACTGAAGGAAACAGCTGGCACTATACATGGTCTGTATTCCATGACCCACAAGGACTTATAAACCTTATGGGAGGTAAAGACACATTTGTTTCAATGCTTGACTCAGTATTTTCTGTTCCTCCAGTATTCGATGACAGTTACTACGGATTCGTAATACACGAAATCAGAGAAATGACAGTTATGAATATGGGTAACTATGCACACGGCAACCAGCCTATACAGCATATGATATATCTGTATAATTATGCAGGGCAACCATGGAAAGCACAATATTGGCTGCGCGAAGTAATGAACAGAATGTACACTCCTACTCCCGACGGATATTGCGGAGACGAAGACAATGGCCAGACTTCTGCATGGTACGTATTCTCATCTCTGGGATTCTACCCCGTATGTCCTGGTAGCAACGAATATGTTATTGGAGCGCCTTTGTTCAAGAATGCTACAATACATCTTGAAAACGGCAAGGACATAAACATTTCTTCTCCTGACAACAGTGATAAGAACATATACATAAAGGATATGAAACTGAATGGGAAGACTTACACACACAATTATCTGAAACACGAGACATTGATGGAAGGTGCAAATATTTCCATAGACATGGACTGCATACCTAACAAATCACGTGGTACATCGGAAGAAGATGCTCCTTATTCTTTTTCTAAAGAAAATAAAAAATAATTTTGTAAATTTGTGCAGACTTTATGATTTATAAAGTCTGCACTTTTTTAAAAGGAATAAATAAACAAAAAATATATCATGAACAAACTTTCTTTTGCTTTTGCTTCATTGCTGGCCTGCTCAATGGTATCGTGCAGCAATGAAACTGCAGTTCAGGCAGAACAGGATTTCACTGCCTTTGTAGACCCTCGTATAGGTACGGGAGGTCACGGACACGTATTCTATGGTGCTAATATTCCTTTCGGATTTGTACAATTAGGCCCTACAAGTATTCCACAAAGTTGGGACTGGGTGTCAGGACATCATGTATCCGACTCTACAGTAATAGGATTTCCTCATACACACCTTAGCGGTACTGGTATAGGAGACTTACACGACATAACAGTAATGCCTGTAACCGGAGAAGTGACTTATGCCAGAGGTGATAATTCTTCATACGAAACAGGATTGTGGTCTTATTCAGACACTTCGAAGGAAAACGTTGTTCCCGGACACTACAAGACTCATCTTTCACGATATAATGTAGACGTTGAACTTACAGCAACAAAACGTGTAGGTTTCCATAAATACACATATCTCTCGGAAGAGAAACCTTCTATTGTATTTGACATGGTAAATGGAGGATGCTGGGACAAAGCAACCGAAGCTGTTGTGAAAATGGTGAACGACAGCACCATAAGCGGATACCGTTTTTCAAAAGGATGGGCAGACAATCAGAAGATATTCTTCTATGCACAGTTCTCAAGACCTATGGACAATATCGAGTTCATTACTGACGGTTCTGCACTGAAAGACAAGAATGAAGGTAAAGGAAAAGAACTTTTCGCACGTGTAAACTTTGACAAAAACGACGGTAAACCTATTTATATGAAAGTTGCATTGTCGCCTGTATCAGAAGACGGTGCAAAACTCAACATGGAGACCGAACTGAACGGATGGGATTTTGAAAAGACAATAGCCGATGCCAAAGATGCATGGAACGAAGAACTTGGAAAAATAAAACTAGACAACAACACCAACGAGACAGACCGTAAAATATTCTATACGGCATTGTATCATTCAATGGTTGCCCCATCTGAATTCTGTGATGTAAACGGCGATTATTATGGAGCCGACAAACAGATGCACAAAGGAGAAGGTTTCAAAAACTATACTACATTCTCTCTTTGGGACACTTACCGCGCAGCACAACCTCTTATGACTATACTTCACCCTGAAAAGATGAGTGATATAATCAACACAATGGTTACTATATATGCACAACAGGGAAAACTGCCTGTATGGCATCTTATGGGATGTGAAACAAACTGTATGGTAGGCAATCCGGGAGTTCCTGTAGTAGCAGATGCTATGATGAAAGATATAAAAGGATTTGATTATGAAAAAGCCTATGAAGCACTGAAAGCCTCATCTATGCTTGCCGAAAGAGGTATGGAGCATAGAATCAAATATGGTTTTATTCCTTCTGATTTCATGATTGAATCAATAGCATTCGACATGGAATATGCCATTGCAGACTGGTCTGTAGCTCAGGCTGCTAAAAAACTTGGCAAAACAGAAGACTATGAATATTTCCTAAAGAGAAGCAAGTCTTATAAAAATTATTTCGACCCTTCGGTAGGATTTGTCAGAGGAAAACTGCTTGACGGCTCATGGCGTACTCCTTTCAACCCTTATTCTTCTTCTCATAGAGATGATGACTATTGCGAAGGTAATGCATGGCAATACACATGGCTTGTTCCTCAAGACCTGGAAGGACTTCAGGAATGTTTTGGCGGAAAAGACAAGTTCATTGCAAAACTCGACTCTCTGTTTATAGTGGAAGATAATGTACAAGGCAGCAATTCTTCACCAGACATAAGCGGCCTCATCGGACAGTATGCACATGGAAATGAACCTAGCCATCACATTGTATATATGTACACAATGTCAGGACAACCATGGAAAGCAGCAGATAAAGTAAGAGAAATATTACACACCATGTATAGTGCCAAACCTGACGGACTTTCCGGCAATGAAGATGTAGGTCAGATGTCGGCATGGTATATCCTTTCTTCACTCGGATTCTATCAGGTAGAACCAGCTGGAGGCAAGTTCGTATTCGGATACCCTCTGTTCAATAAAGTCGACATGAAAGTTGAAGGAGGTACATTTACCATAGAAAAAGAAAATACAGAAAAAGAAAATCACTACATACAAAGTGTAATACTAAATGGAACTGAGTATAACAAGCCATACATCGACTATAAAGATATAGTAAAAGGCGGAAACTTGAAGTTCGTCATGGGTGACGAAAAGAAAATATGGTTCTAATACAAAACCACTGTATTAAATAAACTAAGTGTCAAGACGGCTAACCATCTTGACACTTAGTTTATTTAGTAAATCTATAATGAAGTATCAGTCATTCAAGGTCAACTTGGCAAGATAGTCATAATGTTCGCCAGAACATACCTTCTCGGCCTTAAAGCCATACATGGAAGCATAAAAGTCTAAAGTATCAAAATCTATATACAACCATTTGAACGACTCACTCTTAACCCTCTTATATTGCATTGTAAACTCAATTTCACCATAATATCCGGCAGCAAGGTCTATAAGCATACCCTCTTCTTCATCCTCGAAGAGGTAACTTATATCGCTTGAATCCATTAGTATACATCCTCCAGAAGACAAAAGACTTTTCATGCGTGTAAAAAACATTTCCATATTCGCAACACTGCCTATAATACCAGCACCATTCATAAGCATCAGTATCGTATCATACCTTCCTACAAATGATGGATCGAATATATTAACCAGATGTGCCTTTACACCATCTTCCTGCATTACTTCTACTGCAAGAGGAGATATATCTATAGCTTCTACCGTTTTGTCCATATCTTCAAGAGCTATAGAATGGCATCCACTGCCTGCACCAACATCTAATATTTTACCATAAGCCATGTCAAGAGCAGTTCTCTCTATTACCGGCATCTCATCATAAGAACGGAATAAAGTGTCTACAGGTATTTCATCTTCATCAAATTCAGGAGAAAACACCCTCAACTTACCAGCCATCCCCTTGAGATGATAATCCATTATGGCTGTTCCCATAGGATCTTTTTCTTTTTGAAGTAAATCTATATTCATATTCTGTAAATTAGTAGTGCGGACAAAGATACTGAAAGTAAATTGTTTTTTATCAATCATAAAAAACAAATGCATATATACCCACGATACCATTACATGCAGAATATTCTGAGTTCCATGATTATTTATACACGATTTTCACATTTATTACAGAAAGAAATACATTTTTTTTCGTTTTTATGCTATAAATATAAGATTTAGCTGTATATTTGCGAAAGTACAAGAATAAATATACAATGAGAAGTAAAAACAACAGACTTGATGCCATTAAGATGATAATCTCAAGCAAAGAGATAGGAAGTCAGGACGAATTGTTGCAAGAATTGAACAAAGAAGGATTCGCCCTTACACAAGCAACTCTTTCCAGAGATTTGAAGCAATTAAAAGTAGCAAAAGCAGCAAGCATGAATGGTAATTATGTATACGTTCTACCCAACAATACAATGTATAAACGTATATCAGACCCACCAGGAGTACACGAAATGATGCGTTACGACGGTTTTCTTTCACTAGAATTTTCAGGGAATATGGCCGTCATAAAGACTCGTCCAGGTTATGCTAGCAGTTTGGCATATGATATTGATACACATGGACTTGCTGAGATTATGGGTACTGTAGCTGGAGACGATACAATTCTTCTTGTAATACGCGAAGGTTTCTCAAGAAGTGCTGTTATATCTTCACTGAGAAATGTAATACCTGGGGTAAAAATTAGATAAATGCATATTTTTGATTTTTAGTAAAACTATTTTTACAAAACAATGGAAACAGAAAAACATATAGATGTAATGGTAGCAGACGCCTCTCATGAGGTTTATGTAGACAAAATACTAGATACAATACGTGAAGCAGCAAAAGTCAGAGGTACAGGTATAGCCGAACGTACTCACGAATATGTAGCAACAAAAATGAAAGAAGGAAAAGCTATTATAGCTCTTTGCGATGATGATCTTGCAGGCTTTACCTACATCGAGTCATGGGGGAACAAAAAATATGTAGCAACTTCAGGACTTATAGTCCACCCTAAATACAGAGGCCTCGGACTGGCAAAGCGTATAAAGCATGCATCATTTACTCTATCACGTCTGAGATGGCCAAAAGCCAAGATTTTCAGTCTTACTTCGGGTGCAGCTGTAATGAAAATGAATACAGAACTTGGATATGTACCTGTCACATTCAATGAACTTACAGACGACGAGTCTTTCTGGAAAGGTTGCGAAGGATGTATAAATCATGAAATATTAGTGGCAAAAAAGAGAAAATTCTGTATATGTACAGCCATGCTTTATGACCCAGACTTACATCAAGACGACAAAATAAACAATTTCTAAAACTTTATTGGTTTTCAATAATTCACATAGTTAATAATGGTTGAAAACCATGTTACACACACATATATATATGGAAAAGAAAAAAGTAGTAGTCGCTTTTAGCGGTGGTCTAGATACATCATTTACCGTTATGTATCTTGCTAAAGAAAAAGGATATGAAGTATATGCAGCATGCGCCAACACTGGGGGTTTCAGTGCTGAACAATTAAAACAAAACGAAGAAAATGCCTATAAACTTGGAGCCAAAGAATATGTAACACTTGATGTCACTCAGGAATATTATGAAAAAAGCCTCAAGTATATGGTTTTCGGCAATGTGTTAAGAAATGGCACTTATCCTATTTCTGTAAGTTCTGAACGTATATTCCAGGCTCTTGCAATAGCAAGATATGCCAATGATATAGGAGCTGATGCCATTGCTCACGGCTCAACAGGTGCAGGAAATGACCAAATACGATTTGACATGACATTCCTGGTAATGGCTCCCGGAGTAGAGATAATCACTCTTACCAGAGATATGGCCCTTAGCCGCAACGAAGAAATTGAATATTTAAACAAAAACGGCTTTGAAGCAGATTTCACCAAACTGAAATACTCTTATAATGTAGGTATTTGGGGAACTTCAATCTGTGGAGGTGAAATACTTGATTCCACACAGGGACTGCCTGAATCTGCATACTTGAAACAAGTTGAAAAGACTGGAACCGAAACTCTAAAACTAGAGTTTAAGAAAGGTGAACTGTATGCAGTAAACGGTGAAGTGTTTGATGACAAGATCAAGGCCATACAGAAAGTTGAAGAAATAGGTGCTGCATATGGTATAGGACGTGATATGCACGTAGGAGATACTATAATTGGAATAAAAGGCCGTGTAGGATTCGAAGCAGCCGCTCCTATGCTTATAATCGGTGCCCATAAATTCCTTGAAAAATATACTTTAAGCAAATGGCAGCAGTATTGGAAAGATCAGGTAGCCAACTGGTATGGAATGTTCCTTCACGAAAGCCAATATCTGGAACCTGTAATGAGAGACATTGAAGCTATGCTTACAGAGTCTCAGCGCAACGTTAATGGTACAGCAATACTCGAACTTCGCCCTTATGGCTTCTCTACTGTTGGAGTTGCCTCTAAAGACGACCTTGTAAAAAACAAACTTGGAGAATATGGAGAAATGCAGAAAGGATGGACTGCCGATGATGCAAAAGGCTTCATAAAGGTCCTTTCAACTCCTCTACGTGCTTATTATGCCAATCATAAGGACGAAGAAAACATTTAATTTATGAACAAAAAACTTAGGAGATCACGTACTGGCAGGCTTCTGTCAGGTGTATGTAGCGGTTTAGCTGATTTCTTCGGGTTGAATGTCTCGTTGATAAGAATAGTATTCGTTTTTGCTATTCCAATATACTTTTTACTGTGGATTATCATACCTGAGGAAAAAAATAGATATTTTAATGATTAAAGTAGGAATTATAGGTGGTGCAGGATATACAGCAGGCGAACTAATTCGCCTGCTTATAAATCATCCTGATGTAGAAATAAAATTTATAAACAGTTCGAGCAATGCGGGCAATGCCGTGACCGATGTTCATGAGGGTCTTTATGGCGAAACAGACATGGTGTTTACAGATGCCCTTCCTTTTAACGAAATAGATGTATTGTTCTTCTGTACAGCTCATGGAGACACTAAAAAATTTATGGAAAGTCATAATATTCCGGATGATTTGAGAATAATAGACCTTTCAATGGATTATAGAATCAAAAGTGACGAACACGATTTTATTTACGGACTTCCGGAACTGAACCGTCGTGCCATTTGCCATAGCAAACATGTAGCAAATCCGGGATGTTTTGCCACTTGTATTCAGTTAGGGCTTCTTCCTCTTGCAAAACATCTGATGCTGAATGATGATGTAATGGTAAATGCCATTACAGGAAGTACCGGAGCCGGAGTGAAACCTGGAGCTACAAGCCATTTCAGCTGGAGAAACAACAATATGAGTATTTACAAGCCTTTCTCTCATCAGCATGTTCCGGAAATAAAACAGTCACTGAAGCAACTACAAGGAAGTTTCGATTCGGAAATAGACTTCATACCATATCGTGGTGATTTTGCCAGAGGTATTTTTGCTACAATAGTTGTAAAAACTAAAGTTGAACTCAACGAGATAAAGAAAATGTATGAGGATTATTATGCTGAAGATTCTTTTGTACATATAGTAGACAAGAATATCGACTTGAAGCAAGTAGTAAATACAAACAAATGTCTTATCCATCTTGAAAAGCATGGCAACAAGCTATTGATAGTTTCTTGTATTGACAATCTCCTTAAAGGAGCTAGCGGACAAGCTGTACACAACATGAATTTGATGTTCAACCTTGAGGAAACTATAGGACTTAAGCTTAAGCCAAGTGCTTTTTGATTTAAAACTTTAAAGTAATGAAACTATTCGACGTATATCCATTATTCGACATAAATATAGTAAAAGGAAAAGGTTGTCACGTTTGGGACGATAAAGGCAATGAATACCTTGACCTGTATGGCGGACATGCAGTAATTTCAATCGGTCATGCACATCCTCACTATGTAGAGGCCATAAGCAAGCAAGTAGCTACTTTAGGCTTCTACTCCAACTCTGTAATAAACAGCCTGCAAAAAGAACTTGCTACAAGACTTGGAGATATTTGCGGATACGATGACTACCAGCTCTTTCTTATTAATTCTGGAGCCGAAGCAAACGAGAACGCCTTGAAACTGGCTTCTTTCTACAACGGACGAACAAGAGTAATATCTTTTGAGAAATCTTTCCACGGACGTACTTCATTGGCCGTTGAAGTTACCAACAATCCAAAGATTATAGCTCCTATAAACAACAACAATCATGTCACTTTCCTCCCTCTGAATGATTGTGAAGCTGCCAGAACGGAAATTTTGAAGGGAGATGTATGTGCCGTAATTGTAGAAGGTATTCAGGGTATTGGAGGTATAAAGACTCTTACCGATGAATTCGTCAATACTATACGTCAGGCTTGTGATGAAACAAATACCGTACTTATATTTGATGAAATACAATCAGGATACGGAAGAAGTGGAAAATTCTTTGCACATCAATACTACGACGTAAAGCCTGATATAATAAGCATGGCAAAGGGTATAGCAAATGGTTATCCTATGGGAGGTATACTTATCAGTCCAAAGTTCAAACCTGTATATAGCCAGTTGGGTACTACTTTTGGCGGTAATCATTTGGGATGTGCTGCTGCCATTGCTGTTCTAGACGTTATCAAAGAAGAAAATCTTATAGAAAATGCAGCCAAAGTAGGAAACTACCTTATAACAGAACTCAAAAAGATTAAAGGAATAAAAGAAGTACGAGGACGTGGACTAATGATTGGTCTGGAATTTGAGGGACCTATAAAAGAGATTCGTAGCAAACTACTATTCGAGCAGAAAGCCTTCACCGGAGTAAGCGGTACTAATGTGATACGTATACTTCCTCCTTTGTGCTTGAGTATGGATGAAGCAAATATATTCCTTGAAAGACTTAAAAAAGTGATTTAAAAAAGAGTTGATGGCTTAAATTCTCTGAAAATGACTACTCAACCACAATCTGCCAACTAATTAAATATCTAGATATGAAAGTAGCAATTATTGGAGCAGGCAACATGGGCGGAGCTATAGCACGTGGCCTTGCACATGGACACTACATTGATGCACATGAAATCATAGTATCAAATCCAAACAATGAAAAGCTGGAAAAACTAAAAGCTGAGCTTGAAAGTATCAATGTTACGAACTGTAATAAAGAGGCGGCACAGGATGCTGATATTATAATTGTAGCAGTGAAACCATG
This sequence comes from Phocaeicola sp., assembly GCA_020026175.1. Taxonomy (GTDB): domain Bacteria; phylum Bacteroidota; class Bacteroidia; order Bacteroidales; family Bacteroidaceae; genus Phocaeicola. Next base: position 34,512 of record JAHHQV010000010.1, on the reverse strand, counting down.
GAAAGTGGAAGAAGTTCTGAAACCTCTTAATCTGAAACATCATCAAATATTGGTTTCAGTGGCTGCAGGACTAACTATCGAGGAACTAGCTCACTCTGTAGATCCAGAAATGCCTATCTTCAGAGTAGTCCCAAATACTGCTATATCCGAAAGAGAAAGCCTTACACTTCTAGCTGCAAGAAATGCATCTGAATCACAAATAAACACAATGCTGAAATTGTTCAACGAAATGGGTGTTGCCATGCTCATTGAAGAGAAACAAATTGCAGCAGGAACTGCACTCACTTCTTGTGGAATAGCTTATGTTCTGAAATATGTTCAAGCAGCAATGCAGGCTGCCGTTGAATTAGGATTCAAGCCACAAGATGCAAAAACAATGGTGGCACAAACCATAGAGGGTGCAGCCCGTCTTCTTCTGAATAACAAAGAGTCGCATCCTGCATTGGAAATTGAAAAAGTCACAACACCTGGAGGAATTACAATAAAGGGAATCAACAGTCTCGAACATGACGGATTTCCTGCAGCTGTAATTAATGCCATAAAAAAGACTTCTATATAATCAGGAAAACTAAAAGAGGGTGTCAAAGCTAAAATGAAGACTCCTCAATATTACAGATTATAGGTATAATATTTAAAGAAATGGTCGTATCAAACTATGTATTGAGTAATGATACGACCATTTCTTATCATGTACTTATATAAAAAACATCACAGGAAACAGGTCTTTGAATAAGGCTCTTTGAATTCTGTGATGTTTTTTATTTGCAATAAGTCCTCTGTAGACTTAAATTTTTTCTTTGATTCCTGATTTACAGAATGAATTATTATAAGCTTTCAATCATTCTCTTCAGGACTACAGTTGCAGAAATTTCCCGGTTAGCAGCTTCAGGTATAACCAATGATGTAGGAGCTTCAATTACGTTATCTGTAACAATCATATTTCTACGTACAGGAAGACAATGCATGAAAAAGGCATTATCTGTAACAGCCATATGGGCAGAATCTACCGTCCAATTCATGTCCTTTGACAATATTTTCCCATAATCAGACGGATTAGTAACTCCCGGACATGCCCAGTTTTTTGCATATATAAAATCTGCACCTTCAAAAGCCTTTATCTGATTATATTCTACCTTTGCTCCACGAACAAACTTAGGATCTAATTCATAACCTTCAGGATGAGTTATTACAAAATCCACATCAGCTTCGTTCATGAAATCGGCAAAAGAATTAGGGACGGCCTGAGGAAGAGCTCGTGGATGTGGAGCCCATGTCAATACTACTTTAGGACGTTCTTTCTTCTTATACTCTTCTATTGTGATAAGATCCGCAAAGGCCTGAAGAGGATGCCCTGTAGCCGCTTCCATTGAAAATACCGGTTTGCCTGAGTACTGAATGAATTGGGTAAGAATTTTTTCAGTATAGTCGTCTTCACGGCTCTCGAATCCGGCAAATGAACGTACTCCGATAATGTCACAATACGAAGCCATGACAGGAATTGCCTCAAGTAAATGTTCACTCTTATCACCATCCATTATAACACCGCGCTCTGTTTCAAGTTTCCATGCTCCTTGGTTGACATCAAGTACTATAACATCCATACCAAGATTACGTGCAGCCTTCTGTGTACTAAGTCGGGTGCGAAGACTGTTATTAAAGAATATCAGAAGACATGTTTTATGTTTACCAAGAGCTTCGTATTTATAACGGTCTTTCTTTATTTCGAAAGCTTCAGCCAAAGCGGTATTCAAATCACCAAGGTCAAATACATTTGTGTATGTTCTCATATTATATATATTAATATTATCTATTTCATTTATAATCAAGGTTAAAGTCTATGCTTAAAAAAATATATGCAATACTCTACTCATTGATTTCATCATAGAAACAACAAAAGGCAAGCTTTGCTTTCTAAAAGTTTCATACAATTTGACTTATAAAGTTACATATAAGAACTTTATACACAAAAGTATCATTATTATTTGATTATTTGTATTTTTCGTGATAAAAAAAGACAAATACTTGCTTTTATGAACAAAAAAAACTAACTTTGAGAATAAGAGAAACAGATAATAATAGTATTAACCCTTAAAAATTTTAACTATGGATATTATTTATGAAGCATTAGTTGATGTATTTACAGGCAATCTTTGGGAAGCAGAGCTTATTAAGGGATTATTGGAGTCTGAAGGAGTCCAATCTATGATTAAAAATGAAGGCACTTCTATTTGCTGGACTTCACCTTATTCTGTAGGAAATGAAGTAAAAGTTCTTGTTAATAGAGAAGAGGAAGTATATGCCAAAGAAGTAATAGCAAAAAGAAAGAAATAATTATAAAATCAATATTAATAAATACTATTTCTTTATAATGGCAATAAAATTATAATTTGATACTAAAAAGCTTCTTTATAAGGATATTTTTCGTAACTTCGGACAATTTTATAAAATAATTATAGAAAATGAACCTGAAGTTACGTTTTTTTTTACCATCTGCAAGAATCATAATGCTATGTTTTGCACTTCTTTTCATTAGTGCCAACTGTATACTACCGAAGAATGAAAATGAAACCGGTACATTGAAACTATCTTGTGTAGAAGTTCCAAGATATATGATATTCTGCAATGACACAATAGATATAAGACGATATGACCGTCATGAAAGAATGGACAGAGAACTTATGGCTTTCTCTTTTATGCATAGCACATCCATTCAGACAATAAAAAGAGCCAATAGATATTTCCCTGTAATAATTCCTATACTGAAAGAATATGGCGTACCTGAAGACTTTAAATATCTAATGGCGATAGAAAGTGCATGTAACCCATTAGCACGTTCTGGCGCCGGTGCTGCCGGATTGTGGCAATTTATGCCTACTACAGGAAAAGAATTTGGTCTGGAAGTAAATTCCAACATTGATGAAAGATACCATGTAATAAAATCTACACATGCTGCATGTAAATATCTGAAACAGGCTTATTATAAATTTGGAGACTGGACAAGCGTTGCAGCGTCCTACAACGCAGGACAAGGTAGAATATCACAACAGCAAGACGAACAGTATACCAATGAAACTTTGGACTTGTTTCTTGTAGAAGAAACTGCACGATATGTCTACAGAATACTTGCTGTAAAAATGCTGTTTGAGAATCCTTCTAAATTTGGTTTCAACCTAAAGTCTTCAGATCTTTACCCGCAAGTTAAATACAGAACCGTGGAAGTCAGAGAAGACATTACAGATATTGCCAGATTTGCAAAAAGCCAGGGTACTACGTATGCACTGATAAGGAATCTAAACCCTTGGATTAGAAGAAACTCTCTTCATTGCAAAAACGGTAGAAAATATATTATTATGATTCCTGATAAAGACGAAATGGACTACAATCCAGACTTTACAATACCATATGATAAAAAATGGGTAATTGACTGACTCTATTTTACCATAAAATCTAATTGTTAAATAAATAAAGACCTAATTATTAATCATGAAAAATCTATTGTTATTAAGCAGCATTTTTGCTGGTACAGCTACAGGTGTTGCCCAAAACTTTACAGAATGGCAGGATGCTGGAGTTAATGAAATTAACCGCGCACCTATGCATGCAAGTTTCTTTGCATACGAAAGTATTGATGCTGCATCTAAAGCAGTAAAGGAAAAGTCTGATAATTTTATGTCAATGAATGGAAACTGGAAATTTTTCTGGGTAGAAAATGCTGACCAAAGACCTACCGATTTTTTCCGCATTGGCTACAACGACAAGGGATGGGATGATATAAAAGTTCCAGCAGTGTGGGAACTGAATGGATATGGAGACCCTATATACGTAAATGTAGGATATGCCTGGAGGAACCAATATAAGAACAACCCTCCAATTGTTCCTGTAGAAAAAAACCATGTAGGTTCATATAGGCGTGAATTCGTAATTCCGGCAGACTGGAAAGGAAAAGATATAATAGCTCACTTCGGTTCTGTTACATCAAACATGTATCTGTGGGTAAACGGAAAATTTGTAGGTTATAGTGAAGACAGCAAACTGGAAGCTGAATTTGACATAACAAAATATCTGAGACCTGGACAAAAAAACCTTATAGCTTTCCAAGTATTCCGCTGGTGCGACGGAAGTTATCTTGAGGACCAGGATTTCTTCAGACATAGCGGCGTAGGACGTGACTGCTATCTATATACAAGAAACAAGAAACGTATTGACGACATTCGTATCACTCCAGACCTTGACAAACAATATAAAAATGGTTCTTTGTCGGTAGAACTTAGCCTAAAAGGAAACAATGCTGTAAAGCTTGAGCTACTTGATAAAAACAACAATATCGTAGCAACAAAGGATATTAAAGGATCGGGAAACATCAATACAACTATTTCAGTGGAAGGACCTAACAAATGGACCGCCGAAACTCCATATCTATATACACTTAGGGCTTCAGTAAATAATAGTGGCAAGGTATCTGAAGTTATTCCTATAAAAGTAGGTTTCAGAAAAATTGAACTCGGGGATTCACAAATCAAGGTAAACGGACAGCCTGTATTATTTAAAGGAGTCAACAGACATGAACTTGACCCTGATGGAGGATATGTGATGTCACGTGAACGTATGATTCAAGACATACAGATTATGAAGAAATTCAATATCAACGCTGTACGTACTTGTCACTATCCGGATGATGCTTTTTGGTATGAACTTTGCGACAAATATGGTATATACATGGTGGCAGAGGCCAATATTGAGTCTCACGGAATGGGATACGGAGAAAATACTTTGGCAAAAAACAAAGAATTTGCCAAAGCTCACATGGAAAGAAATAAACGTAACGTACAGCGAAACTTCAACCATCCTAGTATCATTTTCTGGTCGCTCGGTAACGAAGCTGGATACGGTCCAAATTTTGAAGCTGCATACGACTGGATAAAGTCGCAGGACAATAGTCGTGCCGTACAATATGAGCAGGCTGGAAGAAAGGGTAAAACAGATATTTTCTGTCCTATGTACTTTTCATATCAATCATGTGAAAAATATTCAAAAGATGACAACTACAAGAAACCTCTTATTCAATGTGAATATGCTCATGCAATGGGTAACTCACTGGGTGGATTCAAGGAATATTGGGAGATTATTCGTAAATATCCTAAATTTCAAGGTGGATTTATTTGGGATTTCGTAGACCAATCTTGCCGATGGACAGGAAAGAACGGAAAGATGATTTATGGATATGGTGGAGACTTTAACCGCTTTGATGCCAGTGACAATAACTTCTGTAACAATGGACTTATTAACCCTGATCGTATCCCGAACCCACATATGTATGAAGTTGGATATTATTATCAAAATATATGGACAACGGCTGGAGACCTAAAGAATGGGGAAATCAAAGTACATAACGAAAACTTCTTCCGTAATCTTTCTGCATATTACCTACAATGGGAACTTGTAAAAGACGGGGAAATTGTGCGTTCAGGCATATTGGAAAAACTAAATGTAGAACCACAACAAACTTCTACAATAAAACTTGACTACGGCAAGATATGCGACTGCGGTGAATGGCTCCTGAATGTGAAATACATACAGAAAGACAGGGAGGACCTTATTCCTGCTGAACATGTAGTAGCTAAATCGCAAATAGCCCTTAATGAATATAAGGCACCCTCTATGGAGCTGAAGAATGAAACTTCTGCAAATGAACAGATTGTTGTTCCTATTGTAAATGATGAGAATTACAATTGTCTGGAAATTACAGGAGAAGACTTCAATATTCAGTTTAATAAAAGTAACGGCTATATGGATAGCTATACTGTAAATGGAACTCAGATGATAGAAGAGGAAGGTCAGCTAAGTCCTAATTTCTGGCGAGCTCCTACAGACAATGACTTCGGAGCAGGACTTCAAAAAAGATATGGTGTTTGGAAAGATCCTGAAATTAAACTTACATCTCTGAAACATGAAATAAAGAATGAACAGATTATTGTTTTTGCCGAATACGAAATGAAAAAAGTATATGCAAAATTATATCTCACATATACTATAAATAATAGAGGGGCTGTAAAAGTTACTCAAAAAATGGAAACAGCTCAAAACACTAAAGTTTCTGATATGTTCCGATTCGGTATGCAAATGGTAATGCCTAAATCATTCGAAAAAATATCGTACTATGGCAGAGGTCCGGTAGAGAACTATATAGACAGAAAATGCAATGCTGATTTGGGGATTTATAACCAAACTGTAACTGAACAATTCTATTCGTACATTCGTCCACAGGAAAATGGAAATAAGACAGACTTAAGATGGTGGAAGGTGTTAAATGAAGAAGGAAAAGGACTGAAATTTGTAGCAGAATCTCCATTCTCCGCTTCTGCATTGCATTATACTATTGAATCATTGGATGACGGTATAAGAAAAAGGCAGAGCCATTCACAAGAAGTAGAAGAAGCTAACTTGACAAATCTATTGATTGACAAAATTCAGCAAGGACTTGCTTGTGAAAACAGTTGGGGAGCCATTCCACGCAAGGAATATAGAGTTCCATACAAAAACTACGAATTCACTTTCATAATGTTGCCTGTTAGCGGGAATGTCACAATCGAATAATGCTTAATATGAGTGTGTCAATCCCAAAAGAAGACACTAAAAGAAACAAAATGTAACTAAAAAACTAGAAGGGTCGTATCAAGTTCCACATTGACACGACCCTTTGTTTTTACTATCTTGATACTAAAATTTTAAACTACAAATTCATATTTCAAGAAAACGAATTATGACAAGCCATTATATTCTTTCAAACTAGTATAATCAAAAGTAAAACTCAGGTATTTTTCTATCGGTACAGTTTTCAAATAGTTTCTTAGTAAAAGGAGTTTCATACAAACGAGCTCCGTTGACACAATTCCTTACACATGCACAACATCTTATACAACGATCTGAAATAGTTTTAATCTTAACATTAGAATCAAATTCAATTGCATTAGAAGGACAAGAAGATATACATACACCACAACTATTACAATCATCTGTTGAAATAGGAAGGGGTTGCCTTAAAGGCTTTAGCTCCTTATAAGGATAATGTCCTGGGACAGACAAATCACTAAAAGTAGTTTCCGAATTAATTAAATCCCTAATTTTAATTCCAAACTGTCTAGCCTTACACAAATCATCTTTATCAGGACGTCCTGAAGCAATTGGCATCAACTTAGTGCTATAACTATGCTCACCTACAAAACATGCTGCTGCTACAGGAATAAAGCCTCTTCTGGCTACTTCATCTTTTAGTTCCAACAAAGCATCGTCGTAATCTCGATTGCCATAAACAACGAGAATTACACATAAAGCCCCTTTACCGCTAATATTACCCAATCTGTCGAGAAATATTCGAGGTAGTCTTCCTCCATATACAGGAGCCGCAAAAACTGTCAAAGAAGCTGAATCTACAAATTCTAAAGTATTACATGTATACGTAAGATTAACTTCATTAACCTCTATTTGTGTTCCCCATATATCTCCTATAGCTTTTACAACTTTACTAGACGTTCGTGTAGGAGAGAAATAAACAAGATTTAATTTTTCAATCATGTCAAAGATTATATCAAAAATAAAAAAAGAGGATGTGAAAAACCACATCCTCTTTATATATATAGCATTTACAGAATTATTCAGCTTTAGAGGCTTCCTCTGTAGTAGCTTCAACAGTTTCAGCAACAGGTGCTTCAGTAGCTGCTGCAGATTTTTTAGAACGACGAGTACGAGTAGCTTTCTTAGCTGCTGTCTTAGCCATGTTCTCATTGTAATCAACTAGCTCAATAAAACACATTTCAGCGTTATCTCCAAGACGATTACCAGTTTTGATAATACGAGTATATCCACCCGGACGATCAGCAACCTTTACAGAGATTTCTTTGAACAGTTCAGTTACAACAAACTTGTCCTGCAAGTTGCTAAATACTACACGACGAGAGTTAGTAGTATCTTCCTTTGATTTAGTGATCAAAGGTTCAACGAACTTCTTCAAAGCTTTAGCCTTAGCAACAGTCGTAGTGATTCTTTTGTGCTTTATCAAAGAACATGCCATGTTTGACAACATTGCGTTTCTGTGAGAAGCAGTACGACCTAAATGGTTAAATTTTTTATTATGTCTCATTTTTTATTCTTTATCTAATTTGTATTTAGAAATATCTGTTCCAAACGTAAGATTCAGACTCTCGAGCAAATCATCAAGCTCAGTGAGCGATTTCTTACCAAAATTTCTGAACTTAAGAAGATCTGTTTTATTAAATTGAACCAAATCTCCAAGAGTTTCAACATCTGCAGCTTTAAGACAGTTAAGAGCACGAACAGACAAGTCCATATCTACTAACTTAGTCTTTAGCAATTGACGCATATGCAAAACTTCTTCATCAAATTCTTCATTGCTATCAGCATCAGAAGCTTCAAGAGTAATCTTCTCGTCCGAGAACAACATGAAGTGATGAATAAGGATTTTAGCAGCTTCCTTAAGTGCATCTTTTGGGTGAATGGAACCATCCGTAGTAATTTCAAGAACCAACTTTTCGAAGTCAGTTTTCTGTTCAACCCGGAAGTTTTCTACAGCATACTTGACATTACGTATCGGTGTATAAATAGAATCGATAGGAATTACATTAACGTCATTACAGTATTCACGATTTTCATCAGCAGATACATATCCACGACCTTTATTAATTGTAATGTCTATCTGCATAGTTGCTTTTGAGTCTAAATGGCAAATAACCAATTCAGGATTTAACACTTCAAATCCGGTCAAATGCTTACCGATGTCACCTGCCTTAAATTCAGTAGAATTTTCAACAGTAATGCTGACACTTTCATTTTCGTATTCGTCAACTATTTGCTTGAATCTAACCTGCTTGAGATTCAAGATAATGTTAGTTACATCTTCTTTTACACCAGGAACAGTAGCAAATTCATGTTCAACTCCTTCAATACGAATTGTATTAATTGCATAACCTTCCAAAGAAGAAAGAAGAATACGGCGTAAAGCATTACCAACGGTAATACCGAAACCGGGTTCAAGCGGACGGAATTCAAATTTACCGAATTTAGAATCCGCTTCTAACATTAATACTTTATCTGGTTTTTGAAATGCTAATATCGCCATGAAATTAATTATTATTTAGAGTACAATTCAACGATTAAGTGTTCTTTTATGTTTTCAGGAATGTCAGCTCTCTGTGGAACGTGCAACATTTTACCAGTCTTAGAGTTCTGATCCCATTCTAACCAAGGGTACTTGCTGTGGTTGAATCCAGCCAAAGAGTTAGCGATAACTTCCAAAGACTTAGATCTTTCACGAACACCTACCAACTGACCTGGTTTTACAGCGAACGAAGGGATATTAACAACCTTACCATCTACAGTAATGTGTTTGTGACTTACCAACTGACGTGCAGCAGCACGAGTTGGAGCTATACCCATACGGAATACAACATTATCCAAACGACATTCTAGAGCTTGCAACAAAAGTTCACCTGTAATACCATTCTGACTAGCAGCTCTTTCAAACAAGTTACGGAACTGTTTTTCAAGTACACCGTAAGTATATTTAGCTTTCTGCTTTTCAGCCAACATGACACCGTATTCAGAAGTCTTTCTACGGCGAGTATTTCCGTGCTGTCCAGGAGGATAGTTTTTCTTTGACAATACTTTATCTGCTCCGAAGATAGCTTCACCGAATTTACGTGCAATTCTACTTTTAGGTCCAGTATATCTAGCCATTTCTTTCTATAATTTTAATTGTTATTTAATACGGATGTCAGAAATTATACTCTTCTTCTCTTAGGAGGACGACAACCGTTGTGAGGCAATGGAGTTACGTCAATGATTTCAGTAACTTCGATTCCAGCTCCGTGTACGGTTCTGATAGCAGACTCACGTCCGTTACCTGGACCCTTAACGTAAGCTTTAACCTTTCTCAATCCAAGGTCAAATGCTACTTTTGCACAATCCTGTGCAGCCATCTGAGCTGCGTAAGGAGTGTTCTTCTTTGAACCTCTAAATCCCATCTTACCTGCTGAAGACCAAGAAATAATCTGGCCTTCGCTATTTGCTAAAGAAACGATGATGTTATTGAATGATGAATGAACGTGCAACTGTCCGTTTGCATCAACCTTCACATTTCTTTTTTTAGCTGCGACTGTTTTTTTTGCCATATCAACAATTATTATTTAGTAGCTTTTTTCTTATTTGCAACTGTTTTCTTTCTTCCCTTACGTGTACGAGCATTGTTCTTTGTGCTCTGACCTCTTACAGGAAGTCCCAAACGGTGACGTACACCACGATAGCAACCAATATCCATTAATCTCTTAATGTTCAACTGGATTTCTGAACGAAGATCACCTTCAACTTTGTATTCAGCACCAATGATTTCACGAATTTTAGCAGCCTGATCATCTGTCCAATCCTTAACTTTAAGGTCACGATCTACACCTGCTTTATCCAAAATTTTTGCTGAACTGCTGCGTCCGATACCATATACGTATGTTAACGCAATCTCACCTCTCTTATTTTGAGGCAAATCTACACCAACTATTCTTATAGCCATATACTAATTATTTTTTTTGCAAAAATAATAAATTATCCTTGACGTTGTTTATACTTAGGATTTTTCTTGTTAATAACATACAAACGGCCATTACGTCTAACGATCTTACATTCCGGCGTACGTTTTTTTAATGAAGCTCTTACTTTCATATCTTTATTGTATTATTTGTATCTAAAAACGATTCTTCCTTTAGACAAGTCGTAAGGTGACATTTCAACTCTTACTTTATCTCCTGGAAGTATTTTTATGTAATGCATTCTCATTTTGCCAGAAATATGAGCGGTAATCTCATGTCCGTTTTCTAGCTCGACACGAAACATTGCATTAGACAATGCTTCAACGATAACTCCATCTTGTTCTATTGCAGATTGCTTTGCCATATTAAATTACTTTATCTCCTAATACTTGTTCTATAAATTCAAATGATGATAAAATATCAGCTTTACCAAGCCCTATTGCTACTGTATGTTCAAAATGTGCTGCAAAACCATTATCTCTAGTTCTGATAGACCATCCGTCATTCTCGAGGAAAATTTTTCTGTCAGCCTGAGTAATCATCGGTTCAATAGCTATACACATGCCTTTTTTCAGCATGATACCTGTACCTCTTTTACCATAATTAGGGACAGCAGGAGGTTCATGCATTTCTTTACCGATACCATGACCTACAAACTCACGAACAACTCCATATTTAAATTGTTCACAATGACTTTGGATTGCAAATCCTATATCACCAAGTCTTTTGCCGTGGACTGCATTTTCAATACCTTTATAAAGCGATTCTTTGGTCACCCTAAGTAACTGCCTATGTTCTGGTGAAACTTCACCAACACAAAATGTATAAGCAGAATCTCCACAAAATCCGTTCATCAATGTACCACAATCTACAGAAACAATATCACCTTCTTCTAAAGGAATATCATTTGGAATTCCATGTACAACCTGACTGTTTACAGAGGTGCATATAGCAGCAGGAAAAGGTTCACCATAGGGATTAGGGAATCCCTTAAATGTAGGAATCGCGCCATTATCTCTTATAAACTGCTCAGCCACCTTATCAAGTTGTCTTGTGGTAACTCCTGGCTGAATTAGCTTTGCTACTTCTGCCAGAGTCTTCCCCACAAGGAGATTACTCTGACGAAGGAGCTCTATTTCATCATCTGTTTTAAGAATAATCATTAGAGTAATTATTAGTAAGCTGCAATATTTCCAGAACGTCCTCTTATTCTTCCTGAGTTAAGCAAACCATCATAATGTCTCATCAACAAATGACTTTCTACTTGCTGAAGAGTGTCAAGCACTACACCAACTAAAATCAGCAAAGAAGTACCTCCAAAGAACTGAGCGAACTCAGCCTGAATACCAAAGTATCCAGCGAAGGCAGGAAGGACGGCAATAACAGCTAAGAATAACGATCCAGGAAGAGTAATGCGTGACATTATAGTATCCAAATAATCAGCAGTAGGTTTTCCAGGTTTGATACCAGGAACAAAACCATTATTTCTCTTCATATCTTCAGCCATTTGGTTTGGATTAATTGTGATGGCAGTATAGAAATATGTAAACATAATAATCAATACTGAGAAAACCAAATTATAGGCAAAGCTTGTATGATCAATCATCTGACGCATAATACCGCTAGCACTTTCAGTATTGGAAAAACCAACAACAGTGATAGGGATAAACATAATAGCCTGAGCAAAGATTATAGGCATTACGTTTGCCGCATTAACCTTCAAAGGTATATACTGGCGAGCGCCACCATATTGTTTATTACCAACAATACGCTTAGCATATTGCACTGGAACTTTACGTACACCCTGCACCAACAAGATAGCGGCAGAAATTACAGCAAGTAAAGCAACGATTTCTACAATGAACATAATCACACCACCGGTTTCTGCAAGAGTAAGTCTTGAGACCAACTCTCCTCCGAAAGCCTGAGGTAGACGGGCAATGATACCCACCATAATTATTAACGAGACACCGTTACCAATACCCTTATCAGTAATTCTTTCACCGAGCCACAGGACGAACATACTACCAGCTGCCAAAATGATGGTAGATGTAATTATAAAGAAAGTCCAATCTAATGAAGCATTAAGAGCAGGACCTGCATTAAACTTCAAATTGATCAGATAAGAAGGAGCTTGGAAGACCAAGATTATCAATGTCAAGATACGAGTATATTGATTGATTTTTCTTCTACCACTCTCACCTTCTCTCTGTAGTTTCTGGAAGTAAGGCACTGCTATAGCCAAAAGCTGTATCACGATAGATGCAGAGATATATGGCATGATACCCAATGCAAAAATAGATGCATTAGAAAATGCGCCACCAGAAAACATATTCAACAAAGCAAGTAGACCTTCACTTGTCTGTTCGTGCAATTTAGTAAGCATCTCAGGATTGATACCTGGAAGAACCACGTACGAGCCAAGACGGTAAATTGCAACAAACAATATAGTAATGAGGATCCGTTTTCTCAGATCCTCAATATTCCATATATTTTTTAATGTTTCAATAGATTTTCTCATTTAATCAGAGTTTTACTGCATTACCACCAACGGCTTCGATTGCAGCTACTGCACTTTTTGAGAAAGCATTTGCTTCTACATCAAGTTTAGTAGTTAAACTACCGTTACCAAGAACTTTCACTAACTGGTTAGAAGAAATGAAACCTGCTTCGATCAACTCGTTGATACCAACTTTAGTAAGATTCTTAGCTTCAGCTAAGCTCTGAATTGTATCTAGGTTGATAGCTTTATATTCAACACGATTGATATTCTTGAAACCAAACTTTGGAACACGACGCTGAAGAGGCATCTGACCACCTTCAAATCCGATTTTCTTAGAATAACCAGATCTAGATTTTGCTCCTTTGTGTCCTCTTGTAGAAGTACCACCTAAACCAGAACCTGGTCCACGACCAATTCTTTTTCTAGTTTTGACAGAACCTGTAGCAGGACTTAAACTATTTAAATTCATATTGTAAAATCTTTATTATTAACAATATATTACTTAACGATTTGAACTAGGTGTTTAACCTTCTCAATCATACCAAGGATTGATGGAGTCTCTTCGTGTTCAACCACACGATTCATTTTACGAAGACCAAGCGCATCCAATGTTCTCTTCTGATCAGCAGGAGCACCAATTCTACTTTTTACTTGCTTAACCTTTATAGTTGACATGTTATTCCTCCTTATCCTCTAAATACTTTATCCAAACTTACACCTCTGTTCTGAGCAACCATACGAGCATCTCTCATTTCGCCCAAAGCCTTGATAGTAGCTTTAACCAAGTTGTGTGGGTTAGAAGACCCCTTAGACTTAGCCAAAACGTCAGTTACACCAACACTTTCCAAAACGGCACGCATAGCTCCACCAGCAACAACTCCAGTACCAGTAGAAGCAGGTTTGATAAATACTTCAGCACCACCGAACTTTGCAGACTGTTCGTGAGGAACAGTACCTTTCAACAATGGAACACGTGTAAGGTTTTTCTTCGCAGCTTCAACACCTTTAGCGATTGCTGCAGTTACTTCACCAGCTTTTCCAAGGCCCCATCCGATGATTCCATCTTCATTACCTACTACAACTATTGCAGAGAAACTGAATGTTCTACCACCTTTAGTAACCTTAGTAACACGGTTGATAGCAACCAATCTATCTTTTAATTCGATATCGTTAGTGATCTTAACTCTATTATTAACTGCCATAATTCATTAAAATTTAAGTCCACCGTTACGAGCAGCATCAGCCACTTCTTTTACTCTCCCATGATACAAGTAACCATTACGGTCGAATACGACAGTCGTAATACCAGCTTCTTGAGCTTTCTTAGCGATCAATTCACCAACCTTAGCAGCCTGTTCTTTCTTTGGGCAAGCTTCTATACCAAGAGAAGAAGCTGCTGCCAAAGTTTTACCGTTCAAATCATCGATAACCTGAACATATATCTGCTTGTTACTTCTAAACACACTCATACGCGGACGTTCAGGAGTACCTGAAATCTTGTTGCGTACTCTATATTTGATCTTAATTCGTCTTTCTATTTTTGTTGTCATAATTATACGTATTTAAGTGAATTATTTAGCACCAGCTGACTTACCAGACTTTCTACGAATTTCTTCGCCAACAAACTTAATACCTTTTCCTTTGTAAGGTTCAGGCTTACGGAAAGAACGTATTTTTGAACAAACCTGACCGAGCAGCTGTTTGTCACAAGATTCCAAAATAATAAGAGGGTTCTTATTTCTTTCAGATTTAGTTTCAACCTTTATTTCAGGTGGCAACTGGAAGAAAATATTATGTGTATAACCCAAAGCGAAATCAATGATGTTACCATTGTTAGAAGCACGGTAACCAACACCGACAAGCTCCAATTCTTTCTTATAACCTTGAGAAACGCCTACAACCATGTTGTTAATCAAAGCACGATACAAACCATGGAAAGCGTGACGCTGCTTCAAGTTATCTAATAAAGCGCTTTCATTTTCTGTCAACACCACTTGTCCGTCTGCTATCTCTACATTGATAGAAGGATCAACAAACTGACTCAACTCACCTTTAGAGCCCTTTACGTTAACTACGTTATCCTTAAGAGTAACTGTTACTCCAGCAGGAATACTAATAGGTAATTTACCAATTCTTGACATTGCTTATCCTCCTAAATTAATATACATAGCAAAGAACTTCACCACCAATCTTAAGGTCAGCAGCTTCTTTGTTTGTCATTACACCTTTGGAAGTAGATATAATAGCAATACCTAATCCATTAATTACTCTCGGCATATCCTTGTAGCCAGTATACTTACGCATACCTGGAGTTGAAACTCTCTGAAGCTTTTTGATAGCGTTAACTTTGTTAACTGTATCATACTTCAAAGCTACCTTGATAGTACCCTGAGGACCATCTTCAATAAACTTGTAGTTTAGGATGTAACCCTTATCAAACAAGATCTTAGTGATCTCCTTTTTTAAGTTTGATGCAGGAACTTCCACTACTCTGTGCTTAGCACTAATCGCATTTCTCAATCTGGTGAGATAATCTGCTATTGGATCTGTCATAAAATAAATTTGTTAAATTAATCAGGACTACCCTGACAATATTTAATAATAAAAAAAATTCTTACCAGCTTGCTTTTTTAACGCCTGGAATCAAACCGTTAGAAGCCATTTCACGGAATTGAATACGTGAAATTCCGAACTGACGCATATAACCTTTTGGACGTCCAGTAAGTTTGCAACGGTTGTGCAAACGAATCGGATTAGAATTCTTAGGAAGATCCTGCAATTTCTGTGCAGCTTCAAAAGCTTCAGCAGGATCACCTGTGTTAACGATTTTCTTAAGCGCAGCACGCTTTTCAGCATATCTTGCAACAAGTTTAGCTCTTTTAACTTCGCGAGCTTTCATTGATTCTTTTGCCATAGCTTATCAATCTTTTTTAGCGTTTTTAAACGGTAAACCGAATTCTTTCAAAAGAGCATATCCTTCTTCGTCTGTCTGAGCAGAAGTCACGAAAGTGATATTCATACCAAGGATTTTAGAAATGCTGTCGATATTGATTTCAGGGAATATGATCTGTTCCTGAATACCAAGAGTATAGTTACCTCTACCATCGAACTTGCTTTCTATACCTTTGAAGTCACGGATACGTGGCAAAGCTACACGAACAAGCTTTTCTAGGAATTCGTACATTCTTTCACGACGCAAAGTAACCATAACACCGATAGGCATTTTTTTACGCAACTTAAAGTTTGCGATGTCTTTGCGAGATACTGTTGCAACAGCTTTCTGACCAGTGATGGTAGTCAATTCATTGATTGCAACGTCTATGATCTTCTTATCAGCTACAGCCATACCCAATCCCTGGTTGATAACAATCTTCTTAAGAACTGGGATTTGCATTGTTGAAGAGTACTGGAACTGATTCTTCAATGCCGGAGCTATACGCTCTGCATATTCTTTCTTAAGGCTTGCAGTATTACTCATTTATTAAATCTCCTCTCCTGATTTTTTAGCATAACGAACAAATGTTCTTCCGTCAGAACTTTCTCTTCTACCAATACGTGTTGGCTTACCTGATTTAGGATCTAAAGGATTCAGGTTAGAGATGTGAATAGGAGCTTCCTGTTTCACAATACCACCCTGAGGATTCTTAGCATTTGGCTTAGTGCTCTTAGATACCATATTGATACCTTCAACCAAAGCACGTCCTTCTTTAACTAGGACTTTCAACACGCGTCCAGTCTTACCTTTATCTTCACCAGAGTTTACGTAAACTGTATCGCCTTTTTTAATATGTAATTTACTCATTACTTAAATCTTTTACAAAATTAAAGTACTTCAGGTGCCAAAGAAACGACTTTCATATTAGCGTTACGCAACTCTCTAGCAACCGGACCAAAAATACGACTTCCTCTAATTTCACCTGCATTGTTCAAAAGAACACAAGCATTATCATCAAAACGAATATAAGAACCGTCAGCACGACGAATTTCTTTCTTAGTACGTACGATCAGGGCTTTAGATACGGCACCTTTTTTAACATCACTTGAAGGGATTACACTCTTTATTGAAACTACAATAACATCCCCAACAGAGGCATAGCGTCTTCTTGTTCCACCCAAAACGCGGATACAAAGAGCTTCTTTTGCTCCACTGTTGTCACACACTGTAAGTCTTGATTCTGTTTGTATCATGATTACTTAGCTCTTTCTATAATTTCAACTAATCTCCATCTCTTTGTTTTGCTCAATGGACGAGTTTCCATGATACGAACTGTATCACCTGGGAAGCATTCATTCTTTTCGTCATGAGCATGGTATTTCTTAGTCTTGCTAACGAACTTACCATAAATAGGGTGTTTTTCCTTAAACTTAGCAGCTACAGTAATGGTCTTATCCATTTTGTTGCTAACTACAACACCTGTTCTTTCTTTTCTTAAATTTCTAACTTCCATGAGGACCATTATTATTTGTTAAGTTCTCTCTGACGCAATACTGTCTTCATTCTTGCGATAGTTCTACGCAATTGTTTAATCAGAGCAGGATTTGCCAATGGAGAGATTGAATGATTCAAAATCATCTGATTGTAATTTGCTTCTTCAGCCTTGATTCTTTCTACCAATTCATTAGTAGCTATTTCTCTAATTTCTGCAATCTTCATATCTCAATTAAGCATTTTGACTTGCGTCATAATCACGTCTAACAATAAACTTAGTAGTAACAGGAAGTTTCTGTGCTGCAAGGCGCAGAGCTTCTTTTGCTATTTCGAAAGATACTCCTTCAACTTCGATCAAAACGCGACCTGGAGTTACAGGAGCAACGAAACCTTCTGGAGAACCTTTACCCTTACCCATACGTACATCAGCAGGCTTACGAGTAATAGGTTTGTCAGGGAAAATACGTATCCATATCTGACCTTGACGCTGCATATATCTTGTTACAGCAATACGAGCTGCTTCTATCTGACGACCAGTAATCCACTTTGTCTGCAATGACTTAATACCAAAAGTACCGAAAGCCAACTGATGGCCTCTCTGTGCATTACCTTTAGCGCTACCCTTCTGCTGTCTTCTGAATTTTGTCTTTTTTGGTTGTAACATAATTCTTAGGATTCAAATTCGTTAGCGATTGTTGTTTCTTTTTTTGCGGAAGTTCTTTCCACCATTATTTCCACCGTTTCCACGGCCTGATTCCTTAGTCTGTGTAAAGTTAGGAGTCAATTCACGTTTTCCATAAACTTCACCACGGCAAATCCATACCTTGATACCAAGAAGACCTACTTTTGTCAAAGCTTCAGCATGACAATAGTCAATGTCTGCACGGAAAGTGTGAAGTGGAGTACGTCCTTCCTTATACATTTCAGAACGAGCCATTTCAGCTCCATTCAAACGACCAGAGATAAGAATTTTGATTCCTTCAGCCCCCATACGCATTGTGTTTGCAATTGCGTTTTTGATAGCGCGTCTGTAAGCAATCTTACCTTCAACCTGGCGTGCAATGTTATTAGCAACAATCACAGCGTCTAATTCAGGTCTTTTTACTTCAAAGATATTTATCTGAACATCCTTGTCAGTGATTTTCTTCAACTCCTCTTTCAACTTGTCAACTTCCTGACCACCTTTACCAATGATAATACCTGGACGAGCAGTGCATACAGTGATTGTCACCAATTTCAGAGTACGTTCAATTACAATTCTTGAAACGCTTGCTTTTGCAAGTCTGGCATTCAAGTATTTACGGATTTTGCTGTCTTCCAACAAAGCATCACCATAATTTTTGCCACCGTACCAGTTTGAATCCCATCCTCTGATAATTCCTAAACGGTTGCTTATCGGATTAACTTTCTGTCCCATCTACTCTTAATTTTGATTATCATTAGTATTCATAGAATCAACGAACAAAGTCACGTGATTTGAGCGTTTGCGAATTCTGTATCCTCTTCCCTGTGGAGCAGGTCTCATTCTCTTAAGAGTTGCACCACCATCAACATAAATCTTTGTTACAAAAAGTTCGCCGCTTTCAGCTTTGCGTTCGTTTTTCTGTTCCCAGTTAGCAATAGCAGAGCGTAACAATTTTTCCACTCTTGCAGAAGCTTCTTTAGAAGAAAACTTCAGTACACCAAGCGCTCTGTTCACTTCCATTCCGCGTATCATATCAGCCACCAGACGCATTTTACGTGGAGATGTAGGAACATTTTGCAACTTAGCAAAATACATGGTTTTAAGGGCTTCTTTTCTTTTTTCAGCCGATATTTTTTTTCTTGCTCCCATTATTTATTACTTTATTATTTTCAAATAATTTTCCCGTTATTTTTTCTTGTTACCGGCGTGTCCACGGAAAGTACGTGTTGGAGCAAATTCTCCCAACTTGTGTCCAACCATGTTTTCAGTAACATAAACAGGAATAAATTTGTTACCGTTATGAACTGCAATAGTATGCCCAACAAAATCAGGCGAAATCATTGAAGCTCTAGCCCATGTTTTAACTACTGACTTCTTGCCGCTTTCATTCATAGCAAGAACTTTGTTTTCCAGTTTTACATTAATATATGGACCTTTTTTTAATGAACGACTCATAATTTACTCAATTAATCTATTATTATTTTCTTCTCTCAATTATGTATTTAGAAGACTGCTTCTTAGGTGCTCTAGTCTTCAAGCCCTTAGCATACAAGCCTGTACGTGATCTTGGGTGACCTCCAGACTGACGTCCTTCACCACCACCCATTGGGTGATCAACAGGGTTCATTACAACACCACGGTTATGTGGACGACGTCCCAACCAGCGCGAGCGACCAGCCTTACCTGATGCTTCAAGAGCATGGTCAGAGTTACCTACACTACCGATAGTTGCTTTACAAGCACTCAAGATTTGTCTTACTTCACCTGAAGGCAATTTAATAACACAATACTTACCTTCGCGAGAAGTCAACTGAGCAAAGTTTCCAGCCGATCTTACTAAAGCTGCACCCTGACCTGGGCGTAATTCAATGTTATGAATCACTGTACCTACAGGGATGTTTTCAAGCGGAAGTGCATTACCTACCTCAGGCGCTGCATTCGCTCCAGACATCAAAGTGCTACCTACCTGCAATCCATTTGGAGCAATGATATATCTTTTTTCACCATCAGCATAGAACAAAAGAGCGATACGAGCCGAACGGTTTGGATCATACTCGATTGTTTTAACGACTGCTGGAACACCGTCTTTATTTCTCTTGAAATCAATGAAACGGAATTTTCTCTTATGACCACCGCCTATATAGCGCATTGTCATCTTACCTACGTGGTTACGACCACCAGTAGAACGCTTTCCACATACAAGAGATTTTTCTGGTACCGATGCAGTAATTTCTTCAAAAGTACCAATAATTTTGTGTCTCTGCCCCGGTGTTGTGGGCTTAAATTTACGTACTGCCATCTTTTATATTAAATATTGCTGTAAAAATCTATAGTATCACCTTCTTTCAATGTTACGATTGCTTTTTTGTAAGCATTTGTACGACCATTGATAAGACCTGATTTAGTATAACGGCTTTTGTTCTTTCCTGCATAGCGAATTGTGTTTACGCTAACAACAGTCACGTTATACAAAGCTTCGACTTCACTCTTAATCTGTAATTTGTTGGCTTCAGGACGTACAATGAATCCGAAACGGTTGAACTTTTCAGTAATTGCCGTCATTTTTTCTGTTACCAACGGTTTAATAATCATTCCCATTTTACTAAGCCTCCTTTAATTATTTAACTAAGGTTTCCTCGATAGCTTTCAATGCGCTCTCAGTTACAACAAGAGTTTCTGCATTCAACACTGAGTAAGTATTTAACGCAGAAGCAATTGCCAAATTTGTACGTTCTAAGTTACGAGCAGACAAATATACGTTTTTATTTGCTTCTGGCAAAACCATAAGTAGCTTTTTGCCAGCTACTTTCAGATTATTCACAACATTTATAAATTCTTTAGTCTTAGGAGCTTCGAATGTGAAGTCTTCTACTACCACAATGTTGTTAGACTGAGCTTTATAAGACAATGCAGACTTACGAGCCAAAGCCTTAACCTTCTTATTCAGTTTGAACCAATAGTCGCGTGGTTTAGGACCAAACACACGAGCACCACCAACCAACAGTGGAGAGTTGATATCACCACGACGTGCGCCACCGCCACCTTTCTGACGACCCAATTTACGAGTAGAACCGCTGATTTCGCTCCTTTCTTTTGACTTGTGAGTTCCCTGGCGCTGGTTAGCCATGTACTGCTTAACATCAAGATAGATAGCGTGATCGTTTGGTGTAATGCCGAATATAGCTTCGTTCAAAGCTACTTTTCTTCCGGTATCTTCACCCTTAATATTTAATACGTTAACTTCCATTATTTCTCAATTATTACGATTGAACCTTTGCATCCTGGAACTGAACCCTTGATAAGAATCAAGTTATGTTCTGGGATAACCTTTAATACCTGCAAGTTGTGAGTAGTAACTCTCTCACCACCCATTTGTCCACCCATGCGCATTCCTTTGAATACTTTTGCTGGATAAGAACAAGCACCGATAGAACCCGGCTTACGAGCACGGTTGTGCTGACCGTGAGTAGTCTGACCTACACCACCGAAACCATGGCGTTTTACAACACCCTGGAAACCTTTACCCTTAGAAGTTCCAACAACATCTACATATGAAGCGTCGTTGAACAAATCTACAGTAATAGTGTCACCTAAATTCAATTCACCTGAGAAATCTTTGAACTCGACCAAGTGTCTCTTTGGAGTTACACCAGCTTTCTTAAAGTGTCCCATCAATGGTTTTGTTGTATGCTTTTCTTTCATGTCCATGAAACCAATCTGAACAGCAGCATAGCCATCTTTTTCTACACTCTTAATCTGAGTAACTACACAAGGACCAGCTTCGATAACAGTGCATGGTACATTCTTACCATCAGCACTGAAAACGGATGTCATTCCGATTTTCTTTCCTAATAATCCTGGCATTTCAGTTAATTTTTTAATGATTAAACTTTAATTTCTACTTCTACCCCACTTGGTAATTCTAACTTCATCAAAGCGTCTACAGTCTTAGCTGTTGAGCTATAGATATCGACTAGTCTCTTATAAGAAGACAATTCGAACTGTTCACGAGACTTCTTGTTAACGAAAGTCGAACGGTTTACAGTAAAGATACGCTTGTGAGTTGGCAATGGAATTGGACCACTTACGATAGCGCCAGTAGCCTTCACAGTCCTTACAATCTTTTCTGCAGACTTGTCAACCAAGTTGTGATCGTAAGATTTCAGTTTAATTCTGATTTTCTGACTCATTGTTTAAATTTAAATTATTGATTGTAATTATATAAAATAAAGCTTGAGGGCTAAGAGTCATTCGCTAGCCCTCATAGGCTTTAAGATATTATTTATTATTATACCAGATCTACGCGACCTTTAACTTCTTCAAGTACAGTCTTAGCAATTGAGCTAGAAACCTGTGCATGATGATCGTATGTCATAGAAGATGTAGCACGACCAGAAGTGATTGTACGCAAAGCAGTAACATAGCCGAACATTTCAGCCAATGGAACCATAGCTTTAACGATACGAGCACCTGAACGGCTTGACTCCATACCTTCAACCTGTCCACGACGCTTGTTCAAGTCACCGATAACATCACCCATGTTTTCTTCTGGAGTTACAACTTCAAGTTTCATTATAGGCTCCATAAGAACTGGACCTGCCTTAGCACAAGCATTCTTGTATGCCTGGATAGCACAGATTTCGAATGACAACTGGTCAGAGTCTACTGGGTGGAAAGAACCATCCTTCAACACAACCTTCAATGAATCAAGAGGAAAACCTGCCAATACACCATTCTTCATTGCAGTCTGGAAACCTTTCTGAACTGAAGGGATGAATTCCTTAGGCACATTACCACCCTTAACTTCATCGATGAACTGAAGTCCACCTTCTTTGAAATCTTCATCAACAGGACCTATGTTTACGATGATATCGGCAAACTTACCACGACCACCCGACTGTTTTTTATAAACTTCACGAAGTTCAACAGTCTTAGTGATAGCTTCCTTATAGTTAACCTGTGGGCGTCCCTGATTACATTCAACCTTGAATTCACGTTTCAAACGGTCGATAATGATATCCAAGTGAAGTTCACCCATACCAGAGATAACTGTCTGACCTGTCTGTTCGTCAGTCTTAACAGTAAATGTTGGGTCTTCTTCAGCCAACTTAGCCAAACCGTTAGACAACTTATCCAAGTCTTTCTGAGTCTTAGGTTCAACTGCGATACCGATAACAGGATCCGGGAAGTCCATTGATTCAAGAACGATAGGAGCTGTTTCATCACACAAAGTGTCACCAGTACGAATATCTTTGAAACCTACACCAGCACCGATATCACCAGCACCGATAACTTCAACAGGATTCTGTTTGTTTGAGTGCATCTGAAACAAACGTGAAACACGTTCTTTCTTACCAGAGCGAGTATTGTAGATATAAGAACCAGCTTCTACTTTACCTGAGTAAACACGGAAGAATGTCAAACGACCTACATAAGGGTCAGTTGCAATTTTAAATGCCAAAGCTGAAGTCTTTTCGTCTTCGCTAGGTTTACGATCCTCTTCAGCGCCAGTATCAGGGTTTGAACCAATGATGTTTGGAGTATCCAATGGAGAAGGCAAGAAAGCACATACATAGTCAAGCAATGTCTGCACACCCTTATTCTTGAATGAAGATCCACACAACATAGGAACGATTTCCATCTTAAGTGTTGCAGCACGCAAAGCACGCAAGATTTCTTCTTCTGTAATAGTTGAAGGATCTTCGAAGAATTTTTCCATCAAAACTTCGTCGAATTCAGCTACTTTTTCGAGCATCTTTTCTCTCCATTCGTTAGCTTCATCAACCAAGTTTGCAGGGATGTCTTCAACGCTATAGTCAGCACCCATTGTTTCATCGTGCCACAAGATAGCCTTCATCTTAATCAAGTCAACAACTCCTTTGAAGTTTTCTTCTGCACCGATTGGAATTTCAATAGGACATGGGTTAGCTCCCAACACGTCTTTCATCTGGCGAACAACTTCGAAGAAATCTGCACCCGAGCGGTCCATTTTGTTTACATAACCGATACGTGGTACATTATATTTGTCAGCCTGACGCCATACAGTTTCAGACTGTGGTTCAACACCACCTACCGCACAGTATGTAGCAACAGCACCGTCAAGAACACGCAATGAACGTTCTACTTCAGCAGTAAAGTCAACGTGTCCCGGAGTGTCAATCAAGTTGATTTTATATTTGTTGCCGCTGTAAATCCAATAAGTTGTTGTTGCAGCAGAAGTAATAGTAATACCGCGTTCCTGCTCCTGAGCCATCCAGTCCATTGTAGCTGAACCGTCATGAGTTTCACCGATTTTGTGAGTCAGACCAGTATAGAACAAGATACGCTCTGAAGTTGTTGTCTTACCAGCATCGATGTGAGCCATAATACCGATATTACGGGTCAAATGCAAATCGTTTTTAGCCATTTTAGTACCTTCTTATTATAAATTATATACTTGATTAGAATCTGAAGTGAGCGAAAGCACGGTTAGCTTCAGCCATACGGTGCATATCTTCTTTACGTTTGAAAGCACCACCCTGTTCGTTGTAAGCGTCAAGGATTTCAGCAGCCAATTTATCAGCCATTGTCTTACCACCACGTTTACGAGCGAAAAGAATCAAGTTCTTCATTGAGATTGATTCCTTACGGTCAGGACGGATTTCAGTAGGGACCTGGAAAGTAGCACCACCGATACGGCGAGATTTTACTTCCAACTGAGGAGTTACATTATCAAGAGCCTTTTTCCAAACTTCAAGAGCCGAAGTTTCTTCTGAAGGTAATTTTGCACCGACTGTTTCTAGTGCTTTATAGAATATCTCATAAGAAGTATTCTTCTTTCCATCATACATCAGATGGTTTACGAATTTAGAAACCTTCTGATCGTTGAATACAGGATCTGGAAGGATCACACGTTTTTTTGGTTTTGCTTTTCTCATTTTTGTTTTGACAAATTATGTTTAGTTTGGGGCTGCATCTATGTTTGCTTCAATATCTCCTCCGAGACATTTACTCAACCTTAAAGCTTTTCCAACAAACCAAAACGAAATTAATAAAGTCTTTACTTAAAAGGATTGTACTCAGCTAGGCTTAATTATTTTTTCTTACCTTTTGCTGCTGCTGGAGCCTGCCCTGGTTTTGGGCGCTTAGCACCATACTTAGAACGTCTCTGCGTACGGCCAGCTACACCTGCAGTATCTAATGTACCGCGAACGATATGGTAACGTACACCCGGAAGGTCTTTAACACGACCGCCACGTACCAACACGATTGAGTGTTCCTGCAAGTTATGTCCTTCTCCTGGGATATAAGAGTTTACTTCCTTAGAGTTTGTCAGACGCACACGTGCAACTTTACGCATTGCTGAGTTAGGTTTTTTAGGAGTAGTTGTGTAAACACGTACACAAACACCACGTCTCTGAGGGCATGAATCCAAAGCTGGCGACTTACTCTTCTCAACCAAAACCGTTCTTCCTTTTCTTACTAACTGTTGAATAGTAGGCATTTTGTTTGATTTTTAAATTTATATATATTGTTTATTCAAATTCCAATCCTAAAGCGAAACTACACATTTCGGGTTGCAAAGGTACTAATAAGTTTTTAATACACAAACACTTTAAATGATAAAAAAGGCCTGTTTTGCCGAAATTCACGCAAAACAAGCCTTTTTGAGCCTCTTTTATATTTTTTTAAGCTTCTCCTTTGAAATCACTCAATGGAGGAACAAAAGTTTTACCACCATTTTCCTGCTGAACCTGACGCTCTTCTGGCATTTGGACCGGACCGAAATTCGCCTCATACTTCACAAGGTTATCCTGCAAGGCATACATAAGTCTTTTTGCATTTTCAGGAGTCATAACAATTCTTGACTGAACTCCAGCTTTTGGCAAACCTGGCAATACAGACACAAAGTCCATTACGAATTCTGAAGTAGAATGTGTAATTATAGCAAGATTAGCATATGTTCCTTTTGCAACTTCCTCTTTCAATTCAATCTGTAACTGATTATTCTTGTTTTCGTTTTCCATGATATTTTTATGTTTTTATTGTTTTTAACACTACAAATATATATATAAATGATATTACCTACAAAGAAAAACATCAAAAAATCTCAATAAAACTTTTACTCTAAATACAAATTGCTATAAATCAACAATTACCTATATAACAACTTCCATTCTCATCACTAGATGCACACGCAAACAACAACATAAAAATAACCATAATATTTTTACATACAAATTATTTGATTCATTTTCTAAATTTGTCATCAAGAATCCACCTTACAACATCACCAACCATTTTATTATGCCAAGTACCAATTAACGAGACTAGAGCATCTTTGGAAGATTTAAAATATAGATTTCATCTTCAATATCATCATTTATCTCATAGACCTTCCCATACGTCTCAGACACAGCAAATAAAGATAATTGCCCATCAAAGCTATAACATCCGACAGACTTTCCACCCACATCTCTATATTTGCATTTCATGATTTATTGAAATAGCCATAAAAGGATGCAAATATCTTCCCGTCTGGTTTCGCTGCCACATTCTTTTTATCCTCTTTTAAATTCAGACCTACTCCATTTCGTGCAAGGGCTGAAAGGCTTATACTCTTGGCCCTTTGTATTTAATAATAACACGAAAATAGAGATAATTTGCGAAATTTAGGATATCATAAAACCGTCTTTGTATCAGCAACCCCACAGCTGTTTCGCAAATACAGAGAAGTAACCGATTTTTTATCTGAAAGCATTTCTTCAGGCGTCCCTTCAAATATGATTTTACCCCCTTCATTTCCACCTCCCGGACCAATTTCTATCACATAGTCAGCAGCTTTAAGCACTTCCAGGTTATGTTCAATCAGAAACAATGAATTTCCTCTATTTACAAGGTTATTGAATAGTTCTATGATATGCTGGACATCTTGAAAGTGAAGTCCATCGGTTGGCTCATCCAAAACTAAGATTTGTCCGGATTGATTTAAGTAAGAAGCTAGTTTCATTCGTTGCAATTCTCCCCCAGATAAAGTAGACAAAGCCTGATTCAGGTGAAGATAAAACAGGCCAACATCAGTAAGAGACTTCAACTTTTGTTCAATGATTGTACCCTTAAAATGTTCAATTGCCTGTCGGACTGTCAAGTCCATAATCTGTGCTATATTTAATCCGTTCAATTTGTATTGAAGAGCAGCCTTTGAGTAACGGAGACCGCCGCAGGATTCACAGACAGTTTCAATGGAATCCATGAAAGCCATTTCCGATATGATGACTCCTTTCCCCTGACATACAGGACAAGCGCCTTCACCATTAAAAGAAAACAGTCCAACTTTTTCCCGACTTGATTTTGCAAACATTTTTCGGATATCATCAGCCACACCTAGATAGGTCGCCGGAGTAGAGCGTAAATTTGCACCGATACTTTTCTGACTGATCAAAGTGACTTCATCCCCCATCTGATTATGAAGAGCTTGCATGAGCGAACTTTTACCAGAGCCAGCAACACCGGCAATCACCGTAAGTACACCTTTCGGGAATCTAGCATTTATATGTTTTAGATTATGAAGAGAAAGACATTTCACGTCTATCCATCCTGTGGGCTTACGGACATTGGATTTAACTCCTTTATGTTCTCGCAATAATCTTCCAGTAATGGTGTTACTATGCAATAATTGTTGATATGAGCCTTCAAAAAGAATCTCACCACCTAAAGTACCTGCACCTGGTCCCATGTCGATGATATGGTCGGCAATTTCCATTATTTCTTTATGATGCTCCACTATAAGCACGGTGTTGCCACGGTCACGGAGTTGTAAAATGGCATTGCTCAGACGATGAATGTCATGGCTATGTAGTCCGACACTGGGTTCATCTAAAACATATAACATATCCGAAAGAGACGAATTGTTGTATTTCGCAATCTTACAACGTTGCGCTTCACCACCCGACAGAGTACCCATAGGACGGTCAAGCGTCAAGTAATCAAGTCCTATATTGATCAAAGCATTGATACGATTTCGTAAAGCGGCTTTCGTATCAACAGCTATAGGGTTGTCGATGCCGTCTAGCCATGACAAGATATCCAGAAGAGGCATCTGTGTGATATCAGCAATGTTTTTGTCGCAAATCCTACAAGAAAGTATCTTTGAATTCAATCGTTTCCCATGACATTCCGGACAAGGTCCCTGTGTGACAATCGGCTCCAGTTTCTTCCAGTGTACCTTTGCATCATCCCGTTTCAACATACGATTCATGCGATACATAAGTCCCTCATACTTGCCGTTCTTGTAATAATCGGCAGGAGGATTCTTTAATGTAATTGGCTCCTGATAAAGGAAAAGATGCAGCTCGTCTGGTGTAAAATCCTTAATTTTCTTATTTGGATCATACAATCCGCAAGCACCATAATACAACCAACGCCATTGACCTGGTTCATAAGCTACATAATTTATTACACCTGCTTCATTTAGACATTTATTAAAATCAACTAGTTTGTGTACATCTATTTCCGTAATTTCACCAAGTCCGTCGCATCTGGTACATCTTCCTTGCGGATGATTGAAAGAGAAAGAATCGGAGTATCCTACGAAAGGTTGTCCTACACGTGAGAACAACAAACGCAACAGACTGTATATATCGGTATAAGTACCTACGGTAGAGCGAGTCTGTCCCGAGGGTTTGCGCTGGTCTATTACAATAGCTGGTGGAAGATTTTCCACCTTGCCTACTGCTGGTCTTCCATATTTAGGAAGGTATCGCTGAGTAAAACTAGGAAATGTATCGTTCAACTCTCTTCTTGACTGTGCAGCTACCGTATCAAGCACCAAAGAACTCTTTCCTGAACCCGAGACGCCAGTAACTACCGTTATCTGATACTTGGGGATTTCCACCGAAACATGTTTCAAATTATTCTGTGTAGCATCAATTACCCGAATCTTATCTTTCATCATATATATTTAGTTAAAATTATTGAAATAATAACCTGTAATAGTTTGCTTTTTCACTATAGGACTTCGAGCATTTCTTCACGCCCTTTCCGTTTGAAATGATTTGAAGAAGGTTCAGCGTTGACAGCTGGGTATCCTATAGGGAATATAGCGATAAGCGTGTAATCTTTCATAGATGGATAGAGGGATTGTAGCAGTGATGAGTCAAAATGTCCTACCCATGTTGTAGCCAGTCCTAAATTGGTTATCTGCAACATAATATGTGTAGCCACTATGGCTGCATCTGTTTCTGCAAATGCATGTCCGTCATAAGAGCGGACCCAACCTTCATCCTTTCTGTATCCAACCACAAGAAAATCTTTTGCACCGAATGTGAATTTCGTAGCCTGGCTTATATTTTCTTTCGCTTTGGCGGTTTTCATCCAAAAAATCTTTACCGGCTGTTTATTTACAGCCGTTGGGGCTAAGCCAGCTGCATCTATTATTTGTTCTATCAGATTGTCTTCTACATTCCTGTCTGATAATTGTCTGCATGAGTATCTGTCTTTTATTAACTGTTTGAATTCCATACGTATAAAAAGTGTAAAATTATTTTGTAAAATTGCCGATTTCTGCTCCAAGTCTATCTATGATTACTTGTGGAGTGACCTCTACAGTCAGTCCAATTTGTCCGCCTGATATATAGATTGTCTCCAACGCCAAGGCTGATTTCTCAATATAGATAGGCATTTTTGTTTTCAGACCGAAGGGGGAACATCCGCCATGTATGTATCCTGTCAGTTCTTCAAACTTCTCGGGCTGTAGCATTGTGAGATTCTTGACATTGACAAATTCAGCTGCTTTTTTCATGTCAATTCTGTTTGCTGCCGGAAGACAAAAGACATAATAACCTCCATGATGGTCTGTGGTCACCAGGGTTTTGAACAGACGTTCTATAGAGAATCCCATATAATTTGCCACATCAATAGCAGAAACAGGTCCATTGACAGTGGGATATTCATGAATTTTATAATCAATTTTATAGTGGTCTAATTCCACTAATGCAGCAGTAGTTTTTCCCATATTACAATCAGTTATATAAATGTGACATGGTGACTGGATTACAATATAATAAATCCAATCACCATGTTAATTGCCTTTTTGATACCTTGTAGTTAAGGTTGATTAGAAGTCAATCTTTTCACCTTCGTACAAAGCGATGTAAAGTTTTTCTATGTCCTCTACCGAAGTGTTACGAGGATTGAATGAAGTACATACGTCCTTGAATGCATTTTCTGCCATACGGTGTACCTCTTTCATCCATGCATCTTTCTCGATACCATATTCACGGATAGAGGCAGGAACGTTGATTTCTTTCTTCAGATTCTCAACGGCGGTGATAAATTCGCCAGTTGTATTCAAGCCAATCAGTTTAGCCAAATCTTCGAAACGGCCAGTTGCTTTAGCATTATAGCGCATTACGTTTGGAAGAGCCAAAGCATTGGCACGGCCATGAGGAATACCAAATACACCACCCATCTGGTGAGCCATAGAGTGTACAATACCCAACCATGCATTTGTAAATGCATATCCTGCAAGTGCAGAAGCATCATGCATGTTCTGACGAATAACTCCATCTTCTGGGTTTTCAGTTGCTTTCTTCAAGTTGTCGAAAATCAACTGTATACTTCCCTTGGCCAATGCATCTGCATAGTTATCATCTACATTTGATGTATAAGCTTCGATGGCATGTGTCAAGGCATCCATACCTGTATTGGCAGTGATATTTGCCGGCATCGATTTACAGAGGTCACCGTCTACGATAGCCAAGTCGGGCTGTAGTTCGTGAGAAGCCAATGGATATTTTACACCTTTTTCACGGTCGGTGATTACTGCCAAAGAAGTAGTTTCTGTACCAGTACCGCTTGTAGAAGGGATAGCTGCAAAACGGGCCTTCTTTCTCAATTCCGGGATTCCGAACGGAGTAATCATTTGTTCAAAGGACAAATCAGGATGTTCGTAAAGAACCCACATAGCCTTCGCTGCGTCTATTGATGAAGTACCACCCAATCCGATGATCCAGTCTGGACCAAATTCAGAAATGAAAGCCGCTCCTTTTCTTACGGTTTCAAGTGAGGGGTCTGCTTCTACTCCTTCGAACACCTTGTATTCAACGCCTATTTCTGCCAGGATAGCTTCAGCGCGCTGGAGACTGCCATTACGTGTAGTAGAACCTTTACCTGTTACGATAACCGCTTTCTTACCATTGATTGTTTTTAATTCTTCTAAAGAGCCGTTCCCATGAAACAAAGCTCCCGAGCCATACAATTTTGCCATAATAATTTATTATTTTAGAGTGTTTAATTACATATTTTCTAATCACAGTGCAAAAGTACAGCGTTTTAATGAGGCTGAAGTTATCCAAAATCTACCATAATTTATACATTTGTTATTTATGGCTGATTACGCAATTTATTCTTTAATTGGACTGGTGTCATTGCAAATTTCTGTTCAACATATTTGTTTAGTGCCGCCTGAGAAGAAAAACCAAAATCAATTGAAATCTCCTTTACGCTCATGTGACCGACAGCCAAGATTTTCTTCAGTTCCAGATTTAGTTTCTCATGGATGATTTCCAACGGTGTCAATCCGCAAAAATGCCTGCAAACTTCTGTCAGACGCTTAACAGAAACATTCAAATCATTTGCATAAGAACTGACAATCCTGTTTTCTTTGAATTCACGGTCTACCATTTCTCTAAAAGTTATATATAAAGAGGTGTCCTCATTGTCTGTTGCGACCAATGCCTTTTCTGGGCATGCATTAATTAACTTCATAATTATAATCTTGATAAACAATTTAATCTGCATCTTATTCACCGGATTAAAGTCTTTATATAAGCCACAAATAGAATGCCATATATGGATTATCTCGCTAAAGATGTCTTTCTTGTTTTCAAAGGAAACATAATTCACGCGCTTTTGTAAATCAATGTTGTAGTCTTTCAGGTCATTATGTAATATTTCAGAGCAAAAAACCGTTTCATCAAACAGAATCACGTATGCTTTGGCATCTGAAGATATATTGGCAATATGTAGCTGGTGGGGGAATAACAGAGAAGCGGACTGCGGTCCCATCTTATTCTGCTCAAAATCAACAGTCAGGTCGATATTACCTTCTTCTAGCAATATAAGCTGGAAGAAATTATGACGATGTAGTCCATTCTGATTTTTCAGTCTATCAACTTCTTCAAGATAGAAATTGACACAAGGTGTCCCTTGAGTATACGCATCTAAATGCTGTTCATTTATTATCATAAGTTTTGCTTTAATATAAGTATAAAATAAGCTTTTACCACAAACAAAAAGGATGCAAAGATTTATGCTTTGTACAAAAATATACAAATCAAACATTATTACCAAAATTAAAGGACCAATCCAAGAACAACTTTTAATTATTCTTATTTCATAAATACAAATGTCAATAATATTACGTTTAAAGAAACACATCACAACACTACTAAAATCTTATTCGCTATGATAATCAATATCCAAAAGAGCGAGAATATTACTTCGATTAACATTTTAAAAAGACAGCATGAGTCATGGATAACTTTGTTAAATAATCTGTGTTAACTTATTTAACTCAAGTTTCGGATTTAGAAATTAAGCCGATTGAGCCAGTACTTTAAATGCTGCCAGTCGGCTATTATCCCTGATTATCAAATCCATCATAATTTCTTCATCCATTCCTGTAAGTTCTGTTACAGCCGTAATTACTTCCATTATGATACCCCATATTGTTTCTATGACAGTCAATTCATGTACTCCATTATACATTTCACCGAACAGTCCTCCAATAGTTTCGTAGTCATTTGCTCTCTTAATAGATGCCAATAGGTTATAGAGTATCATTACAAGTGAGACATGTGCAATCTGTGCAGAAAAGTCACGTGCAGAAAAGTCAGCCAAACCGAGTATTCTTTTTGAGTCAGCGAAGAAGACCTCTATGGACCAACGCATTGAATATATTCAGAGCTTTGTATCCCAAGATACACTTCTGATGAACGTGCGAAAATATTTTTACTATCATCTCCATACGTCTGCCGGTCTTTGGCAAATCAGTGTCATCTGCAATCAGGACTGCCGGAAGATGCTTTTTTTGAAGTCATTACGCACTGTAATCATGGATACCAATTGTACGGCAATACGATAGATGACATTGCGCCAGTCTACTGTATACTGTGCCATGAAAGAATAGAGAATATCCTTCTTGCCACCAAACATACGGCTCATTACTGATGTGGTATAGTGAGACAAGCCACTGACCGCAAAGAAGGGCATCAATATGAGTATCTGAAATACCTGAAGGTTTGTGAGCTGGCAGTTGGCTCTCTTTACTCCCACAAGACATCTTTGGTAAATTTTGAGGGAGTCTAAAAGATGTAAGAAGTCATTCATTACAATTGACTGACGTTTTTCATTGAAAAGATTGCGTATTTCTGATGGAATGTTCGTATATTTGCTCATGGCTTTGAGGTTTAGTATTTATTCGTTTGGTCACTTCTAAATTACTAAATTTCTGTTATATACAGAAATACTCAAAGCCTTTTTTTATGAATTTATTATAGGTTGAATTTTAAATCCGAAACTTGAGTTAGTTGTTAATCAAGTCACTTCTGGCTACAGGTGGATTATGCAGCGGTCAGGAGTATGATTTGGATTTCGACCATCAGTTCATTCAGACCGAGAAATACGATGCCAAACGAACATATAAAAAGTTTCTTGGTTATAGTCCTGGAGTAGCAGTCATAGGTAACAACATAGTTGGAAATGCAAAAAAATGGGCTGTCAGTAACGAGTCGTATCAAAACCTTTGTTTTCAAATACATTTCCGTTGCTGCCAAATGGGTCAAAACATCCGGAACCTACAGACTCAACATCTACACTGAAAATTTTGCTTATGCAAGGGCCTTCAATACGGGCTACGACTTATCCATGATCTTTAGTGGATGTTATAGCGTATTACCTAAAGTCGCTTCGTGGGGTAAGGGAGGATATGCTTAAATGATTATTACAGACACTCATGACACAAATGAATTCTGTAAATAAGGGAGAAATTCGCCAGAAATCATTTGTGACATGAATTTTGCATCACCTTGCGGAAATAAGGTATACATCAGTTTGCTTGGAACTTGCTGTATTATTTTATTCATTTTGACGAGTTTTTGGTTTATAAAATT
The DNA here is from genome assembly GCA_020026175.1 of Phocaeicola sp. Taxonomy (GTDB): domain Bacteria; phylum Bacteroidota; class Bacteroidia; order Bacteroidales; family Bacteroidaceae; genus Phocaeicola. The sequence goes on along the minus strand of JAHHQV010000010.1, from coordinate 152 downwards.
CCCTAATCCGATTGATAAATACCCCATTCCATCTTGTGTACAAGATGAATATGGAATATATAAAGCTTATGTAGCAAAACATCTTCCTCCTAAAAAGAATCACTACATAAATGCAAATAAAAAATTTATTCCAATTATCATTATCGATACAG
>JAHHQV010000001.1 GCA_020026175.1 Phocaeicola sp. | reverse complement strand
AAAGCCTTTTTTTATGAATTTATTATAGGTTGAATTTTAAATCCGAAACTTGAGTAATTTATTTTTTTGAAATGTGTTGCGGATTTAAGGTTAAATAAGAAAACATAACCAAACTCTAAAAAAAATGAGAAAACTATTTATTTTAATTTTAACTTTAGTCTCTATTTCTTTATATGCCTACGAGCCGGAAATCTCTACTGCAGGTTTCTTTCAAATATCAAATAGCGGACGTGAAGTATTCTCTATGAATCCGGCATGGAGAATACATAAAGGAGATATAAAAAATGCAGAAGCCGTAAACTTGAATGACAAAGACTGGCAAGTAGTTTCTTTGCCTAACGGTATAGAGTTACTACCTACAGAAGCCAGCGGATGTATAAACTATCAAGGAATAACATGGTACAGAAAACACTTTACTCCAAACAAGAACTTAAAAGGTAAAAAACTTTTTCTACACTTTGAAGCAATTATGGGCAAAAGCAAGGTTTTTGTTAATGGAAAACTAATGAAAGAACACTTCGGAGGTTATCTACCTATAGTAATAGATGTGACTGAGGCTTTTACCTATGACAAAGATAATGTTATTGCAGTATGTACCGATAATAGTGATGATCCGGAATATGCTCCCGGGAAACCACAAGATATGCTTGATTTTGCTTATTTCGGAGGTATATACCGTGATTGTTGGCTTATAGCACATAATGAAGTATATATAACAGACCCTAATTATGAAAATTTCAAATCCAATGGAGGGCTATTTGTAAGCTACGACAATGTTTCTGAAAAATATGCAGATGTAGTTCTGAAAATTAATATAAAAAATGATGGGAATACTATATTCAAAGGTAAGTCTATCATTTCTATTACAGACAAAAACGGAGAAGAAGTAGGGAACTTGGAAACATCTCTTGGTATAGGAAAAGGTAAGACAAACACAAAAGATGGAAAAATCAAAATCAGAGAACCCAAACTATGGTCACCATCTTCACCATATCTGTATAATCTATATGTAAAAATCATAGACAATAAAGGTAATACAAAAGACGGTTATAGACGTAAAATAGGTATTCGAAGCATTGAATTCAAAGGAAAAGACGGATTCTGGCTAAACGGAAAGCCATATGGCAAACCTTTGATGGGAGCTAACCGCCATCAGGATTATGCTGTAGTAGGAAATGCCGTTTCTAATAGCGCACATTGGCGAGATGCCAAGAAACTAAAAGATTTGGGTATGGAAGTCATTAGAAACGCACATTGTCCACAAGATCCTGCATTCATGGATGCATGTGACGAACTTGGACTATTTGTCATCGTAAATACTCCTGGATGGCAATTTTGGAATGACAAACCTATTTTTGCCGAAAGAGTTTACAACGATATAAGAAATGTGGTAAGAAGAGACAGAAACCATCCATGCGTATGGCTATGGGAACCTATATTAAATGAAACATGGTATCCTGCTGATTTCGCAAAAAAAGTGCTTAATATAGTAAATGAAGAATATCCATATCCTTATTGTTATTCTGCATCAGACACACAAGCAAAAGGTTCAGAAATATTCCCTGTACAGTTCTGTCATCCTATGGACAAAAGCATACGTAACCCTAAAGTGACTTACTATACACGTGAATGGGGTGACAATGTTGACAATTGGAGTTCGCACAACTCACCTAGCCGTACAGCACGCAACTGGGGTGAACAGGCAATGCTGGTACAAGCAGAACATTATGCATCACCTTATTATCCATATACTTGCTTTGACAGTCTGTGTAAAGAAGATGCATGGCATGCAGGAGGATGTTTATGGCATTCATTCGACCATCAGAGAGGCTATCATCCAGATCCTTTCTATGGCGGAATAATGGATGTATTCAGACAACCTAAATATTCATACTATATGTTCAAAGCACAACGTCCTGCTACAAAATCGGATTTGATAGCCGAAACAGGTCCTATGGTATACATTGCACACGAAATGACTCCATTCTCTGGACGTGATGTAAAAGTCTTCTCAAATTGTGAAGAAGTAAGACTTACATTCTGCAAAGATGGAAAAACTCACATATATCAAAAAAACAAAAGACAAAAAGGATTACCTTCCCCAATAATAACATTCAAAAATGTATACGACTTCATGATAGACAAAGAACTTACAAGAAACGGACATGAAGCAGATGTTTTTCTTCTTGCAGAGGGACTGATAGATGGGAAAGTAGTAGCTACGCATAAAGTTGCACCTGCACGCAGAGCAGAACAAATAAGACTACGACTTGACAATGAAGGTATGAATCTCCGTGCCGATGGTTCTGACTTTGTAACTGTTATAGCTGAAATAACAGATAAAAACGGGAATATAAAACGTCTGAACAATTATTATGTAAAATTTTCAATAGAAGGCGAAGGAAAAATTATTGGTGGTTCTGACATAATGGCCAATCCTGTACCAGTAAAATGGGGAAGTGCACCTATCCTTGTACAGTCTACTACCCGTCCTGGAAAAATAAAGATAACAGCCAGTGTTTTATACAAAGGTTCTCAAATGCCAGTAAGTAGCGAAATTGAAATCAACTCTATTGCTTCAATGTATCCTTTGATATTCGATGCAAAAGAAAATGATGATACTGTAAAAACTACCAGTTCATTTGTTTCAGTTTCTTCAGAAAATGATCTAAAAATAGAAGTTGAAAAGTTAAGGAACGAATTGAACAAATTAAAACTTAAAGAAGTAGAACAACAACAAACTGACTTTGGAGAAAAAGAAAAGAGCAATCATTAAACAATAATCGAACACCTGCCATTCATAATATAAATATTGCTTATATTATGCTTGGCAGGTGTTTTTATATTATTCAATCACTATTTCATCAAGCTACTGTTCTTCAATACAATAAGGCTCTCAGGACCCATATTGAATAATAAGTCTATAATGCTCAAATCTTTAATAAAGCCGTTTTTCTGCTCGAACACCTGATAATATGGCGAAGGAATGAAGAATGATTTTACATCTTCAATGGTATGTTTCGGATGTATTACTTCCCTAAAATCCAAAACATTATCTCCCTGCATGTAATCGTCAGTAGGCATCAACTCAGGGTTAATATCTATCTGTTCGCAAATCCAATGTGTCATTTCCATATTGAAATCATATAGAAAGTCATATTTCTTTTCAAAGAAAGCATTAAACTCATCCATATAATAATCAAAAAAAGCACTTTGCTTATAGGCAGACAAAAATGCATTACGATGTACGTGCCTCCAGTTTCCATGCTCGGAAATACGTATATCTTTCATTAAATTTTTCCCGTCAGATAACTTTTCTACAGGTATAGTAAGCGACAGAGGACCATCGGCCGATGCTATTATGCACCTGTTGCGGTATGTCTGTTTCATATAATGGTCATATCTCTCTATGTATGCCTTCTCGCACGAATACAACATAGCAAAATAAGAAACCGGAGCCAAATAAGCAGAACCAAGAACTAAATCTTTATTCATAATCATTTTATTAATTCCATAAATCTTCCCTTCCCTATCGGATACCATACTCTAAGGGCCTTTCCTATTACATGAGTTTCAGGAACAAAACCAAATAGTCGGGAATCATTTGTATTTACAGGATCATTTGAAACCATCCAGTAATAATCTCTTGTGAATTTATACTTATCTATCCTATTGCCATCCATATATACAATATTCCCTTTCAGTTCAGCATTGCGTCCTTCATGATATACTATCATATTCTTTATCAGATTTGCATTCCATGGATATATCCTGACAGTCTTGTCTTTTGCAGGTACTACAAACGGATATGACTTGCATACAGACTCTCCGTATAGTCTTCTGAAAAAGATTTTACCTGATAATCTCTGTGATATAAGATAATATTCATAATAACTAAAACTTCTGATATACTCTCCATCAGGTGTATACCCTACCAGTTTATCATTTATTCCAAGAGAGACGAGTGTGGAACAAAGCAAATCTTCAGCATCAGAAGGATAAGAATACAGATTTTTCGAATCGGGACTATACACTTCTGTGTCTATTGCCATAAGCTGACTGTCGAGCATAAGGGTATCGCCTGGCACTCCGATACATCTGCTTATATATAAATCACGGCTATCAACAGGCTGTAGCAAGTCGGAAGGCATAGGATTATTAAACACTACAATATCACCTCTAACTATCTGTTTAGGCATTATCCTATGATAACCTAACAATGACTGGAACGGTATACGATATCCATAACTCCATTTGCCCACCAATATTCCCTCTCCTTTATACAAAGAGTTTTCCATACCCGTAGAAGGTATAAAACATGATGTGACAAATAAAGTTTTGATTATTATCACAGCCAAAAAGGCCATAAAGATATTTCGTATATAAAGTTTCCAGTCTTTCATATATTGATTTGACTATAAACCTACAAGGTTGTATTTCCGTCATGCAACCTTGTAGGTTTATAAGCTGAAGTCCTATCAACTACTTAATATTATCAACAATCTTGAACAATCTGTTCCAACGGATTTTCCCGTCAAAGAATCCTCTGTCCTTGTCGAGAGACAACCATATAAATATAGGCTTTCCTACTATATGGTCTTCAGGAACAAATCCCCAAAAACGTGAATCAGCCGAATTATGACGATTATCTCCCATCATCCAGTAATAATCCATTTTAAAAGTATATTTATCAGTCTGAACTCCATTGATGTATATCTTTCCATCCTTTACATCCAAGTCATTCCCTTCGTATACCCTTATAGGACGTTCGTACACAGGAAGATTATCAATTGTCAAATCCACTGTCTCTCCTTTCTTAGGAATCCACACAGGACCGTAATTGTCAGTAGTCCATCCCGTAATCTTATTGACAGGATAAAGTCCTCCGGCATCATCTCCTGGAACTTCCTTAATTGATTTCACCAAATCCTTACATGCCATAAGTGCAGCCTTTGCTTTTTCCGTAAGAGGTATGTTATATACAGATTCTTTAGAATAATATGCCATAAGATCCTCATTGCTCAACCCCAACTCCTTACATAATTCATCAGGTATTTGCTTTGTAGTATATACCAAATATCTGTACTGCACATTATCAGGCTCCTTATTGGCTTTTCCGTCAAGATAAACTATCTTATTCTTAATCTCAAGTGTTTGTCCAGGAAGTCCTACACATCGTTTCACGTAATTTTCACGTCTGTCTACCGGACGACTTACCACTTCACCGAACATTTCCTTATTATCATCTATATATTTACGTCCTATTGAATAATAATAATTGAAAACATCACGCTGCTGTATAGGAGTAAGAGCCGTCATATCTACCGGCTTAGAGAGTTCCTTTCCTACCTGATAGCTTATACGATAAATATCTTCTGCCGGTATTGCAGTGGCAACAGTATCTCCTGCAGGAAAATTGAACACTACAATATCATTCAACTGTACTTTTCCCAAGGCATCTACCCTCTTATAATCCCATTTTGGCCATTCAAAATAAGACTTACAATTGAATACAGGCAAGGTATGCTGAGTAAGAGGCATATGAAGAGGAGTTTGAGGAACCCTTGCACCATAACTCATCTTGCTCACAAAAAGATAGTCGCCTACAAGCAACGATTTCTCCAAAGAAGAAGAAGGAATCACATAATTCTGAAAGAAATACAGATTTACGAAATAAACAGCTATCAAGGCAAACACAATAGCATCTACCCAACCCATTACAGTCACAACCATAGGATTCTTTGAATTCTTCCACCAGGTCCAAGGTATCTTCTTTGTTATATATATATCAAATATAAAAGGTATGGCCAATATACCCAACCAGCTTTTCAGCCAAATAATAAAGGCCAGATAAAGCACCATTACTATAGTTAGCTTTATCCATTGTTTTTGCGATGCCTGTATCATACCTAAAATATATGTTTAGAAATTAAACAAATCGTTCATACCAAGGAAACCGGAATGAGCAGCAGTAAATTCGGCAGCCAGAACTGCTCCAAGTGCAAAACCCTTACGGTTCTTTGCATTGTGAGTAATGATAATAGAATCGGCTTCCGACTCATATGTTATAGTGTGTATTCCTGGTACCTCACCTCGGCGTATAGCACTAATAGGCAATTCATTAGCTTCACATTCGGTTGTACCCGACACCGTTCCATCTGGTGCTGTAAAAGTTCCGTCCACCCACTTATTCTTACGTTCAAGGTTTTCGAGGATACCTTCGGCCAAAGTAATGGCAGTTCCACTAGGAGCATCCAATTTATGTATATGATGTGTTTCCTCCATAGAAACTTCATAACTAGGGAAATTGTTCATTATCTTTGCAAGAAACTTGTTTACAACAGAAAAAACAGCTACGCCAAGGCTAAAGTTAGAAGACCAGAACAATGTCATTCCATCATTCTCACAAAGTCTTTTCATCTCTTCACCATGTTCACCTATCCATCCTGTACTTCCAGAAACAACTTTTACTCCATTTTTGAAAGCAGCAATGCAATTGTCATATGCTACAGAAGGAGCTGTAAACTCTATAGCAACATCAGCCGAACGAAATTCTTCCGACTCAAAATCCTGACGATTATTTATATCTATTATACTTACAATTTCATGTCCGCGAGAAAGAGCTATTTTTTCTATCTCTTTACCCATTTTTCCATATCCAATTAATGCAATCTTCATAATTTATTTATATTTTTCCGACAAAGATAGCATTTTTCATCATAAATAGTTACATTTAGAGACTTTTTACACCTTTTAGTATGGAACAACTATTGCATTATGTATGGAAACACAAGATTTTTCCACTAAAGCCACTACAAACCACAGACGGACAAAATATTGAAGTAATAGATACCGGACTATGGAACCAAAATGCCGGCCCCGATTTCTTTAATGCAAAAATAAAGATAAACGGAGTGTTATGGGTGGGCAACATAGAAATTCATTTGAAATCATCCGACTGGAAAGTACATCATCACGATGGAAATACAGACTATGATTCTGTAATTCTCCATATTGCCTCCGAAATAGATTACGAGCCATGCCGCTCTAATGGAGAGAAAATACCACAAATGATACTCCATTATCCTGAATACCTCATTGACAACTACAATGAACTGATACGTACTGCACGCTATCCTGCTTGTTATAAGATAATTCCATCTATACACAAGATGATATTACATAGCTGGCTGAATACGTTGCAGATAGAACGTTTTGAAGAAAAAACAGCAAGAATATATTCATTGCTAGAAAAATACAACAACAATTGGGAAGATGTGTTCTTCATAACACTTGCCAGAAACTTCGGATTCGGAACAAATAGCGATGCCTTTGAACTTTGGGCACAAACAATACCTCTAAGAGCTGTAGACAAACATCGTGACAATCTGTTTCAGATAGAGGCTATATTTTTCGGACAGTCCGGACTTATGGATTTGCCATTAGATGACTACACTGAAAAACTGATAAAGGAATACTCGTACCTTAAACATAAATTCCAACTTTCAGCTTCTGGCAACTGCCGATGGAAACTGCTACGCATGCGTCCTGGTAACTTTCCTCATATAAGAATAGCCCAACTGGCAAAACTTTACCACAGTTCACAAGGATTGTTATCAAAGATATTAGAAAACAACAATATAGAGGAACTTAGAAAATTATTGCAGACTGACACCTCTGAATATTGGATTTCACATTATACATTCGGTGAAAAGACCATTCCGGTGAAGAAAAGCCTCAGCACTGCATCTATCAATCTGCTTATAATAAATACTGTAGTACCTTTTCTTTATGCTTATGGTAAATACAGAAACAAAAGCAAACTTATAGATACAGCAGGACTACTACTTGAAGAAATAAAAGCCGAAAACAACCATATCACACGAATGTGGAAAGAATGTGGTCTGGAAGCTGCACATGCAGGAGACAGTCAGGCACTTATACAACTGAAGAAAAACTATTGTGACCCCAAGAAATGCCTTTATTGCAGAATCGGATTCGAATTTTTCAAAAAAGCATCACACTAAAGGACCTTCAGCAAGTGCATCATATACTGCCCTTGTATAAAGCTCCAGTCTGCTTGCCTTCAATATTGCCTTACGTTTCTTCTTGTCCATATCGGGAATCCAATATTCCCACATTGTCTTCAACTTCTGCAAAAGCTGGGCATCACCTCCTTCTATTACAGAACTATAGTGTCTGTACATCAGAGAATGCATCTCCAGCGTCTTGTGGTAAAGTTCATGCCTGCCCATAGGTGTCTGGCTTCTGAAATCGGTAGCCAGACATCCATGTGCCAATAATCCACGTCCTAACATTACGCCTTCAATGTCAGGAAACATATTGCAGATATTGTTAATATCTCCTATGTTTACCAAATCGCCATTGTATATAAGCGGTTTAGAACATTTTGTATAAAACTCTGCAAATGAATCTATATCTACTACACCTTTATACTGCTGACTACCCAAACGAGGATGAAGAGTTATTCTACTTATACACGAATCGTTGAGCATAGGAAGTATTGTATGCCAATCATCAGCCGAATCCATGCCAAGTCTCATCTTCACACTAAAATCAATATCAGAAAACTCTTCTTCCATTATCTTCAGCAGAGAAGCTATCTTGTCTGCATGCGGCAATATTCCACTTCCCTTTCCACAATTGACAATCAAAGGGAAAGGACACCCCATATTCAGGTCTATTTCAGTATACCCCAACGAAACTATGTAGTCTACAAGAAATCTGAATTCGTCTGTTCCGGAAGCTATAATCTGCGGAACTACATGTATATCATTTCCCTCAATCGGAGTTATATCACGCTTGTCCTTATTACGAAATCCTCTCTTCTCCATTCTGACAAAAGGAGTATAATAAGCATTTACTCCACCAAAAATCGTATCATGAGCTATACGCCATGCAGATTCTGTATATCCTTGCAAAGGTGCTGCCAATATCTTAAAATCATTCTTTATAATCATAAATATTTTAACAAAAATCAATAATATTCTATAAGTCAAAAGGTTAATTGAGACAAAGTCGTAATTTAATGAATACCAATCAATAAAAGTTATGAAATAATACTCAACCAACCTTACTGATAAACAGTGGCAAGTTACAGAAAAGACAATAAATCCGCAATAAAGAAAGTGAAAAACATTCTCTCAAAAACACCATAAATACAATTTTGTAGAGTTGTCCACATCTAATTATCCTTTTTACTTCTATAACAGCATTCTTGTTTTTCATTGTAAATCAGTTGGCTCACACCTATAATTCACGAAGAGTTTTTAAATCACTAAAGTTTCCCGTCCTCAATAAAAGAGGGTGGGAAACTTTAGTGATTTATTGTATAATTATTCTATTTATTAGCTCTTTTACTGAAACACTACTTCTTTACGCTTATTATCATAAGATACAGCATACACCTTATAATTGTTTTTCCAACCACCAGCTACATCAAACGAAGGAGTATCTGTAGGCTGAAGAATACCATCTGAAACACAAATAAGTTTACCGTTCTCATTACCTTCACGCACCTCGAATACAACTACATTCTTCCATCCCATCATGGTTATGGTGTTTCCACTACGAGAAGCCAAACCAGACTCGACAGCCTTTTTGTTACGGAACACTTGGAAATTGTTGTCGGTTATGTATTCCATAGCAACTGCCGGTTTTGGAAGACCCAATGCTTTAATACGCTGTTTCACGGCATCGGCAGTTTCCTTCGTCACAGTAAGAGTTTTCTTACCGTAGTCGTCTATTTCTTTATCAACAGGTACAAAGAAACCCCACTTTTCAAAAAAGTCTGTCAAGTCATATCCTGAAACCTTACTTGCCCTATATGCAAATTCCAACTGGCAAGCACCTTGAGTTGTAGGATCTTCGGTTGTACGCACATTCTCATACAAGTCAGCATAAAAACCACCATGATCATTTCTTTTCATAGGAGTATTGTCCAAAACTTTTCCAAAATATAGTTCAAGCTGCCAGAAAGGAATAAGCTGACAGAACACATCAGCTCCATCATAAGCATGCGGTGCTGCAGGTACCAAGATACTGTTCCATGCTTTCGAATAACGATTCTTCGATACTGGGTCTCCCATACTTTCGGTCTGCACACGTGAGTTCTGACCAAAAACAGAAGTCTGAATATACTGTGACATGACATTGTTTGTAACCTCAGTAGTACCCACCCAAAGGAAGCCAGGACGAGTCTGATTACAATGTCCAATCTCATGAGCCGGACCCCAGCATGCCCTTGTTGCCAAAGCGTCTTCATCACATAGTTCTGATAAGGTATCATCATTATACGCAGTGTGATACCAAGTAGCATACATGTATGAATGATACATCACATGGCAGTACATTCTATTCTTGAATTTACGTCCGTACTTAACTCCACCCATAAACTCCTGTTCACGATAAGCTATTTCATCCCATGTTTTGATAAGTTTTTCAATATTCTTGGTATGATTTTTGAAACGACTTACGGGGAAAGTAAGATGAGTGTATTCGCCCAATACATCGAAATACTTATCGACAGCCTTATTTAGCAGTTCGTTACCTTTCCCTTTATGAGCCGGGTTGTTCAAATCAAAATAACCATTGACTTTACCCGATGCAAAATGCAACTTAACAGGGACTGCACTTTCATAATCAGGAGTGTGATACATAACATACACCAATCCCTTATTACGTATCTTTATTTTATTTACACCTGAAGCAAGCGGATATGTATCGCCTCCAAATCCATCACCGCCTGGTTTGTCAAGATTCTGGACTCTGATAGACAAGTTCTGATTCTTCAAGTCACCGGCCAGCACTATTAAAGTTTCATCTTTATCGACAGCAATACCTGTAGGATTATCCAACAGACTATAAGCATTGGTCTTATTTATAGCTGCCTGATCATTCGGATGAGGATAAGCCTTAAACGTATTTACACGGAATTCTTTTGAGTATTTACCGATAAGCATGAAATAAGCAATGTTTTTGTAGAAACTATGCGTACATCTTGATATATCTGCCTCGGTAACACCTGGCTTCAATGCAGAACATGTAGCATCTGTAAATAGAGTCGAATAATCAAACGATTCAGGATTCTTGCTATAGAATTCCATTTCTGCACACGAAGCAAAACCTTTACCGTCGCCAGCACCCGACTTAACGATAAACTTGACAGCCGATACACCTATCAGCGACTTAGGGAAAGCCACACGTGTAGCTGCATTACTACCCTTGAAATCATAAGTCATCACCTTTTGCCATTCATCCGTAGCACGCGAATTAGCATTGGTTTTCACTTCTATTTCTACTTCCTTGAATAATCCGTTTCCTCCCGATGTACGTGGATAGTAAACAAAATAATCCATGTCGGAACCTTTCGCAAACTGATATTCCAAAGTAATTGGGAAATAATTTGGTGCTTGATTATTCCAATCTGAATGATAAATTGTAGTCATATCACCATCGAACGATTTTTCGATATCTTCACCAGAATGAAACGATGAAGCCTTACCTCCTATGATTTTCACCTTAATATCATCTTTTATAGTTTCAGGTTTTTCAGGCTTATATTCCCCCAGTCCATCCTGAATAACCGAACATATCACAGGTTCAAAACCAACCGCTTCATCAGCCGGTTTAACTGATATGACATTTGTACGCTGCTCATCATGTTTATTTCCAAGCGCAGTAAAAACTTCGGATGAAGTTACCATAGGATGTTCGTCTGCTCTGGAAACAGGCTTACGTTTTATCCATTCCTGGTTTTCTATTGTTATGTCATACTCCATATTTGATGTAACTTCCAGTTTAAAATCTTCTCCAGAAGCTGGAAGTTTTACAGATTCAGGAGCTATAAGAATAGCCTTAGCCCACCCAAGCTGTTGTACTTTTATTTCTTTCGTCACATTACCGGCAACAACTTTCACCATTGTCTGACGAATACCTTTTTGATCGTTTGCTTTTACGATAATTTTCAAATCTTTTTCTACTTTCTGTGCCGTACACCAAGCCTCTCCGTCAGGAGCGACAGTTGCAGTCCAATCGACATTTGATTTTACTGTGATGCTTTTTTCACCTGCATCTGCTTCAAAGTTAGAGTTTTCGGTCTGTACATTCAGAAACGGATTTTTTTCAGTCTCTTGGGACACTATTTCATCATCCGAACAAGAGATAAGGGTAGTTACAGGCGTTAGTGCCAATATTAACGCCAAAGATAAAGTCAAGTTCTTTTTCATGTTAGTTTTTTATAAATTAAATTCTATTGGTTAATGAATACTATTTTTTTTATCTATTTATATTACATAAATAAACAAAAAGGATAAAACGACATGGTTTTCTATCCAAACTACAGAAAAATGAGCTATTATAATATCATAAAATAAGCCCCAACCATGTCGTTTTACTAAAATACAACATTCCTTTTCAGAAATGAAAACTTTTTTCAAAAAAACAGTATATTATTCCACTTCTTTTTCGTCTGCTTCTGGGTCAATCAAGCTAACACTATAAACTTTAAATTCAGACATAGTCCAAAAAACCGTGCCACTATTAGTTTCATTAACAGACAATTTCAAATGAGAAAAAGAGTGCCCTTCAGCATTAAGACGTTCAGAAACAAATGATGTTTTTGCATCAACAGGTAACTTGTCCTTATCTTTAGTGAAGTTCTTTATCAACGTCCAATTATTTCCATCATTGCTTCCAAACAAATCAAAATTAGTAGGTTTGTTACTTGGATTATTTCGTGGAGAATATCCAAATTGCCACCAGCCTTCTATTTTACTCGGCAATTCAATAGTTATATAATGAGGTCCTGGTATATCTACACTCCATGCAGTATGGAAAAACGTATTGGTATTGTTGTCTACAAGATTACTCAAATTACCTTCAGAAGGTTCTTGTGCATTGGTCTTTAGCTTATCTCCAGACAATGATATGAGAGAAGTAGTCCATGTCTTCGAAGCAGGTTGAGATTTAGCAACCAGAGTATGTTCTTCTCCACTATCATCAGTTTCACTAACACTTTTGACAACAAAAGTATAATCACCATATTTTGCACGTGTTTCTGGTATTTCCAGACTATCTGCAAAAGCACTGGCTGTACGTAATACATCTTGTTTCAACAATGGATCATAATACTTAACTTGCACATAACGTATATTACTATTCTCTGGAGTAGTCCAACGCAAGACTATGCGTCCTGGAGTTGATTCATAACGCAAATCATTAACAGAAACAGGTATAATTCCATCTTCATTCTTACAACCAATCAAGGTCTGTGTAAGAATACATATACCAAACAAATATTTAATCCAATTTTTCACTTTCATAATAATCTAGAATATAATTAATAACCTGGATTTTGAACCAATTGACCATTTTTCTGAATATCAGACAAAGGTATAGGAAGCAAATAATTAGTAGGACTCACAAACTTACGTTCAAAAATGACTTCTGTTGGACGAGCAAATTCATCAATTGTAGTGGCTTCAATATTCATACCCTTCGCCTTTACATTGAAATACTTCTCTGCCAACAACCAGCGGCGCATATCCCAGAAGTTATGGTTTTCAAGATAGAACTCAATCATACGTTCCTGACGTACAATATCACGCAATTTCTCCTTAGTCAATCCAATCCCTGCTATTTTTTCCCATGATTCTTCTACAGTAGGAATACCAGCACGCTTGCGCACCTTATTCAGATACGTTTTGGCTGTAGACAAATCACCACATTCAACACATGCCTCAGCATATCCTAAATACAATTCGGCCATACGTATTATAGGCCATGGAAATTTCATATATCCCTGCAATGAAGTTGTTGCAGCAAATCCAGGATTGACTGCCTTTTTATTCAAGAATCCAGAAGGTGCATAATTATTTGAACGTATCTGTTTTTTTCCATTCTCAAATGTACCACGTGAACAATTTCCATTTAGCACAAAATCACAGACTAATTTTCCATATCCTCCACCAGAATTTTCCTGATAACTTTTATCATTGGCATATGCACCATTTGAACTACCACTTAACACCTCATAATATCCACCTTGGAATGCTATCCATGAATAATATCTTGGTTCCCTGTCAAGGTTCATCCTCAATGTTTTTTTACCAATAGCAGCTTCATTAGCATGATTTTTATCTACAGTTGTCACTTCAAACAAATTTTTTGATTTTGTAGAAGGATCTACATCTATAGGCAGTCCATTTTTAGTATAGAAACGATTTACCATGGCCAGAGTAGGAGAAATACCATTCCATGCAGAACTTGAAGAATAAGGTAAAGACTTGTTTTGAATACCATATGTACCCAGATCACGACAGTCTGCCCATACTATTTCCATATTACCCTTATCCATAATTGTGTATCTCAAACGATGCTGAATAGGATCTCTTGGCTCTAGATTACCTTCATTCAAATCATCTTTTTCATACAAGGCATAACCGTTCTTTTCACAAAGTTCGATAGCTTCTTTATATGCATCTTTAGCTTTTATCCATTTCCCCGCATCATATTGTTGTGGCATCAACAATGTTCCATCAGGATTTTTAAAATCACTATAGAATTTACTGTTTCCATTAAACAAAGGAGAAGCTGCATATAATAACAAACGTGCTTTCAAAGCCTTTGCTGCAGTAGACGTAGCCAAGCCATAAGTTGCTATTTCCGTACGTGTACACGGAAGATCTGTTGCAGCTTCATCAAACAAATCACATATCCAGCTAACACATTCATCATAAGGAGTACGACCTAAATATTCATTAGGAGGAGTCATAATATTAGGTTCTTCCTTAATAAGAATAACAGGACCATAACAACGTACCAGCAAGAAATGATAATAAGCTATCAAAAATTTCACCTGTGCTGCATAATCTTTTCTTTGTTCGTCTGACATTCCAGGTACTGAAGCAAGATTATTCTGCAGCATATAACACTGACGTAATCCTTGGAACAATGTGTTCCAATATGAAATAACCGGTGAAGAAGCTGTATAGTTTCCTTTTGGAAATGAAGCAAACGTTTCATGTTCAAATGCTGTAACAACCTCGTCTCCTGTCATTAAATCCAATGAACCACTACCAGAGAAAGCGTCTGGCAAATATGCGTAGCACGAATATAGATATCGTCGCGCAGCATTCAAATCTTCAAAAGCATCTTCTGCCTTCTCCTTTTCGTCAGGCACAATATCCAAATAATTGCACGAGTTCATAGAACAACAAAACAACGATGCAGCTAATATATATTTATTAAAAAATCTCATAGTATTATATCTTATTTAAATGTTAACTGAATTCCTAAATTGAAAGTTCGCTGAGTAGGGTATTTAGTCATACCATCTCCTCCCATTTCAGGATCCCACTTCTTAAATTTAGAGAAAGTAAGTAAATTCACACCACTCAGATAAATACGAGCCATCTTAAAACTATAACCTATTTCTGCATTCTTTAACTTCAAGAAAGAAGCATTACGCATCCAATAAGTTGATGCAGCAGAATTGTGATTATTGTCATATTTTGTCAAACGAGGATATTCTGCATCAGGATTCTGATTTGTCTGACTCCAATGATTATCAGCAACAAAATCGACCACATTTCTATTATATTGTGTACCAAAAGGATGGAATCCAGACATTACCAATGATGTTTTTCCTACTCCTTGGAAGAAGAAAGAGAAATCCCAGTTTTTATATTGTATACTTGGACCAAATCCATACACTATTTCAGGAACATCAGGGTTTCCCACTCGAATACGGTCAGAATCCGAGATTCTACCATCGCATACTCCATTCTTATCTGGCTGATCGACATACTTTATGTCGCCCGGAGCAATTGCAATATTACCTAATGTCGAATTTGGGTTATTGGCAATATCAGCTTCGTCAATATACAATCCGTTTGCCTTATAAACCAAAAATGACCTTACAGAATGACCTACTATAGAATATGCCGGACTAATACCTGGTGCTTCATTATATTCAAGTACTTTGTTTCGTGCAAAAGTAAATGTACCCTTAAACTGTATAGACAAATCCTTATTTATACTTTTACCATAATCAACAGAAAAATCAGCTCCCCAGTTTTTCACTTTTGCAAGGTTACCAAATATTTTTGTTTGAGCAGTTCCCAAATAATTTGGTATAGAATACATTTGTTGGAATATATCTCTACGAATTTCACGAAAAGCATCTATAGAGATATTCAATGAGCGGAACAACTGAATATCTGCTCCTACATTCAGCTTTTCACCTACTTCCCAAGTAATATCTTTATTTTCCATACGATTATAGATAGGACCTTTCAAGAAAGTTTCAGAAGGTCCATACCCCGTAGTGAACCCTGGTGAATTATCGTTTCCTCCCAATGCTACATCAGACATATATATAAAACGTTCGGAACCAATCTGGTCATTACCAACCAAACCATAAGAAGCACGCAATTTAAAGTTAGATATAACATCTTCCAAAGGTTTCCAGAATTTTTCCTGACTTATGTTATAACCTATA
Organism: Phocaeicola sp.; assembly: GCA_020026175.1. Lineage (GTDB taxonomy): Bacteria > Bacteroidota > Bacteroidia > Bacteroidales > Bacteroidaceae > Phocaeicola. The sequence continues at coordinate 110,104 of JAHHQV010000001.1, read as the reverse complement.
GCCACTGATGGGAAAAATCCGAAACGATGTCCTTTTGCAAAATTTTCCGAACCATTATATCCAGCATTGAACTCAATCATATAACGATTATCAAAAGCATAAGAAGCACGCATAGCAAGACCAATTTTACGCTTAGGCAATGAATTTACCAAACCACCACCTGTATTGTTAACAAATTCATCTGTATTGAACAACGCCATAAGATTTACTGCATGAGCATCAGCAAAAGTACGGTTGTAATCGAGATAAGCCTGGAAATACAAACGCCTGTCACCACTCAACAATCGACTTGTTCCAAGAACAGGCTTACTTGGTTCACCTATTGGCGATACTTCATATTGATACTCTCCATTTTCGTCTTTACTGAAGTTTTTTAGCGAATATCTGTTGTAACCTTGCACACGATTAGTAATAGTACGATTATAGTTTTTAAACGAAACCATGGCACGGAACTTCAATCCTTTAGTTATAAAGTCCAATTTCTGCTCAAAATCAAGATTTGCCAATACAGTACTTGAAAATGTATTTGCATATCCTGATGTAACATAAGCCAATGGATTGGTAGCTCCTTGGTCATTACCTCCTGAATAAGCTCCCCATTTTACCCATTTTTCACCTGTATTAGGGAAAAAGACTGGATAATCTACAGGGTTTGCATTACGAATAGAGTTATAAATATTAGTCATAATCTGTCCTGTACTATCATCATTTGTTCCTGTTACAGGCGATTTCATATCATTCAACTGTACATTCAAGTGCAAACCAATCTTAGAGGTCTTGCTGATATGAAAATCAATATTGTTTTGGAAAGCATATCGCTTTGCATCCAAGCCATTACTATATGTAAAGAAATCCTTACTACGATTTCTAAGCATACCGCTTTCATGATTGAAAGACACATTCATGAAATACGTAATTTTTTTAGTTCCTCCACGGATATTAAAATTTGCCTTCTGATTAAAAGAAGCATCCTTGAAAATTTCATCATACCAATCCACATTAGGGAAAATATATGGATTTGAGCCTTTAAGAGTTCCTTCAATTTGTTCATCAGTAAACAGAATATCTCCTGTTCCCTGATTTGTCACTGCTTCGTTATAAAGTCTCATGTATCTGTCACCAGAAACATATTTAGGCATAAATGTAGGAGTATTAACGTTAGCTTCAACACGCACCCCAATTACAGGCTTTTCCAGGTCAGAACCACTTTTTGTGGTTACAATCATTACACCGTTTGCTCCACGTGTTCCATACATGGCTGTTGCTGTAGCATCTTTCAAGATTGAAAAACCTTCTATGACTTCGGGATCAAGAGCATTAAGGTCAGCACTGGAAGCTTCAACTCCATCTATTACAATTAAAGGAGAAGTAACACCACTAATGGTAGAAATACCACGTACATAAAAGTCTGCACCATTCTCTCCCGGAAGACCACTACGCTGAAATGCAACTACACCAGCCATACGTCCTGCAAACGAAGTTGACAAATTGGACGAAGGTACTTTCAAATCGTTAGGACGTACTGTCTGGATAGAACCAACAATTGATTCTTTTTTCTGTCCTGCACCGAAAGCAGTAACTACGACTTCATCCAATGTCTCGGAATCCTCCTTCAACACCACTCTGAAATTACGTTCATTACCAACTTTGATTTCCTGAGATACATAGCCGATAAATGAAACAACTAATACATCTTTTGATGAAACATTCAATGTAAAATTTCCATCAAAATCGGTGATTGTACCTACCGACTTGTTTCCTTTGATGGTAACATTGGCACCTATTACAGCCTCACCATTCTGATCTACAACCTTTCCATGAATCTGCCTGACTTGCTGTGTAACAGCAACTGCTCCTCCCTTTGACTCTACTCCAAACGAAGCATACAAACTGCTACTGTTTAATGAGTTTAATAAAATAAAGGAAAGAAGAAATTCTTTCTTCATAGTTTTAAATTGGTTTTAAATTGATTAATATAGTTAATAAATAAAAGTGTTTTTACATATTATGCTGTAAACAAATACGTTATGTAATCAAGAAAGTGTTTTCCATTGTATCTTGTTACATTAATTTTATTAAATTGATGCAAGTATATATATATATATATATATATGCAAATTTTATTACACTATTTAACATTTAATTCATATTCTCCTCTTTACTACAAATCTTATTTGGGGGCGTTTTTATGTCATTTCCAATATTTTATACAGCTAATTCGGAGATTTTAATTAAGTTTGCGGAAAACATAAAACTCACAATGAAATACATTTTCGAAATAACAATGAAGGTGCGTGACTATGAGTGCGACCTTCAAGGGATAGTAAACAACGCTAACTATCAACACTATATAGAACATACACGTCATGAATTTCTGTCATCGCTGGGGATAAGTTTCTCTAACCTTCACGACGAAGGTGTTGACCCTGTAGTGGCACGTCTGAACATGGCCTTCAAGACTCCTCTAAGAAGTGGAGATGAATTCGTATCGAAACTATATATCAAGAAAGAAGGTATAAAATATGTTTTCTATCAGGACATTTTCCGCCTGCCAGACATGAAGCCTGTTATAAAGGCTACAGTAGATACTGTATGTATCATAAACGGACGATTGGGCGACAGCGAATTGTTCAATAAAATTTTTGAACCATATCTTACTGAATAAATACATTTGTAGCAACATGAATGAAGAGCAACTATACTCAATGGCATTGACCAGAATACCGGGGCTGGGACAAATAGGCATACATCGACTTTTGGAATCGGTAGGCTCTGCCGCAACAATATTCAAGGAAAGAGAAAGGCTGAAAGATATTGTCCCCGACCTGTCTCCTAAGATAATAAGTGCCTTAGATTGTCCGGAAACTATCCGTATATGCGAAGCCGAACTGAACTTTGCCGAAAAGAACCATATACGATGTCTCACCATGAAGGATGAAGAATATCCTTCAAGGCTAAGGGAATGTGACGATGCCCCGATATTGCTCTTCTATAGAGGTTCCGCAGACTTGAACAGAATACACGTCATTAATATTGTAGGTACACGCAACGCTACAGATTACGGAAAAGATATTTGCTATAAATTCATAAGAGACCTTAAGGAGCTTATGCCTGATACGCTTATAGTAAGCGGACTGGCTTATGGAACTGACATAAATGCCCATCGTACTGCATTGCAATACGGACTGGAAACAGTGGGAGTCCTTGCTCATGGGCTGGACAGGATTTATCCTTCTGTACACAGGCGCACTGCAGCAGATATGCTTGAACATGGAGGATTATTGACAGAATATCCAAGCGGTACAAATCCCGACAGACAGAACTTCATAAAAAGAAATAGAATTGTGGCAGGAATGAGTGATGCCACTATAGTAGTAGAATCCGATATAAAAGGTGGAGCCTTGATTACAGCAGATATAGCCGACAGTTATCATCGCGACTGTTTTGCCTTTCCAGGACGTATAGGAGACAAATATTCTTCGGGATGCAACAATCTGATAAAGAACAACAAGGCTGCCCTATTACTGGATGCTGAAGATTTCATTAAAGCCATGAATTGGGACATAAAGACAAAATATGTCCCAACAGAGGGAATACAAAGACAACTGTTTCCAGAATTAAGCGCTGAAGAGTCATCAATAGCCGATTATCTGAAAAAGCATACCGATGGTATTCAAATCAACACTCTTGTGGTTAACACAGGAATACCTATCAATAAAATGACCGGAATATTATTTGAGATGGAAATGAAAGGTTTAATAAGAGCCTTGGCAGGTGGAGTATATAAATTGATAAATTAATTTTAAACGCCTAAGCGTTTAAACTAAAACGACCAGGCGTTTTGACTAAAGCGACCAGGCGTTCTAAAAAAACGTTCGACAACCCTACAAGCAAGAAGATGCTTTTGATATAGAATACAAAAAAGGGGACAACGCTTTGTCCCCGTACCTTGTTAACCTTAAATCTAATACTATGAAAAAAATCACAATGCAAATATATGCCTTCAATATTAATAGAACAAAAAATAAGGACTGTTTTTTAGGCATTTAACTTCTTTTAGTTCCAAATGATATATAATACTGAAAATCAATATAATAAAAAAAACAGACTCCAATCCTAAAAAGGTTGGAGTCTGTTTTTTTTATTATATTGAATGAACTATCAGTCTTTCAATTTAGCCTTTATAAAGTCGCGGTTCAAACGAGCGATGTTGCTGATAGAGATACATTTTGGACATTCAGCTTCACAAGCACGAGTGTTTGTACAGTTACCGAATCCAAGTTCGTCCATCTTTGCCAACATAGCTTTGGCACGGCGAAGAGCTTCTGGTTTTCCTTGAGGAAGAACATTCAACTGGCTTACTTTTGCAGAAACGAAAAGCATAGCAGAACCGTTCTTACATGCAGCTACACAAGCACCACAACCGATACATGTAGCAGAATCCATAGCTTCATCGGCTATAGTCTTAGGGATAAGGATTGCATTAGCATCTTGAGGGGCACCTGTAGGAACACTAACGAAACCACCTGCCTGCATAATCTTATCGTAAGCCGAACGGTCTACCATCAAGTCCTTGATTACAGGGAAACCTGCAGAACGCCAAGGTTCAACAGTGATAGTATCACCATCTTTGAAACGACGCATGTAAATCTGGCAAGTTGTAGCACCTGTTGCAGGTCCGTGTGGATGTCCGTTGATATACAATGAACACATACCGCAGATTCCTTCACGGCAGTCATGGTCGAATACTACTGGTTCTTTACCATCTTCAATCAACATTTCATTCAAGATGTCAAGCATTTCGAGGAATGAAGTATCTCCAGGAATGTCTTTCATCTGGAATGTATCGAAATGACCTTTATCTTTTGGTCCGTTCTGACGCCAAACTTTCAGCGTAAATGATATATTTTTATCCATTTTACTTCTTTTCTTTAAATTGTTTTTTTTACTTCAACACAGATTAGCTCTTATAGTTACGAGTCTGTACCTTTATTGCTTCGTAAACAAGAGGTTCTTTGTACAGAACAGGATCCTTGTCATCGCTTCCTGGATATTCCCAGCAAGCTACATAGAAGAAGTTTTCGTCATCACGTTTTGCTTCTCCTTCTTCTGTCTGATATTCTTCACGGAAGTGACCACCGCAAGATTCTTCACGGTTCAACGCATCATGTGCGATAAGTTCACCCATTGTAATGAAATCATCAAGACGGAATGCCTTGTCAAGTTCGATGTTAAGTCCTTCCTTAGAACCTGGGATAAACAATTCTGTTTCGAATTCCTTACGAACTTCTTTCAAGCGCTTAAGACCTTCTTTCAAGCCTTCAGCAGTACGGCCCATACCAACAAAATCCCACATGATACGGCCCAATTCCTTATGAATTGAATCTACAGACTTCTTACCCTTGATGTTCATCAAATGATCAATCTTATTCTGTACAGATTTTTCTGCTTCTACAAATTCAGGAAGATCAGTTGAGAAACGTGGAACAGTAATCTGGTCTGACAAATAGTTCTGGATAGTGTATGGCAATACGAAGTAACCATCAGCAAGACCCTGCATCAATGCAGATGCACCAAGACGGTTAGCACCGTGGTCAGAGAAGTTACATTCACCGATAGCGAACAGACCCTTTACAGATGTCTGAAGTTCGTAGTCAATCCAAATACCACCCATTGTATAATGGATAGCAGGATAAATCATCATTGGGTTATAGTATTTCACACCATTGATTTCCTTAGCAAGTTCACCTGGATTGACATCAGTGATTTCTTCGTACATATCGAAGAGGTTACCATAACGCTGAAGAACAACGTCAAGTCCAAGACGGTTGATACTTTCAGAGAAGTCAAGGAATACAGCAAGACCTGTATTGTTTACACCAAATCCGGCATCGCAACGTTCTTTAGCTGCACGAGACGCAACGTCACGTGGAACCAAGTTACCGAATGCAGGATAACGGCGTTCCAAATAGTAGTCGCGGTCTTCTTCAGGAATATCGCTACCCTTCTTAGTTCCTGCCTGAAGCGCTTTAGCGTCTTCAATTTTCTTAGGAACCCAGATACGACCGTCGTTACGAAGTGACTCAGACATAAGTGTAAGTTTAGACTGCTTGTCACCGTGAACAGGAATACAAGTTGGGTGAATCTGTACGTAAGCAGGATTTGCAAACCAAGCACCTTTACGGTAGCAAGACATTGCAGCTGTTACGTTACATCCCATTGCATTCGTAGAAAGGAAATATGTGTTACCGTATCCACCAGTAGCTATAACTACAGCGTGAGCGGCAAAGCGTTCAAGTTTACCAGTTACAAGATTCTTGGCAATGATACCGCGAGCACGTTCGTCAACCAATACTACATCAAGCATTTCGTAACGAGTGTACAATTTTACAGTACCTACACCTACCTGACGGCTCAATGCAGAATATGCACCAAGAAGCAACTGCTGACCAGTCTGACCTTTAGCATAGAAAGTACGTGAAACCTGAGCACCGCCGAAAGAACGGTTAGCAAGTGTACCACCATATTCGCGAGCGAAAGGAACACCCTGTGCGACACACTGGTCGATAATATTATTTGATACTTCGGCAAGACGGTAAACGTTAGCTTCACGAGCACGGTAGTCACCACCTTTTACAGTATCGTAGAAAAGACGATATACAGAGTCACCATCATTCTGATAGTTTTTTGCAGCATTGATACCACCCTGTGCAGCAATAGAGTGTGCACGACGTGGAGAGTCCTGTATACAGAAGTTCAATACACGGAATCCCATTTCACCAAGTGAAGCTGCCGCAGAAGCACCAGCCAAACCTGTACCTACAACGATGATGTCCAAACGACGTTTGTTAGCTGGGTTCACCAATTTCTGGTGAGCTTTATAGTTAGTCCATTTCTCAGCTACTGGGCCTTCAGGAATCTTAGAATCTATTATTTTAGTCATAATGTTTTCAATTTTATCAGTTACACTTCTAATTAGCAAGCTCCGCAACCCATCATGTTTTTAAAGAAGAATACTACTGCCACTACAGCAAATCCCAACACGATGATTGTAGAATAGATGTTAGAAACACATTTCCAACGTTCAATCCATAATTTGTTGTTCCATCCCAATGTCTGCATTGCACTCCAGAAACCATGAGTCAAATGGAACCATAAAGCTGCCAACCATACAAGATACAACACGAAGAATACCGGGTTAGAGAATGTCTGCATGATATATCCGTAACCATCTGTTGCATGAAGACCACCCAACATTGGTTCATGGATAATTTCGGCAAACTGCATCTTATACCAAAAGTTATAGAAGTGGAGCAATAATCCGAGGATTACAACTACACCAAGAGCCAACATGTTTTGTGAGGCCCACTCTACATTCTTTGGCTTTGCAGTAACAGCATAACGTTCGCTACCACGGGCTGCACGGTTCTGCATTGTAAGCCAGAAGGCGTAAATGATGTGAATTACAAACAAGGCAGCCAAGCCCATAGTTGCAACCAGAGCATACCAGTTTGCTCCCAAGAACTCACAAACCATGTTGTAGGCCTCGCCAGAGAACAATGCAACAAGGTTCATCGCCATGTGAAATGTTAGAAAAAGGACAAGGGCAATACCAGTAACGCTCATCACCACTTTCCTACCAATAGATGAATTACTTAACCACATAAATGATTGATTTTAAATTATTTAATTGTTAAAAATAAAGATTTCAGTATATTGATGCATATTACTTGACAAAGGTAGACTATTTCCACCATTAATACAAGTGATTACGGAAATTATTCTTTAATAAAGCTTCATGGTCTAGGCATGGTCTGAAAGGACTCCAAAGCCTTGCTGACGCAATTGTTTATAGTGTTGATAACATGAAAATATTCATTCATGCTCCATAAGTCGCGCGCAATGAGAGCTTTCATCTGTATCTTTATTAAAGGAATAGACTTTTGATATTGTTCTTCGTCGTATTTTGCTCCAAGACTTCCGCCCAATGTGACAAGTTCTTCAAGCATATGTTCTGTTATTACAAAATGCTTGTCGAAACGTTCAAAGGTAGGAAATTTGGCTTTCCATTCTTCTCTATACTTATCTATAAGAATGAGATTCTGCTGGACGATAGCACCCTTGTCACGAAGAGACAGATAATAATCGGTATAATATGTTGTATCTAAAGGAACAAAATAATCGGGCATAATGCCGCCGCCGCCATACACAGTACGTCCCTTTTTCAGTGTCTTTGTCTTGAGAGAGTCAGGAAAATGTATACTGTCGGAACTCATCATTTCACCTCTGTTATATCTGTCTATAAGATCTTTGTTATATTGCTCAATGCTTTCGTAAGGCTTTTGTATACATCTGCCCGACGGAGTATAGTACCTTGCCACAGTCAGTCTTATCATCGAACCGTCAGGAAGGTCAATCGGTCTTTGTACAAGTCCTTTCCCAAAAGTTCGGCGGCCTATGACGATTCCTCTGTCCCAGTCTTGCACGGCACCAGTCACAATTTCACTGGCAGAAGCAGAATATTCATCTACCAACACTGCAAGACCGCCAGTGCGGAATTTACCGCTTCCTCTGGCACAGAATTCGGTACGCGGATTTCGTCTTCCTTCGGTATACACTATAAGTTCTCCTTTCTGCAAAAAATGGTTTGCAATGTCTGTAGCAGCATTAAGGTAGCCTCCACCATTACCCTGAAGGTCGAGTATAAGATTCGTCAATCCTTTTTTCTGAAGCTTTACCAAAGCTTCTTCAAACTCGTCGGAGGTAGTGGCTGCAAAACGGCTTATGCGTATATAGCCTGTAGATTTATCCATCATATATGCAGCATCAAGACTATAGACAGGGATTTTGTCACGTTTCACTGCAAATGGAATCAAATACTTCACTCCGCGTCTCATAATCTTGAGGTTCACTATAGTCCCTTTAGGTCCACGAAGACGTCTCATTATATCTTCGGTACTCATCTTTACACCAGATATGATTGTGTCATTCACTTCTATAATACGGTCTCCAGCCAATATTCCGGCCTTTTCGGACGGGCCGCCACTTACTGGCTGTATGACAAACAATGTGTCTGTAGACATATTGAACTGTACACCTATGCCATCAAAATTGCCCAAAAGAGGTTCGTTTAGTTTTTTCACTTCTTCAGGGTCTGAGTAAGTGGAATGAGGATCCAACTCCTCAAGCATCTTAATTATTGCTTCTTCTACCAGTTTCGGCTCGTCAACCTTGTCTACATAAAGATTGGATATAGCAAACTCTGCCATCTGTAGTTTACGGGCAGGAGAGTTAAGAAACTTGTTTTGTGCCTTCACAGAAAGGAGAAGGCACAAAAACATTGATATTAATAAAATTGTTTTTTTTCTCATTTAATGAATTCTTTATTTGTCATGCTACAACTCCATACCTTCGGGTATAAACGAAGTGACATCTTTACCGAACTGAAGCAGTTCGCGCACAATGGTAGAACTTACAGATGTTAGTTCGGGCTCTGTAAAAAGCAATATAGTCTCAATACCAGCCAACTTACGATTTATATCCGCTATGGTTTCTTCGTATTCAAAATCTCTGACAGTACGGATACCTCTTACAATGAACTGCGCTCCACACTCGCGTGCAAAGTCAATGGTAAGTCCCGAATAAGCCTCAACCTTTATTCTAGGTTCATCGGAAAACAATTCCTTTATCATTTTAACACGTTTTCCGGTAGGAAAATATGTACGTTTACTTTCATTTATACCTATACCTATCACTACTTCGTCCATAAATGTAAGGGCACGCTTCACTACAGAATGGTGACCTATAGTAAACGGGTCGAATGTTCCGGGGAATATGGCTCTTCTCATAAGTCTATATCTTCTTCTACTACCAGATTATTAATAATAAAGTTCTGTCGTTCCATGGTATTCTTGCCCATATAAAACTCCAGAAGTTCTTTTACGGCATCTGTCTTTTTCAGAGACACCTGCTCGAGACGCATATCCTCGCCTATAAAATTGCGGAACTCATCGGGAGAGATTTCGCCAAGTCCCTTGAATCGTGTAATCTCCGGAGCAGGACCAAGTTCTTCTATAGCTGCCACACGTTCTTCTTCGGTATAGCAATAACGTGTCACATACTTTCCTTTCTTTCTATTTCTCACTCGGAAAAGAGGTGTCTGCAAGATATACACATGTCCTTTCTTGATAAGGTCGGGAAAGAACTGAAGAAAGAATGTTATCATCAACAGACGTATATGCATACCATCGACATCGGCATCGGTAGCTACTATCACTTTATTATATCTCAAGCCATCAAGTCCATCTTCGATATTAAGAGCTGCCTGCAATAAGTTGAACTCCTCGTTTTCATAGACCACTTTCTTTGTAAGTCCGAAAGAATTCAAAGGCTTACCTCTAAGACTGAACACTGCCTGAGTGTTCACATCGCGGCTCTTTGTAATAGAACCGCTGGCAGAATCACCCTCTGTTATGAAGATGGAACTATCAAAGCGAGGGTCATTGTCATCATCCTTCTTGCCACCTTTCACATCATTGAGATGTATACGGCAATCACGGAGTTTTCTGTTATGCAGATTAGCTTTCTTGGCTCTCTCACGCGCTATTTTAGTAACTCCGGCTATAGCCTTTCTCTCTTTTTCGGACTCTTGTATCTTCTGAAGCATTATGTCGGCCACATCAGCATTTTTATGAAGGAAATTATCTACATTTTCCTTCACGAAGTCGCCTACAAACTTATTGACACTTACTCCAGACAGAGGATATGGGTTGCCATCAGAATCTTTTTCGGGAGCCATAGAAAGAGAGCCAAGCTTAATTTTCGTCTGACTCTCAAATGTAGGTTCTATCACATTTATGGCAATAGCCGCTACCAGTCCGTTACGGATGTCCTGAAATTCAAGATTCTTGCTATAAAAGTCCTTTATAGTCCTGGCAATATGTTCCTTGAATGCACTTTGGTGTGTACCCCCCTGAGTAGTATGCTGACCATTTACAAATGAATAGTATTCTTCTCCATACTGAGGACTATGAGTAAAAGCTATTTCAATATCTTCACCTTTTATATGTACTATAGGGTATATCCCCTGAGCAGTCATATTGTCATTTAGCAAATCTGCCAGACCATTTCTACTTATAATCCGGTGTCCGTTATAGTATATAGCAAGCCCCGTATTTAGATATGTATAATTACGAAGCATTGTCTCTATAAACTCATGACGGAAATGATAATTAAGGAAAAGAGTGGAATCTGGTTCAAAAAAGATATATGTCCCGTTTTCTTCATCTGTTTCTGATGTAGTATCGCTAATCAAATCGCCTCTTTCGAACACAGCTTCACGCATCTGTCCGTCGCGTACACTGCGTGCTATAAACTTACTGCTTAAAGCATTGACTGCCTTTGCACCAACACCATTAAGGCCTACACTTTTCTTGAAAGCCTTTGTGTCGTATTTACCTCCTGTGTTAAGCATTGAAACCGCATCGACAAGGCTTCCCAACGGGATTCCTCGGCCAAAGTCTCTTACCGCCACACGGAGATTATCTTCTATTTCTATGTCAATGCGCTTACCCACCCCCATCTTAAACTCGTCGATACTATTGTCGACAACTTCCTTCAGAAGTACATATATACCATCTTCCACCTGAGAACCATCTCCCAAACGACCGATATACATACCAGGGCGAGTTCGCACATGTTCCATATCACTCAGATGACGTATATTCGCTTCAGTATACGACACCTTAGGTTCTGTATTATTAACTTTTTGGTTTAAGTCTTCCATATTCATATTAGTTGACGAGACCTTTATGAAAAAGGTCTATAACTTAGACAATATCTCTTCTGAAAGCTCTACGGCGCTTATGAAGTTCGGATTCGAAAGCACTCCACTGAGCCTGTACCTTTTTATTTTCTTCAAGTTCCGGATTACTTTCTCCATATTCAAATCCCATTTTCTTATATATCGGTACCAAATCATAGAAAAGAAGTGCATTAACGCCCTTGCTCTGATACTCAGGCTTTACGCCTACAAGCAGCAAGTCTAGGGTCTTAGGACGCTTGATAAACAAGGCCTTAAGCAAATGATACCATCCAAAAGGCAGCATCTTTCCTTTGGCCTTCTGTAAAGCTTCCGAAAGAGAAGGCATAGATATACCTACAGCGACGAGTTCTCCTTCGGCATCTTCTACCAATGTCACCATACGAAGGTCTATTATAGGCAGATACATCTTTACATACTGGTTTATCTGTCCTTGAGTCATCTTTGAGAAACCGTATAGTGGAGAATATGCCTCATTGATGAGTTCGAATATTCTCTGCCCATAATTTTTCTGATTGATTTCCTTACGGGTAAGTTTCTTTATTTTAAGATTATATTTCTGCAATATTATTTCAGAAATACGCTTGAATTTGTCTGGAAGGGTTTCAGGTACTTTCAGTTTAAATTCAACCCAATCGGCTTCCTTTTCAAATCCCATCTTTTCCATATGAACCGGATAATACGGATAATTGTATATGGTAGCCATTGTACTAAGCTGGTCGAAACCTTCAACAAGCATCCCCTCAGGGTCCATATCAGTAAATCCCAAAGGACCTACAATGCCAGTCATGCCTTTTCCCTTACCCCACTGCTCGACGCTGCTTATCAACGCTTCAGACACTTCTGCATCATCGATAAAGTCAATCCATCCAAAACGAACTTCCTTCTTGTTCCACGTTTCATTTGCACGACGATTTATGATAGCTGCAACTCTTCCCACAAGCTTATCATCTTTGTATGCAAGAAAGAACTCTGCATCACAGAATTCGAATGCAGCATTTTTCTTTTTATTGAATGTATTCAAAACATCATCATACAAATCCGGAACAGAATAAGGATTATTTTTATATAACTCATAATTGAAACGAATAAAAGAGTGCATCTCTTTTTTCGAACTAACTTTCTTAACAATAACAGCCATTATAATTAAATAAATTGAAATTTCGGTTGTAAAATTAGTACTTTTTGTCCTGATTTAAGGGATATAAGAGCAAAAATATGGACTTTAACCACATCTGTCAGAACGCTACTCCACTATAAGACGAAGTTTTTTTGCTCCTGTACGTGTCAAAAGCCAATCAGTCATACGTTTCCTGTCGTCAGACGAAGGCTTCTTCTTCTGACACTGGATAATTGCATACGTAAGAGTATCTGAACTTAAATTGTCTACATTCATGCGTATGCTTCGTGACAATGCTACCGAAAGGACATCTGCAAACAAAGCCTTCATCTCTTTTGCCAGACGGGTATCGGCCTGCCCGCTACGAGTATAGATATCCAACGCAGAAGACAACGAATCTATATCATGCTGTAACATAGCAATCTTCTCTTCATTACGTTTATAAAGGTCTTCTACCACAAGAGTCTTTATATTACTTATATCAACATCGCCATTGTTCATCCCCTGTATCACCTTCAGCTTTGTCTCTTTAAGATTGTATTTCTCTAGTTTATGATTTAGTGCCATCAACTGTTCTTCAGAAAATTCCTTGCCTACAATTACCACCTTGACTTCTCTCTTCGGATAAGATATGTCGCTATTCAATATCTGAGAATCGGGTAGTTGCAGTTCGTTTACAATAAAACGATTGGCCGAACTCTGATATAAAGTCTCCTTCACTATGTCATACGTAAGATAAATGGCGGGACACATTGTTATAAACACCACAGTAACGATATACTTTCTGACAAGCTTTTCTCTATTCTTGTCAACAAACTCCTTATGTCGAAACTTCATAAAGCGTACACCTAGATATGTGGCAAGGCTGATAAATACCGAATTGATGAAGTACAGATATATAGCTCCAAGGAAATAGAAGAAATTACCGGTAGCGATACCAAAACCTGCCGTACACAAAGGAGGCATCAAAGCTGTGGCTATAGCAACTCCTGGTATCACATTGCCTTTTTCTTTTGTGGCTACAGCTACTATACCTGCCAATCCACCCACAAGAGCTATAAATACATCGTATATGGTAGGCGAAGTACGAGCCAACAGTTCAGACTGGACTTCATCAAGGGGAGTAAAGGTAAAATAAACAGATGCAGTAGTGACACTAAATATAGTTGCAACAAAAAAACTCTTCAACGACCTTTTCATCAGTTCAAAGTCATTTATTCCTATAGCAAGCCCCACTCCCATTATTGGTCCCATAAGAGGTGATATAAGCATGGCTCCGATAATTACAGCCGTAGAATTGACATTCAGACCTAAAGAAGCAATGAATGTGGCAAAAATAAGAATCCAAAGGTTTGCACCTTTAAACTCTACTCCATTGCAAATAGCATCTAGTGTTTTCTGTTCGTCTTCCTTGCTTTTATTAAGGTCAAGATAATCATAGAAAAATTTCTTGATAATATATTTATTTTTGGATTTTACATTCATCTTTCAGCTCTTTATAAAACGATTAATAAAAGGTATTCTACTTAAAGGCAAGTCTTTACGTATTATATATGACACAAATATCACCAACAGCAAAGTCTTGAATAATAGTCTTAAAACAATATTATCAAAATGTATATATATTGATATTGAGTAAAGTATGGCTGCCAACAGAAGATACACAAACATAGCATTTATAGGATAATCTACCGTATATTTCTTCTGACCTATGATATAAGACAACAATGTTATGATTCCATATCCGGCAACTGAAGCCCATGCCGAAGCCAGATAACCATACTCAGGAACAAGCCATACATTTAGCATTATTATCACTACACAACCTATAATGGAAAAATATGCACCCCAACGGGTTTCATCAGTAAGTTTGTACCAGAATGAAAGATTAAAATATATTCCTTTCAGAATCTCGGCACCCATTACAATGGCTACTACGCCAAGACCTTCCCAATAATCGGAAGCTACCATATATTTCAGAATATCCATATAGAACATTACCGACAAGAAAGCCAATAAAGAGAATATGAAAAAGTATTTCATGGCAGAAGAATACATTGAACTACTATCCGACTTGTTGCTGATGCTAAACACATAAGGCTCGTAAGCATAACGGAAAGCCTGAGTGAACATAGCCATTACCAATGCTACCTTACTTGTTGCACTATATATACCAAGCTGCACCAATCCTTCTTGACGGTCGTAAAATAAAAACGGATATATCATCTTGTCAACAGTCTGATTCAATATTCCTACCAGGCCAAATATCAGAATAGGGAACGAATAAGAAAACATTTTCTTCTGAAGCTTAAAATCCGGTTTCAACGACAAGCCTCGGAATTCTGGAATAAAAAACAAGAACTGAGAAGCCGACATTATAAGATTTGATACGAATATATAGCCTACAAGATAATCAGGGTTATAAAACCATGATACCATACCCGGATACGTGGTATGAAGCCAAGGGCAAAGCAACAAGAAAAACAAATTCAGCAGAATATTACCAATGATATTGAACAACTTGACAGCAACAAACTTAAAAGGACGTTTCTTATAACGTAAATAAGCAAACGGTATACTTAGAAAAGAATCCATTGCCACTACTATCATCATCATCGCCACATAGTCTTTATGGTCAGGATACTCAAGAAAGTCTGATATAGGAACAAGAAACGATAGTCCTGCTATAACGAATATCAAGGATAGAGTCCCTACAAAAAGTAAAGTGTTGGAATATACTTTGCCGGCATCTTCATCCGACTTGTTTGCAAAACGGAAAAAGCCTGTTTCCATACCAAATGTAAGAAACACAAGAATAAGAGCAGTATATGCATACACATTAGACACTACTCCGTATCCTCCGGACTCGGCAGATAAAACAGCTGTATAAAGTGGAACCAGAAGATAATTAAGAAATCTTCCCACTATACTGCTCAATCCGTATATAGCTGTATCCTTTACTAAAGACATTGTAAATTTATCAGTTTTGAAATAGAAAACAAAAATCAACCAATAAGTCAATGGTCGCCATTTGCATACAACAAAACCATATCAGACCTATCGGCTTGAAAATAATAACGCGGAATTGGCAATAAAAAAGCCTTGAAAAACGCTTCAATCAAAAAGCCCTCTCTCAACACTAAGCTTAGTCCGGCCAAGGTGTTTATAAGCAAGTTCGGTAACCTCACGACCACGAGGAGTACGCTTTATGAAACCTTCCTTGATAAGAAAAGGCTCGTATACTTCCTCCAATGTTCCTGGATCTTCACCCAAAGCAGTAGCAATAGTGGTCAACCCTACAGGACCACCCTTAAACTTGTCGATAATAGTACACAATATCTTATTGTCTATCTCATCCAGACCATATCTATCTATATTAAGAGCCTCAAGGGCATATTTTGCAATTCCTAAATCAATGCGGCCATTGCCTTTCACTTGAGCAAAATCTCTTACTCTCCTAAGAAGAGCATTGGTTATACGCGGAGTTCCACGACTACGAGAGGCAATCTCACCGGCAGCTTCCAAATCACAAGGTACCCCAAGAATACCAGCAGAACGCATTACAATTCTAGAAAGAACGGTCTCGTCGTAATACTCAAGATGAAGATTAATGCCGAAACGAGCTCGTAATGGAGCTGTCAGAAGGCCACTTCGGGTTGTAGCTCCTACAAGTGTAAACGGATTCAAATCCAACTGGATACTCCTTGCCGATGGTCCCTTGTCTATCATAATATCTATACGATAGTCCTCCATTGCAGAATACAGAAATTCTTCTACTACAGGGCTAAGGCGATGAATCTCATCAATAAAAAGCACATCGTTAGGTTCAAGGCTGGTCAAAACTCCTGCAAGATCACCTGGCTTGTCCAATACAGGACCTGAAGTGACCTTAAATCCTACCCCCAATTCATTTGCTATGATATTGCTCAAAGTTGTCTTACCAAGTCCCGGAGGTCCATGAAGCAACACATGGTCCAGTGCTTCTGCCCTTAGGCGTGCAGCCTTTACGAAAATGCGCAGATTATCAACTATTTTGTCCTGTCCACTGAAATCCTCAAACTGAAGAGGACGAAGTGCGTTCTCGAAATCACGTTCTTTTCCCGTAGGCTTATAGTCTCTTATATCAAATTGTTCTTCCATAAAATATCATGAATACAATTACAAAATTACAAAAGAAAATTCTGAAAATAGAATTATATAACAAAAATGGATATATACACACATAAATACACAAAAAGGCGGTCCTTGTATAGGACCGCCTTTTAAATATATATTGCAACTTGAAATTACAATTTTGGACCAGCAGCAACAAGAGCCTTACCAGCTTCGTTACCAGTAAACTTAGCGAAGTTCTTGATGAAACGTGCAGCCAAGTCTTTTGCTTTTTCTTCCCACTGACAAGCACATTCGTAAGTATCGCGTGGGTCAAGGATCTTAGGATCAACACCCGGCAATTCTGTAGGAACAACGAAGTCGAAGAAAGGAATAGTCTTAGTAGGAGCCTTTTCGATAGAACCGTCCAAGATAGCATCGATGATACCACGAGTATCACGGATAGAGATACGTTTGCCAGTACCATTCCAACCAGTGTTAACCAAGTATGCTTTAGCACCAGTCATTTCCATCTTCTTAACCAATTCTTCTGCATATTTAGTTGGGTGCAAGCTCAAGAAAGCAGCGCCAAAACAAGCAGAGAATGTAGGAGTAGGTTCAGTGATACCACGTTCTGTACCAGCCAACTTAGCAGTAAATCCTGACAAGAAGTAGTACTGAGCCTGCTGATCGTTCAAGATAGATACTGGAGGCAATACACCGAATGCATCAGCTGACAAGAAGATAACTTGCTTAGCGTGAGGGCCCTTAGAAATAGGCTTAACGATGTTTTCAATGTGATGGATAGGATAAGAAACACGAGTGTTTTCTGTTACGCTCTTATCAGCGAAGTTAATCTTACCTTCTGCATCAACTGTAACGTTTTCAAGAAGGGCATTACGTTTGATAGCATTGAAGATATCTGGTTCAGATTCCTTATCCAAGTTGATAACCTTAGCATAGCAACCACCTTCGTAGTTGAATACACCTTCGTTATCCCATCCGTGTTCGTCGTCACCGATCAATTTACGTTTTGGGTCTGTAGACAAAGTAGTCTTACCTGTACCTGACAAACCGAAGAAGATAGCTGATTCTGTTTCTTCCATGTTAGTGTTTGCAGAGCAGTGCATAGAAGCGATACCGCGCAATGGGTTGAAGTAGTTCATCATAGAGAACATACCTTTCTTCATTTCACCACCATACCAAGTGTTAAGGATAACCTGTTCCTTAGTAGTCAAGTTAAATACTACTGCCGTTTCAGAGTTCAAACCAAGTTCCTTGTAGTTTTCAACTTTAGCTTTAGAAGCATTGTAAACAACGAAATCAGGTTCGAAGTTTTCCAACTGTTCTTTAGAAGGACGGATGAACATGTTAGTTACGAAGTGAGCCTGCCATGCAACTTCCATAATGAAACGTACTTTAAGGCAAGTAGCTTCGTTAGCTCCACAAAAACCATCAACAACATAAAGTTTTTTGTTTGACAATTCTTTAGCAGCCAAAGCTTTCAGTTCATTCCAAGCTTCTGTAGTAACAGGCTTGTTATCATTTTTATATTCTTCAGATGTCCACCATACAGTATTTTCGCTAGTAGCATCTTTTACCAAGAATTTATCTTTAGGAGAACGACCAGTGTAGATACCAGTCATAACGTTTACAGCACCCAGTTCAGTTTCCTGACCTTTTTCAAAGCCTTCCAATCCAGCTTTTGTTTCTTCAGCAAACAATACTTCATATGAAGGATTGTGTAAGATTTCTACGGCACCCTGGATACCGTATTTGGTAAGATCTAAATTTGCCATTGTTCTAATGAATTAATTTGGTTATTATTTTAGATATATAATATTCCGTTTTGCGACACAAAAGTACAATATTTTCTAATAATAAGAATAAGAATTAGAGAAAAAAATCCGTAATAATAAAATATTTATACTTGTATAACATATTTGCAAAGCATGTATTACAATAAAAAAACTTAGGTGACATAAAAAGCTGCCAAAGTAAACTTTATAATGGCTGCATATCACACACATTTACAGCTTATACATAAATGACAACATTGGAACAAACTGAGTTTCAGACATAATCTGCGCCTTTAATTCCAAACCCATTGCAAACCTGTCACAAAAGTCATATTGTGCCCCTACACCTATATTAGCACCCCAGTTACCATCTTTTATAGATTCCAGTTTAGAATGAAGATATGTAAGGCCAACCAATGGATAAACCTTATATGGTTCACTTTTCAGAAAATTCCAATGTACATCGGCATTGATTTCCCAATATTTGACATCATACTTCTTAAAATAATGATTAAAGCTGCCTGCTACATCAAAATCATCATTTATACCATACTGAAGCTTAGCACCAAGAAAAGCATTCTCTATTTTTGTTCCATACCCCATGTTAAGTCCTAAAGACCATTGGTTAGTTTGTGAAAAACCTAAAATCGAAATAAAAGAAACGACTACTGATATTAATATTTTCTTCATAATGTAAAGATTTTAACAGATGGTTATAATATTATATTTATTACTTTTCATTTCTAATAACAGGAAATGAACTTCTATTTATATATAATAAAAAGAGAAGAGATTATATTGAAAAAAATCCAATACAACCTCCTCTTCTTTTATGTTATTTATTCAGCATCCCACCATACTCTTGAGCTAAACTTATCACCTTTAGACAAGCCTCTGACTGCTTCCTTATAGTTTGCAGAGTTAATTTGAGACTCATCTGTAGGATATCTGAAACGACGTGCAATTTCACCATCAGTATCACACAATGGCACAGGATTTGCTTTATCGTAATTTGGCTTAAAATCAGGATATCCAGAACGACGCCAGTTTGCAAACGTTTCATATTCATCACAGAAACAATTTATCCAATACTGTGTATTGATTTGTTTCAAAGATGCTTCTATACTAGACTTATCTAATGAATTTTCTGCCAAGTATCTGTCTATATTTTCCTTACTCATATAATGGTCATATAAAGATTTGGCATTAGGGAACTGTCCGAATTGCTCTAAAGCAGCTCTCAATCCATTATTAAAGTGTTGTGCAGCATCTCCTTGAATATAATTTCTCACGACAGCTTCAGCCAAAAGGAATTCAGTCTGTGCATATGTAACAACAAAAGACGGAGATGTAGGGTCGGAATAAGTGTAGCGGTTAGGCAATGAATACTCTTTTATATAACCTTTTCCTATATATTCTTCAAATTCCTTCTTTCCTTCTTCTGTTGCAGGATAATTCTTGATGTTGAATTTAGGATATTCAGCAACATTATTACCTATAAACCAGTTACTTTCATTGTTATTTGAAACTCCGCCAGGCAACCCTTGTTGTTTATCAGCGTCATAGATACCATCCTTCTGATATTCTCCGTCTGTAATAGCTTTTTCAGGCGCTTTATCATAAACGGCAGCAATCAGCGGCAAACGTGGGTCATTCGATTCTTTCAACTCATTTACAAAGTTTTCATGCAAGAAGAAGTTTACTATAGATTCTCCATTCACAAATATTTTTGCATATGGTTCTGAAGAGTCATTACCTACAACTCCACCTGGATGTTTCAACAATACATTTTCTGAGTTACTTGCAATAAGTCCTCCTTTCACAGCTTTTTCAACATATGTTTTGGCTGTAGCTTCATCCACTTTTACAAGTCGCATAGCAATACGCAGCATCAATGAGTTTGCAAATTTCTTCCAAGAAGCTGCATTACCACCAAAGAACAAATCCTGCTTACCCATTTCGGCATTTGCCGAACCCAAATTAGCCTGAGCCTCATCAAGTTCTTTCAACATATCCATATAAATATCCTTCTGTTTGTCATATTTTGGATATGAGAAAATTACTGGACGACCAGCTTCACTATAAGGTATATCACCATAAAGATCTGTCATTCTATGCATTATATAGACTCTCATTATTCTTGCGAAATTATAATCTACAACATGCTTAGGGTCGTCTTTCCACTTATCAAGAACTGTAGTTATATCTCTTACCGAGCCACGGTCGCTATGATATGTTTCCCAGTAGGCAGCAGAGTAGCCATCACTCCACTTGTATACAGAAAACTCCCACCACTGATTGATTGAAGCCACATGATTCATCCACTGACCACAATAAATCAAACCGTTTCTCCACACATCCCAGTCAGAGCCAAGAGCCTGATGCTGAGCATTAGAAAATATAGCTTCATAAGGAACATTTCCTTCATTCATGTGTTCTGGATCTATATTTGTATCTCCAAAATCACTACAACTTGTAAATGCAGCAACAAAAGAAAAGGCTGCAAATGTATATTTAAATATATTGTTCATAATAAGTTTACGGATTAGAATTTCACATTAACATTAAAACCAAAACTTCTTGTTGCAGGATAACCGTTAAGTTCAAGTCCCTGACCATTTGAGTTATTGTAAGCAGATTCCGGATCTATATTTGGAGTATGCTTCATTAATGTCCATAAATTACGTCCGACAATAGAAACATTCAGTCCTTTAACGACTTTCATCTTTTCAAGGATTGACTTAGGGAATTCATAACCAAAAGACAACTCTCTAAGTTTGATAAAGCTTGCATTGTAAACAAACTCTTCTGCAATATTATTGCTCACTATACCTTTATAATAATGCTGTGCATCTACACCTACTGTATTCTTCACATACTTACCTTCATTATCATCCCACATTACACCTTCACCTACTATTATAGCGTTAGGGTCTTTTGGAGTACGGCCCACCAATGTTTCTTTATGAAGTCCTTCACCATATAGTGAATAGTTTGTACCAGAGAATACTTGTGCACCAAACTTGAAGTCAAGCAAGAATGCCAAAGAGAAATTCTTATATGAGAATGAGTTTCTCCATCCGCCTGTAAACTTGTAGACACCATTGCCTAGACTTGTCAATTCGTCAGAAGCCTGAGCTATACCATCCTTGTAAACGATATTGCCATTGTCATCACGTTTATATTTATAACCGATAAGTTCACCGTATGAAGAACCTACTACATTCTGAACTGAAACGTTACCCGAACGTGATGATGCTCCATCTATCTGAAGACGTTCAACACCTTCACCCAAGTATTTTACCTCACTATTATTATAAGCAAAATTTATAGTAGAGTTCCACATAAAATCTTTGGTCTTGACAGGAACCACATCCATCATAAATTCAAAACCTTGATTTCGTATTTCACCGATATTTGCAACCTTAGCCTTATAGCCAGAAGAACCGGAAGTTGAAATTACAGCTATATCATCTTTAGTATTCTTGATATAATATGCCATATCAAAAGAAAGACGGTTCTGGAAGAACGACAAGTTCAAACCTACTTCCGATTCTGAAATCTGAACAGGTTTAAGGTTTTTGTTAGGCATGATATCATTATTATTCTGTGTAACTACATTTTGACCGTTCACTTTATAGTTTCTCAACTTGTATAAGAATATATTCTGATAAGGGTTTGTACCATTGGATGCATAAGCATGAGAAACACGAAGTTTACCAAAATTAAACCATTCGGGAGCCTTGAATGTATCTGTAAACACCCATGACAATGTAGCCGAAGGATAGAAATAACTGTTATTATCTGGATTCAATGTAGAGAACCAGTCATTACGTCCTGTCAGGTTCAAGAACAACTGGTTTTTCCAGCCCAAATCGACTGTAGCATATACTGAGTTTACTTGATACTCTGTATATTCTTTTCTTGGACGCTTATCTTCCAGATTATTTACAGACCATAATCCGTCAACAACAAAAGGACGACCACCATCCGATACAAAATATTGTTTCATTATATTCCTTTGGCGGTTTCCACCAAGAGTTGCACCTACAGAAAAATCACCAAATTCCTTATTGAATCCCAACAAATAGTTGAGATTAATTTCCGAGAAATTTTTTGAATATTCTGTCATCCATCCAGCAGGGTCAGCAGCAGCACCAATAGGCTGTACTTGCTTGAAGTCAAGATTATATCCATCTCTTTGCACTGCACCTTGCACATACAACCAGTCTGTAATATCCCATTTCAATGTCATGGCACCTGTAAGACGGTTTTTGTTGGTTTCATTAGTCTTTCTATACTGTAACCAATATGGATTATTGAAATATACATTATCACCTCCCAACAATTCTTTTCCATCAGCATCCGAACCCCAATTCGATTCAGCCGAACCACGTTTCAGCCATCTGATATCAAAAGAGTTACCACGATGTATCAAAGAAGCATTTGTATTACCATTACCATCCGACAAGTTAGAACGTCCATCAAAATGTTCGAATACATAGTTGGCATTGACCATCAAATGAAGGTTTTTGGTAATATCATATGTAGTATTCATATTAATGCTCTGCTGATTATTACCTGAATTAGGAAGAATACTTTTTTCGTAAACATTAGAGACGCCAAAACGATAAGATATTTTTTCTGAGGCTCCACTGATAGACAATGATGTAGAATTGTTCAATCCTGTGCGATAGAAGTTATCCCAGTTGTCTACATAAGAATATTTATAAGTATCTCCAAGGAAATTTACCGCATCCCCTCCATCGAGAGCTTCACCCCAGCTATTCATTTCCGACTTCTGAGCTGATGTAATTGATGTAGGTCTCTTACCTTCTGTTCCCTGTCCGAATACTTTCTGATAATCACGATAGTCGTAAATAGTATTAAAAGTAAGATTGTTGTTGAATTCTATAGAAATAGGTTTACCCTTCTTCCCTGATTTTGTAGTAATAAGAATTGCACCATTACCACCACGATAACCATAAAGGGCAGAGGCTGCAGCACCTTTTAGAACTTGCATACTTTCGATGTCGTCTGGGTTGATGTTATTCAATCCATCACCCATATCCATTCCTCCCCAAGTTCCTGCACTACCAAGATTAGTGTTGTCATATGGAACTCCGTCCACTACATAAAGAGGTTGGTTATTACCTGTAAGAGAAGCATTACCTCGGATAATTACACGGCTTGAACCACCTCCTGTTGCATTACCAGAAACACTTACACCTGCCACCTTACCAGAAAGAGCATTTCCCAAGTTAGGATCTCTTGCCAAAGCAAAATCTTCACCTCCGACCTGGGTTGTAGAATATCCCAAAGAACGAGACTGACGTTTAATACCCAAAGCTGTAACAACGACTTCGTCTATTTTCTGAGTATCGTCCTTCAATGTTACATTTATTGGTTGTCCGTTATAAACCACCTCTAGAGTCTGATAACCTACAAAAGAAATCTGAATTACATCACCTTTCTTTACATTCTGAAGAGAGAAGTCACCGTCAAGACCAGTAATTGTACCGTTAGTAGTACCTTTTACAACCACAGATGCTCCGATTACGGTTTCACCAAGTGCGTCTTTAACCACACCATTACAAACATCATTCTGCTGAGAAGCTTGAGAATCAGCTATACCATTTGGATTTGGCATAGCATACACCATTCCTGTGGAGATTCCACTCAAGAACAGTAACATACTGAATGTCCTAAAATTCTTAACCATGAATCTGTTTTTTATTTATAATATTAAATCAAAAGTTTAGTTACATGTTTTAACATAAAAGAGTAGTGCAGTCACCACCTTTCCACAAATGTAATGTTTTTTTATAATCATACAAAAAATTACCTTTTATTTTCGTATGTAAATCAAGATAATATTGGAGTTACAAAAACAAAAAGACGCATATAAAAATACTTATACAAACCATAATAACATCCGCATATTGAAATATTAAAACATTTATCAAAAGAATCAAAAGAAAAGGTATCAGGATGATTATTTTCAAATCATTCTGATACCTTTTATAAATCCATCATTTCAGAATAAAATTCCTACTTTATTTCCCATGTATCATTAGTATCCAGCAATTCTGCAAAATTATGATAACCCTTCTTTTCAGATACTTCTTTTATCTGTTCTTCCACCGACTCATCGTATGTAGGAGCCTCCACATCACGTATCACTCCCAGTGCTATAGGAAAATCAGGCCCTTCCATCAATGCCAGTTTCAACTGAAGTGTATTATCCATACAATGGGCATCATGCACAAGAATGTTTTTTTCAGTAATTCCATTCTCGCCCAACTTCACAACCTTCAGGCCAAAGCCTTCCTGCATAAGTCCGAATTCCTTATTAGGTCCAAAAAGCATAGGTTCACCATGTTTCAAATAGATAGCATTGCGGTCACGGTCTTCTTTCTTCGCTATATAATTATGTGTACCATCATTAAATATCACACAATTCTGAAGCACCTCTACAACCGATGTTCCTTTATGTTTCTCTGCCGCCTTAAGTACTTCTACCGAAGGATTTCCATCTACAGCTGCACAACGTGCAAAGAAACGCCCACGGGCTCCAAAACACAATTCGGCAGGACGGAAAGGATCTTCCACTGTGCCATAAGGTGAAGATTTGCTGACAAATCCCCTTACTGAAGTAGGAGAATACTGCCCTTTTGTAAGACCATAAATACGGTTGTTAAGCAATATTATATTAATATCCACATTACGGCGAATAGCATGTATAAAATGATTTCCACCGATAGCCAACCCGTCTCCATCTCCCGAAATCTGCCATACTGTCAATTTTGGATTAGCCACTTTCACACCTGTAGCAATGGCAGCTGCTCGACCATGAATGGTATGCATTCCATATGTATTCATATAATAAGGCAGACGTGACGAACATCCTATTCCAGATATTACTGCTATTTCATGAGGAGGAGTCCCTATCTCTGCCAATGCTTTATGAAACGAATTCAGAAAAGCATGGTCACCACATCCTGGACACCAGCGTGGCTGTCCAGCTTTATAATCGGCCGCTATATATTTTTTCTCGTACATAATATTATTCCTCCAATATTTTAGTGAAAGCTTCAACCAATTCCTGCACTACAAAAGGCTGACCTTTTACCTGATTAAACTGATGTAAATGCAATCCTTCTATCTTCATACGCAGATATCCTGCAAACTGTCCCATATTCTGCTCTGCAACAACTATCTTCTTATACTTGCGCAATACTTCTTCTGTATTCTTTGGCAAAGGATTGATAAAGCGGAAATGGGCAAGTGCTACTTTTTCACCCCGTATGTTAAGTATATCCATAGCAGAATGTAGATGACCATAAGTACCTCCAAAACCAACAATCAGCAAATCAGCTTCAGCATCTCCCTCAACTTCTAAAAGAGGCAATGTATCTGCAATCTTTACTATTTTTTCGGCACGCAACAATGTCATATGATGATGATTTTCGGGCTCTGTAGAAATAGCACCAGTCTCGCTACTCTTTTCAAGACCCCCTATACGATGCATGAAATTCTCTGTACCAGGTTTTGCCCAATAACGTACACCTGTATCATAGTTACGAAGGAAAGGAGTCCAATACGAAGCCATATCAGGAGTAACAAAAGGAGGACAGATTGACGGCCAATCATTCAAGTCTGGAAGTTTCCACGAAGAAGAGCCATTTGCAATATACGCATCTGACAGAAACACAACCGGAGTCATATGTTCAAGTGCTATCTTACATGCCATATATGCCGAATCGAAACAGTCAGTAGGAGAAGTTGCAGCAATTACAGGCATAGGACTCTCTCCATTGCGTCCATACAAGGCCTGAAGCAAGTCCGTCTGTTCCGATTTGGTAGGCAAACCTGTAGATGGACCTCCGCGCTGCACATCTATAATAACCAAAGGAAGTTCTGTTATTACAGCCAGATTCATAGCCTCACTTTTCAGACATATGCCAGGACCTGAAGTTGTAGTTACAGCAAGCGCACCAGCAAATGCAGCTCCAACAGCCGATGCACATCCAGCAATTTCATCTTCACACTGCACTGTCTTTATACCCAAAGACTTGTGTTTGGCTAGTTCGTGAAGAATATCAGTAGCAGGAGTAATAGGATAAGAACCTAGATAAAGTTCAAGACCAGCCTTCTCGGCTGCAGCAATAAGCCCATAAGCCGTAGCCTTGTTGCCATTTATATCCATATACTTGCCTACTGCCTTCTGCGCTTTACACGGCACTCTATACCCCAACGAAACAGAAGCATGAGTATTTGCCCCGAACTGATAACCTGCATACATCACCTCGATATTAGCTTCGGCTATTTCGGGTTTCTTTGCAAATTTATCTCTCAATATCTTTTCGCCTATCTTTATATCACGGTGATACAGCCAGCATACAAGTCCCAATGCAAACATATTCTTTGTACGAAGTATAGACTTGTTGTCAAGTCCGCTGTCTTTAAGACATTCTTTACACATTGTGGTTATTGCCACTTCTATCACTTCATTCTTTATTCCAAGTTCCGAAAAAGGATTGCCCAACTGAAACTGAGCCTTTTCCAAATCACGTTTTGTAAAAGAGTCTGTATCTATAATTATAACCGATTGTGGCTTGCAATATTTATATTGTGTCTTCAATGCTGCAGGATTCATGGCCACAAGGACATCACATTTGTCTCCCGGAGTATAAACCTTGTTCGAACCTATATGGACCTGAAATCCTGAAACTCCTGTAAGACTACCTTGAGGAGCCCTTATATCAGCTGGATAATCAGGAAAAGTACTTATGTCGTTGCCCTCGGTTGCAGAAATATTGGAAAACAAGTTTCCGGCCAACTGCATACCGTCGCCTGAGTCACCAGAGAATCGTACTACGACATCATCTATCTCCTTGACCAAATCTTCTTCTATCATAACAATGTAAATTTAAAGTTCTACAAATAAGAATAATCGCAAAAATGATGGTTTTATATATAAAAACCAAATAATTTTTCACAAAACAGAATGGTATGTATTTTTTTTATTAAAAAGATTGTATAATCAGTAAAAAGATGTATTTTTGCAAAGCATTGAGATAAATGCCCTTGTAGTTCAACGGATAGAATAGAAGTTTCCTAAACTTTAGATAGGGGTTCGATTCCCCTCGAGGGTACAAAGAAAGTCCAAAAATGATGCATTTCTTTAAAATGCTAAAAAAACAGAAGCGCTTACTATACATTGAGATAATGTGTAATTAAGCGCTTCTTTTTTATTTTACAGAATGGAGCAGATTTATTTTATGACTCCAAGTTCCTTGCCAATCTTTATAAATGCAGCAATTGCTCTGTCAAGGTGTTCGCGTTCGTGACCGGCAGAAAGCTGCACACGGATACGTGCCTGACCTTTAGGAACCACCGGATAATAGAATCCTGTTACGTAAATACCTTCTTCCTGCATACGTGCAGCAAAGTCCTGAGACAGTTTTGCATCATACAACATCACTGCGCATATTGCACTCTGAGTAGGCTTGATGTCAAATCCTGCAGCAAGCATATTATCACGGAAATAGTTTACATTTTCCATAAGCTTGTCATGCAAGCTGTCGCTTTCCTTCAATATCTTAAACATTTCAAGGCTGGCACCTATAATTGCAGGAGCTACCGAATTAGAGAACAGATAAGGACGAGAACGCTGACGCAACATGTCGATTATTTCCTTACGTCCTGTTGTAAATCCACCCATTGCACCGCCAAATGCTTTACCTAGTGTTCCAGTAAATATATCAACACGACCATATACATCATATTGTTCGGCTACACCATGACCTGTAGGACCTACCACACCAGCAGAGTGAGATTCATCAACCATAACCAATGCATCATATTTCTCTGCCAAATCGCATATCTTATCCATTGGTGCCACATTTCCGTCCATAGAGAATACTCCGTCTGTTGCAATAATACGGAAACGCTGTGCCTGAGCTTCCTTAAGGCAACGTTCAAGGTCGGCCATATCAGCATTAGCATAACGATAACGCTTAGCCTTACACAAACGAACACCATCGATAATAGAAGCATGATTCAATGAATCCGAAATTATTGCATCTTCCTCTGTAAGCAATGGTTCGAAAAGACCACCATTAGCATCAAAGCACGCAGCATAAAGGATTGTATCTTCTGTCTTGAAGTAATCAGAAATGGCAGCCTCAAGCTGTTTGTGCAAGTCCTGAGTCCCACAGATGAAACGTACAGAAGACATTCCATATCCATGAGTGTCCATAGCAGCCTTTGCAGCTTCTATAAGACGCTTGTTGTCTGACAGGCCAAGATAATTGTTGGCACAGAAGTTCAAAACATTGTCACCAGCACTCAGTTTGATATCTGCACGCTGAGGTGTTGTGATAATTCTCTCATTTTTGTATAAACCGGCAGCCTCGATATTTGAAAGCTCAGCCGATAAAAATTCTTTAAATTTACCGTACATAAGAACATTAATAAGGTTAATACTACAAAGGTGATATTTTTTTTTGAAATATTGAATATTTATCTGCCATTTTTTAAAACTGCTAAATAAATAGTCTTATATTTGTGTCACATTTACAACATTAATAAATTTAATATGAAAAATATTCTTATTATCGGTTCTACGGGCCAGATTGGTTCAGAACTAACAATGAAACTTAGAGGGATATACAATGGAAATGTTGTTGCAGGGTATATTCCGGGTGCAGAACCTAATGAAGCAATGAAAGAATCAGGTCCTTGCGAAATAGTAGACATCACTAACGACAAACAAATTGCAGAAATTGTATCAAAGTACAATATAGATACTATATATAATCTGGCAGCTCTACTTTCGGCTGTTGCAGAAACAAAACCTCAACTTGCATGGAAAATAGGTGTAGGAGGATTATGCAACGTACTTGAAGTTGCCCGCGAAAAGAAATGTGCAGTATTCACTCCAAGTTCAATAGGCTCTTTCGGTCCTGACACTCCAAGAGACAATACACCTCAGGATACACTTCAGCGTCCTAAGACTATGTATGGAGTAACCAAAGTTTCAGGCGAACTTCTAAGCGACTATTATTTCAACCGTTTCGGAGTTGATACACGCTCTGTAAGATTTCCTGGACTTATCTCTTACGTAACTCCTCCGGGAGGTGGTACTACAGACTATGCTGTAGACATCTATTATTCAGCTGCAAAGAAAGAACAGTTTGTATGCCCTATAGGTGCCGGCACTTTCATGGACATGATGTACATGCCTGATGCACTACGTGCCTGCGTTGAAATAATGGAAGCCGATCCTGCTAAATTTGTTCACCGCAACTCATTCAACATTGCTTCCATGAGTTTCGACCCTGAAATTATTTACAACAAGATTAAGGAATATGAACCAGACTTCAAGATGGTTTATAATGTTGATCCTCTTCGTCAGGGTATTGCCGATTCATGGCCAAACTCACTCGACGACTCTTGTGCCCGTGAAGAATGGGGATGGAAACCTGAATTTGACCTTGACTCCATGACACGCGACATGCTTGCCAAACTGAAAGAGAAATTCAATAAGTAACAAGAAACATATCTACAAATATAAAAAGCTGAATTTTGCAAGCCTTTTTCTGACTTACAAAATTCAGCTTTTTGATTTTCAAAAATAAAAAAACATCAACTTCCTTTTTTATTAGAAAGCTGATGCCTTTTTAATATTTATTACAGACTATTTAATTAATGTATAATAGTCTTTTTTAGCCCAAAACAAGTTAGTATAATATCCTGTTGATTCCTCATAATTCAAATCAATAGCGTTCTTACAATTTTCACTATTATAACTCAATTCATCACTAGTATATGGTAAGCGATTTGGAGGGGTTGGGTAATTAGATACTTGCTCGTCTTTTGTAAATTTCAATTTAGGGAAACCTGTACGACGCACAACATTCCATGCCTCAAGTTCATTCATATATCCAAAATTCAACCAAAGTTGGGTACAAACCACTTCTTGTGAAGGTTCCCAAATTTTATCAATATAAGCCCGAACCTCATTATCTGAAGGTCTAACCAATTTACGGAAACCTTTGTCACTATCATTTCCTGGTTTATATAAAGTACTCTTTTCTTTCTGATTCCAATAAAATTCTACAGACTGTGTTACACCTTTTACGAAGCACTCTTTTGCTTTAGCTTCATTCTTGGCAACACCATATCCCATCAAATAAGCCTCAGATTTACTTAAACTAACTTCAGCTGCGCTAATCCACAAACTGAAAATGTTTTCATTTCCTTGACCGCCTTTAATCCCCATTACAGCTTGCGAATCAATCTTACAATAATAGTTAGCATTTCCAAGACCTCTTTTTAGATACTCTTGTCTTTTTTCATCTTCTAGTTTTGATATATCAGCATTAAGTTTTCTAATATCAAAAGCTACATATTCTCCATCAGGATTGCAATCATACATTACTTGAATTCTAGGGTCTGTATTAGAATCTGGAACTCCGTTTTCAGGAAGATTCATCGCTTTCAACATTGTTACAGAACCTGAACCCATTTTTCCTGTATGCAAAGCATTAGAGAGTACCTTTCCATAATTAAAATCATCTTTTTGATTATCACAAGTAACTCCCATGTTATCCGAATTATTGTCTATCATTGGATACTTGTCAGTGTTATTCAACAATTCAGATATTGCATTATGAGCATCTTTTACACAATTACCATTTGAAGCCAAATGAAGTGCAATACGTAAACGAAGAGAGTTGATGTATTTCTGCCATTTAATCTTATCACCTGCAGCAATAGTATAATCTTGACGAGACAAAGTAACAAAAGCTGCATTATCAATACTACCATTCAAAAAGTCTCCCGAATCTTTTAAATCAGAAAGAATCATCTTATACAAGACCTCATCATCATCATATACACATTTCTTCTTTGCTTCATCATAATTACCATCTTTCCATAAATAACCAGCACCTTTAAAAGGAACATCTCCCCATAAAGAAATAACTTCATGCAACTGCGAATAAATCAATGCACGAGACAAATGCACAAATATTTCATTAATCTTCTTTTCTTTTTCCGATAATTTTTCATAAGTATCTTGAAGCAAACGATACTGGGCAAGCATATCATAGAATTCTTTCCATCTAGAATTAAAATAACCCTCTGTTGCTCCTAAATAACGTCCTTTTTCATTATTGTCACCTACAACACCAGAAAATAAGCCTGATGTGGAAGACTGTGTATAATAACGGTAATATTGCATATTCATCCAAACATTACCTTTAAACATAACACCTGTAAATAACTGTGGAACACTTACAGTTGTTGTTGTAGATGGGTCTTGATACTTTTCATTATAATCAGCATCCGAACATGATGTTATAGATAATAAAGAAATCCCAGCCAATAACAGTGAAAATATATTTTTCATATTTCTTATCTTTTTCTATTGTCATTATATTTTATATCATTAAAAACTTGCTCTCAGTGAGAAACCAAATGTACGTGCACTTGCAGTCGAACCACCTACCTGAGCCTGATAAATCCAACTTGTTGCATCTGAAGTTTCAGAATCGAACAATTTTAATGAACGGTATACATAAAATGGGTTACGCACAAAAGCAGAAAGAGTCAGACGATTACATGCAAATTTCTTTGTTATGTTTACAGGTAAAGTATAAGCCAAACTCATTTCACGACATTTGATAAAGCTATTCTTCTGTATAGCATCTGCATAAGACTGGCTTGCTCCTGTACCCCATCCATAATGATTATCATTTGCTTCAAGTTGAGTTACAACTATATCATTTGGAGTTCCATCTTCTTTCACACCAGGCAAAATCAAACCATTATCCCATAAATAATGACCTTTAAATTTATCACCACGCTTATAATTTGCAGCAACAGAAGCAACTTCTTCTGGAGTAAGCACATGAATGGACCCTTTGTCTGATGGGTTTTCAGTATCACTATAATAGAACAATCCTCCAGTTGAATGGTCTCTGACACCTATTGCGTCTGTAATGTTACCAGCAGACATCATATATTGCCATGGAATATTCAAGACTGAACCACCAAATCTGAAATCAAAACTCATATCAAAAGAAAAGTTCTTATAGCTAATACTTGTACTTAAACCACCGATTAGTTTAGGCATAGCATTTCCTACCTTATGACGTTCTGACTTGTCTGCTATATACAAACCATTTTCACCTACCAGATAATTTCCTTTATCATCTTTCTTCCATGTATATGCATACCAGTCACCCATTGATTCTCCTACATGAGACTCTAAACTCGCAGCACCATTATCCACTGTAAGATGAGACAATACGTCAAGTCCGTCTGCTAATTTTTTTATCTTATTCTTATTCCATGAAATATTAGCACGAATATCCCATTGCCAATTCTTTGTTTGAATAGGAGTACCGTATACATTAAATTCTACACCTTTGTTTGTCAATTCTCCTACATTCATCAATATACTTTGAGCACCCATTGAAGCGGCACTGGTTGTTGACAATATCTGATCTTTAATATCATTATAATAGAAGTTAAATTCCATTCCCAAACGATTATTAAGGAACTTGTTTTCCAACCCTACCTCAAATTCATGCTTAGTCTCAGGCTTGATATTTTCATTACCAATACCTGTTGGCACATAATTATAGGTATAAACAGTAGATCTTATTAATGAGCCTTGTTGATAAGCCATATTAGCACGATAAATTTCAGGCGCATTACCTACAATACCGTATGAGAAACGAATTTTACCGTAATTCCACCAGCTAGGACAATTATCTTTCATCAGTTCTGTATACAACAAACTTAAACTAGTTGAAGGATACCAGAAAGAGTTGTTTCCTTTTTTCAATGTAGATGTTTTTTCCTGTCTTATACTACCCTCAATAAATCCCCAACTATCATAGCCATAACTTGCTGTAAGGAAAACACCAGTCTTAAGCATTTCACTCTTTTTCATACTAGCATCCTTAGGACCTACAGAAGCAGCCAAATTAAACCAGTTTTCCTGAGTGAGACCTTGTGTAGTTTCAACAGTAGAACTATAGAAAGATTCTTTACGGGCATTCCATCCTAAATTTGCTGTAATATTATGTTTCTCACCAAATGTTTTATCAAACATCAACATAACATCTCCATAAATTATAGAATATTGACTATTATTCAAAGAATATTTATCAGAGAATTGGCCATTCTTTGAGAAAGAATGAGATTCTTGTGAATTTTCCTTCAGTTCTATTTTATCTACAGTCAAATCTGAAGCCAAACGTCCACTCAATGTTAATCCTGGTACTATATTCCAAGTAGGATTTACAGAACCTATAAAACGTTGATGATTCTCTTCTTGATTCTTTCCAAAAATATTCCAAAAATATTCATTTACCAGGTCTGTAGAACCCATTGGAGAATACAGAAACTGTTCATCAGGAGTTGAAGTATCAGAAGTTCCACCGTTCGAAGCAAAAACAGAATTTAAGTAACCAAGACTAGTTACTGTATGTTTGCGGATATATTCGATATCTGTAAAACCTCCAAACATACCGCCGTAGTTATTTACCAAACGAGAAATACGATAAGCACGGTTCTTTATAAACTGATTAGAATAGGTTGCAGAATAATTCAACTTTATGGTCTTTGTCACGTCAAAAGTTCCATTTAAGCTAAAATTATGTTTATTATTATTAGAATTATACTGCATAGCCTGAACGTCATTATATGTATATGACAAACGTACATTATTACGTTCTGTACTATTAGTCAAAGACAGATTATATGTCTGATTTATACCTGTACGGAATATATCAGCCCATTGATTGTGATCAATAGGAGTAAACGCCCTTTGTGAACCGTCAAAATATGTTACAGTCTTTGTAGGATCATATTTTGCTCCCCAAGTATATACAGACTCACGGTTAGGAGTAGTTATAAAGTTACCATCCCTATCTACTTTTGTATTTCGAAATCCTGTCAATGCCTCTAAATTAGAATTACTTCCATAAGCATAATTATCATATCCTGGACCATATTCTTTCTGTATTTCAGGCATATAAGCAACCTTATCAAAACTTAAATTTGCACTAAAATCTATTTTAGTACCACTTCCTGCTTTTCCTTTCTTGGTAGTAATCATTACAACGCCATTGGCAGCCTCTGAACCATAAAGAGCAGATGCTGCAGCACCCTTCAATATAGAAATATTCTCGATATCTTCAGGGTTTATATCAACAAGACCATTTGAGTTAATACGTTGACTAGTCCAATAATCATCATTATTGGCATTTCCATTATGGATAGGTACACCATCCATTATTATCAGAGGCTGTGTATTTCCTGTAATAGATGAAAGTCCACGTACAGAAATTGAAACTGATGATGTACCACCACCTGGAGCTGACTGTATACGCACACCTGTCGCCTTACCATATAAACCTGCAGCAAGATTGGAGCCTCCTGTTCTTGTAAGATCTTCAGATGAAACAGAACTTACTGCATAACCTAATTTTTTTGCGTCTTTCTTTATACCCAATGCTGTCACGACAACTTCTTCAAGTGTCTGAGAGTCATCTTTAAGGATTACATTAATAGGTTGACCATCAAATACTATTTCCTGTGTTTGGAATCCCACAAAAGAGATTTGAATTATATCTCCTTTTTTCACACCTGACAAAGAAAAATCACCATCCAATCCAGTAATTGTACCATTTGTAGTACCTTTTACTAACACAGATGCTCCTATCACAGTCTCACCTGTTGCGTCTTTAACGATTCCTTTACAATCACTACTTTGTTGGGTAATATCTATACCCTCATTTGGATTAACAGATGTTGCATTAATGAAACTAGAACCAAAAGTTCCAATAGCAAACATCATTCCTACTTTTTTTAAATCATGTATCATATTATTAGATGATTTTTAGCAAAGTTCTTTCAGTACTTTGCACTTAATTATGATAATTTGTTATTTTTCGGGTGCAAAATTAAAACAATTATAATAAATAAAAAACATCTAACAGTCTTTTTATTATTAGAACTATAAGTCATGAGTGTTTATTGATCATATCAAACAGCTAATTATCAATATATTTTCTCTATTAATTATTTATTTAATAAGGATGTTTTTATAAAGTACTGAAAGAACTTTATTTCATTCAAAATAATAAAGAGACTATCTCTAAAATCAAAAAAGGTCCGCTACATTTTTGTAACGGACCTTTTTTAACAATATATTTTTAATAAATATTATCAAGCTTTTTCAGCTTCACCTTCAGGGAGTTTGTTACCCATTGTAAGATAAGCTACAGGAGAAGCAATGAACAATGAAGACAATGTAC
This sequence comes from Phocaeicola sp., assembly GCA_020026175.1. GTDB lineage: Bacteria > Bacteroidota > Bacteroidia > Bacteroidales > Bacteroidaceae > Phocaeicola. The sequence goes on along the minus strand of JAHHQV010000001.1, from coordinate 73,930 downwards.
CTATTACAACACCGAGAAGCATTGCAAATGCAAAGCTGCGAATGCTGTCTCCACCAAGAATAAATATACTCAAAAGTACTATCAATGTACTAAGTGACGTATTTATTGTACGAGTAAGAGTTGTATTCAACGAGTCGTTGAACAACTGAGTGCGGTTACGTCCTGGATACAATCCGAAGAATTCGCGTACACGGTCGAATATAACCACCTTGTCATTGATAGAGTAACCTATAGCTGTAAGGATAGCTCCAATGAATGTCTGGTCTATTTCGAGCGAGAACGGCATCCATCCATAGCACAATGAATATGCACCGATGATAAGTAATGTATCAATAGCCAAAGCTACTGTAGCACCGATACTGAACGCAATGTTGTTGAATCGGATAAGTATATACAATCCGATAGCGATAAGTGCAAGAGCTACAGACCAGATAGCTGAAGTCTTGATGTCGTCTGCCACACTAGGACCTACCTTCTGTGAACTGATGATAGAACCACCAGCACGGTTATCACGATCGATGAATATTTCCAGTGTTGTACCTTCACCAAGCAAATTGCCTGACTTCAATGATTCGTAAAGGAATTCTTCTATCTCAGCATCTATTGTAGGAGAATCTTCTTCTATACGGTAGTTTGTAGTAACACGGATAGTCTTTCCATCTGTACCAAGAGCGATAGCCTGAACATTGGCATCACCTACCTTAGTCTGAAGCAGATTGCGTACTGTTTCAGGCTGTACAGTCTGTTCAAACTGCACTACGAAGTTTCGTCCACCTGTAAAGTCGATACTCTGTGCAAGTCCGCGTACAAAGAAAGAAATTATACATACTACTATTACAGCTCCCCAAATCATGAAACTCTTCTTTGCCGACTTCATGAAGTTGAAGTTTACATTATGCATCATGTTCTTCGTCAATCCTGTAGTAAATGTAAGATTCAACCATTTGTCTTTGGACATAAAATGTTCGTAAACAAGACGTGTCAAGAACACGGATGTAAAGAATGAACACAAGATACCGATAATCAATGTAGTAGCAAAACCACGGATAGGACCAGTACCGAAGTTGAACAGGATGATACCTGTGATGATAGATGTCAAGTTAGAATCAAAGATTGCAGAGAATGCGTTAGAGTAACCTTCAGACAATGCTTGACGTGTTCCCTTGCCAGCACGCAATTCTTCTTTTGTTCGTTCGTAGATAAGCACATTGGCATCTACAGCCATACCGAGTGATAACACCATACCAGCGATACCAGACATGGTAAGTGCTGCATGAAATGAAGTAAGAATACCCAATGTAAAGAAGAAGTTAACAAACAATGCAAGGTTTGCAATCATACCTGGAATGAGACCATACATCACACACATGTATACCATAAGTACTACAAGGGCAACTACAAACGACATGATACCCTGATTGATAGATTCCTGACCAAGAGACGGACCAACGATATCTTCCTGTACGATACGTGCAGGAGCAGGCATCTTACCAGATTTCAACACGTTTGCCAAGTCTTTTGTAAGTTCGGTAGTAAAGTTACCTGTAATCTGAGAGTTACCACCTGTAATTTCATTACTTACACGTGGAGCGCTATATACATAGTTATCAAGAACAATAGCAATTTCGCGACCTTTGTTCTGCTTTGTAAGAGCTGCCCAACGACGAGCACCTTCTGTATTCATCGACATGCTTACACATGGCTTGTTGAACTGGTCGAATTCGTCTTTTGCAGTAGTAACCACATCACCTTCCAATGGAGCGCGGCCATTACGTTGTGTAGACTTGATGGCATAAAGTTCGAATATACGTCCTGTCTTGTCGAAGTCGGAAGCCTTTACCCCCCACATCAATTTCAAGTCACGTGGAAGTATACTCTTCACTTCCTTCATATTAAGTATACGGTTTATCTGAACAGTATCATTATAGTCGGCATAACCTACTATAGAACCTACACCGCTCTGGTTAAGCTGAAGAACAGAAAGCAAAGGATGTTCTTTCTTCATCTGTTCCATATTAACCTGTGTTTCAAGAGTTTCGCCCTTCAATGCAGCAGCAAGGCTGTCTTTTGCAGACAACTTAGATGCTGTTTCTTCTTTAGCCTCTGTTGCATTATCAGCGTTTTTATCCTCGAATGACAAGATGTCGCGGGCGCGGCTGTCGGCCGATGCAAGCACTGGAACGATATCTTTTGCTTCGTATGTTTCCCAGAATTCAAGATTTGCAGAACCCTGAAGAAGTTTTCTCACACGTTCCGGTTCCTTGATACCTGGAAGTTCCACCATGATACGTCCCATCTTTCCTTCAAGAGTCTGTATATTAGGCTGAACTACACCGAAACGGTCAATACGTGTACGCAATACGTTGTATGAGTTTTCTACGGCAGCCTTAACTTCCTCACGCAATACTTTTTCCACTTCGGCGTCAGTGCTACGTGTGTTTACCTTATCTTTCAGCTGCTGAGTAGCGAATATTTCAGCCAACTTGCCTTGCGGAGCCTGTTTTTTGTATTCTCTCACAAACAATGTGATAAAGTCTTCCTGACTTGTTATCTGCTGTTTGGCAGCAGCAGCAACTGCGGCATTGAATGCTTCGTCAGTCTTGTGGTCTGCAAGAGTTTTAACTACATCTGGAACAGATACCTCAAGGATAACGTTCATACCACCTTTCAAATCAAGACCCAAACCGATCTCTGTTTCACGACAGTCTTTCAGTGTATATGCCCATAACCATACTTTCTCGTTCTGCATAGAATCGAGATAGTGTGCCACACCCTTAGGATCCTGTTCTGCCAGCTTCATATGATGGCGTGTCACGAACGAGAATGAAAGGTAAAAAGCACAAGCAAGCGTAAGCAATACGGCAAAGACTTTTACAAATCCTTTGTTTTGCATGTTACTTTAATTTATTTTATATTTACTTTTTAATTTAGATACTTTTTTTCAAGTTTGCAAATATAGCTTTTTTTTCTATTTAAAGATGAAAGGTTTGAGATAAAATGATTAATATGAATAAAAAAGGTCGCAAAATTGTTTTTTTTGCAACCTTTTTATAGAATGATAAAATTAATTCTGACTAAAAGTATCAATAACTCTATACCTACGCAACAGATTTTGCACGAGCGTGATAAACCATTTTAACTATGGCTTTCTGACACACAACTCTGTATATATAGGATAATGGTCGGAAGCATCTATAGAATTGTCTACCTTACAGTCAATAACTTTATAGTAATCTCCTACCATTATATAATCAATTCTAAAAAAGAGAAAATTACGATTATACGTTATTCCAGTACCGTTTCCAGCCTCTACAAAAGCATCGGTCAGTCTCTCTCCTATTTTATTATGTGTATAAGATATAGGTGTGTCATTAAAGTCTCCACACACTACCATATAAGGCGAATATTCCTTTTCTATATTCCCAGCCACCACATCTGTCTGCACAGCACGTATAGACATGGCGTCAGCAAGTTTTTCAAGAAGATATTTTCCGTCGGTCTTTACATGTTTCTCGTCGGGCGATTTAAGAAGTTCCTTATACACTTTCTTATCGTGATCGTTAAGTTTATTCGATTCCAGATGATTTACTATGACAGGAATTTCAAATTTCTTGTATTTCACTTTAAAGAGTGCACTTCCGTTGAAAGCACTTTTCAGTATTATTTCTCTTATAAGGCTGACAGGATATTTTGACAGACACGCCACCGAATTGACACCATTGAAAGCGCATACTCGCATGTATGGATACTGTTTCTGCAATAGTCTTCTCACCTTTTTGTCCTTATAAGGGAACTCCTGCAAACATACGATATCTGCATCAGAACTGTTTATGTATTCCACTATAGGATTCTTACCGCCTTCTTCTTGCTGCATCTGCATCACATTATATGTAAGTACCTTCAGCTTATCACCATCACATCCTGGTGTGAACAAGTTTACAGGGCAATAAGACATGAGCGGATTCCATCCCAAGATGAAAAAAGCAACAGGAAATATAGCCTTTTTAAGTTCTACAAAGCACCAAAAAACGAGAAAGCATAAATTGAGAATAATAAATATAGGTATACACATACCTGCACAAGCCATTACCGGATGACTTGTGGGAGAAATGGTAGGGCTATAGGCGCAAAACAGAAATCCAAACCCTACCATGACATTTGCCGACAATATGAAGAGTCTTATAGTATTCCTTATAATCTTCATGTCATCTTATCTTCTACTTGCATCAAACAGTTTCTTCTTTTCTCCTTCGGACAAACTTCCATAACCGGATTTTTTGAGTTTCTCCAAAATGCGGTTTATCTCCTCTTCATCCGATTTTTTGCGTGCATTATAGTCATACTGCTGTGCGCGGTCGCCATAATGAACCCTCATCTTAGGTTTGCGCGGAGCAAGTTTCATTCCTCTCGCAAAGAAATCGAATACAGCATTTATCCATTTCGTAACATCATGTCCGTTCTGCAATCCTATTGCAAACCATAGTCCTGCCAATGCTCCTCCTATGTGTGCAATGTGTCCTCCTGCATTGTTTGATGTCATCATCATAAGGTCGGTGACAATCATAAACAAAGCTACATACTTCAGCCTTACCGTTCCTATAAACATAAACTGAACAGGATATTCCGGTTGGCGTACTGCTGCTGCCACTACAATGGCAAGCACCGAAGCCGAGGCTCCTACCAATGTGGAATGAAATACCATACCCTCAAAATAAGGAAATATATTATAAGCAAAAATATACAGCAATCCTCCGCAAAATCCTCCAAGAAAGTACAATCCACGAAGATGTTTTGAGGAATAGAAATTCAAGAAGAACTTTCCGAACCAATAAAGCCAAAGCATATTGAATAAGATATGCAAAATACCGCCATGCATAAACATATACGTAAGCAACGACCAAGGTTGGAAAATAAACGTATCAATCCATGCCGGCAAACTAAGATAATGCTCCAATGGATTATATGACACTTCGAATAATGTAAGAAACACATTAACCAGTGCTACAAACACAAACACCACTACATTGACAGTGATGAGTCTTCCTACTATATCCTTGTTGATGAAATTATTCTTCAAATCAGTAAAAAATCTGTCCGCTTCCATTTTTCTTTTTCCAATATAATATCAAGAAGAAACCAAAAATCATACCTCCCAAATGAGCGAAATGTGCTACATTGTCATTTGCCGACATACCAAGCATCAATTCCAGTCCTGCATATAGTATGACAAAATATTTTGCCTTGATAGGAAAAGGCAGAGGGAATATAAACATTTCACTGTTAGGAAAAAGCATTCCAAACGCCAGAAGGATTCCATATACAGCACCCGAAGCACCGACTGTACGCCACAGGTTAAGATAATCGTCCATAGCAAGAATCTCCATACCTGTATTCACTCTATCATACGCAGAGAGGACTGTCTCGTATTCTACAAACTGCACTAGTTCCTGAATTATTCCAGCTCCGATACCGCATACCATATAATATATTAGGAATCTCTTAGGTCCCCACACATTTTCAAGAGTACGGCCAAACATCCAAAGTGCAAACATATTGAAGAATATATGCTGGAAATTGGCATGCATGAACATGTATGTTATAAACTGACCAAGATTAAAATCGGAAGCCATAAAGAAATGAAGACTGAGAACACTGTCCGGATCTAACCCATATCTTTGGGCGACTATAGCTCCGAAGAAACATAATACATTTATTATTATAAGATTCTTCGTTATTGGAGGCATGTTATTCATAATGTAATTTGTATAATTAAAACTGTTATTGATAAGTACGCAAATGTAATATTATATTCCCTAATAGTAAAAAGTCTTATATATTTTTGACATAAACGCCAGGTCGGGCGACAGATGTTTACATAGACAAGCCAGTAATTATGTCATACAGAGCAGGCTTATGCCAAATATATTCGCTGCAGCTTGTTTAATACAGACAAAAGTACCTTTTTATGATTAAAATAAGTATTTTTGTAAAAAGTAAATTTCAACAAGAAACTATTAAAAAATTGTTCGTATGGTTTTAAACTATATATGGATTTCATTTTTCATCATTGCTTTTGCACTTGCATCCATAAGGCTGATTTTTTCGGGTGATACAAATGTCTTTCCTGAAATAATAGGTTCAACATTCGAGTCTTCCAAAACAGCATTCGAAATTTCTATAGGTCTGACAGGAGTTCTGTCGCTGTGGATGGGAATAATGAAAATAGGAGAAAAAGGAGGAGTGATAGGAGTTTTCTCAAAAATACTCAGTCCGCTATTCTCCAAACTTTTCCCCGACATCCCCAAAGGACATCCTGTTACAGGCAGCATCTTCATGAACCTTGCTGCCAATATGCTGGGACTCGACAATGCAGCAACCCCTCTCGGACTAAAGGCTATGGAGGGGTTGCAAGAACTCAACCCACAAAAAGACACAGCCAGCAATCCGATGATAATGTTTCTGGTTCTCAACACTTCGGGTCTTACCATTATCCCTATCAGCATAATGGTGTATAGGGCACAGATGGGAGCAGTACAGCCTACCGATATTTTCATCCCTATCCTGCTTGCTACATTCTTTTCTACCCTTGCAGGAATAATAGCAGTGAGCCTATATCAGAAAATCAATCTGCTGAATAAAACAATCCTTGCTTTTTTAGGAATAACAAGCCTGCTTATAGGAGGAATGATTTACTTCTTCACTACTTTGTCAAGGCAGATGATTGATGTGTATTCCACAACAACGGCAAATGTATTTTTGTTTATAATTATTATCGGATTCATACTGGCAGGCATAATAAAGAAAATCAATGTTTACGATGCTTTCGTGGAAGGAGCCAAAGAAGGATTTTCTACTGCAGTGAGAATAATTCCATATCTCGTAGCGATACTTGTTGCAATAGGAGTATTCAGGGCATCGGGTGGTATGGACTATATTATAGGTGGAGTGAAAACTCTTATTGGATGGTGCGGTATAGACAATAGTTTTGTTGACGCACTTCCTACTGCACTTATGAAACCTCTTAGCGGAAGTGGTGCCAGAGGTATGATGGTAGATGCCATGACTACACATGGAGCGGATTCTTTTATAGGAAGAATGGCATGTGTGTTTCAAGGCTCAACCGACACTACTTTCTATATATTGGCTGTATACTTTGGAAGTGTGGGAATAAGCAAGACAAGACATGCCGTACAATGCGGACTCATTGCCGACCTTGCCGGTATCTTATCTGCAATTTTTGTCTGTTACCTGTTTTTCGGACATACAATATAAACAAGCCTAAAGAATGGCGTAAAAGAAATATAACATAAAAAACATATAAGCTCATGATTACTTATCAAACAGACGGGGTTGAGATGCCCGAAATCAAAAAAAGAGAAATAACAGAATGGGTTAAGGCTGTAGCAGCAACTTACGGAAAACGTGTAGGAGAAATTGCTTACATTTTCTGTTCAGACGAAAGAATCCTTGAAGTAAACAGGGGGTATCTGAAACACGACTACTATACCGACATCATAACATTCGACTATTGTGAAGGCAAGAAAATAGCAGGCGACCTGTTCATCAGCCTTGATACAGTAAAGACCAATGCCGAACAGTTTGAGGCTATATACGAAACTGAATTGCATAGGGTAATAATACATGGCATACTCCATTTATGCGGAATAAACGATAAAGGGCCTGGAGAAAGAGAAATAATGGAAGCTGAAGAGAACAAGGCCTTGGAACTGCTAAAGGCTATGAGAGAATAATGAATATACCCCAAAAAAGACCATATTTTTTCGTATTTTTGCAGAAGATATTAAACAGTAATAATCAATGGATTTTAAGTACGACGTTATTGTAATAGGTGCCGGACATGCCGGATGTGAGGCTGCTGCCGCTGCCGCCAATCTTGGTTCAAAGACTTGCCTTATAACTATGGACATGAACAAGATTGCACAAATGAGTTGTAATCCCGCTGTTGGTGGTATAGCCAAAGGACAAATAGTCCGGGAAATTGATGCACTGGGCGGATACATGGGTCTGGTAACCGACAAGACAGCTATCCAGTTCCGTATGCTCAACAGGTCAAAAGGTCCTGCCATGTGGAGCCCTCGCGCACAATGCGACAGAGCCAAATTCATATGGTCCTGGAGAGAAATTCTTGAAAACATCCCTAACCTACATATATGGCAGGATACCGTAGAGGAACTTATCGTTGAAAACGGTGAGGTGACAGGACTTGTCACTTGCTGGGGTGTAACGTTTCATGCCAAATGTATCATCATAACAGCCGGCACATTCCTTAACGGATTGATGCATATAGGCAGAAAAATGCTTGCAGGAGGAAGATGTGCCGAACCTGCATCATACCATCTCACAGAGTCAATAACCAAGCATGGCATTACAGCAGGAAGAATGAAGACTGGAACTCCTGTGAGAATTGATGCAAAAAGCGTACACTTCGACATGATGGATACACAAGATGGAGAAAACGATTTCCACAGATTCTCTTTCATCAGCGAACCTAGAAAACTAAAACAACTTCAATGTTGGACATGCTATACCAACGAAGAGGTACACAGTGTACTGAACAGAGGTCTGGCAGATTCTCCTCTATACAACGGACAGATTAAAAGTATAGGACCAAGATATTGTCCAAGTATAGAAACTAAAATTGTGACATTCCCCGACAAGCCACAACATCAGTTGTTCCTTGAACCGGAAGGTGAGACTACACAAGAATTGTATCTAAATGGATTCTCGTCTTCACTCCCTATGGACATACAAATAGAAGCTCTGAAGAAAATTCCTTGCTTCAAGGATGTAGTGCTTTACAGACCTGGATATGCCATAGAATACGACTTCCTCGACCCTACCCAACTAAAGCATACTCTTGAATCGAAAATCGTAAGAAACTTGTTCTTTGCAGGACAGGTAAACGGAACTACCGGATATGAAGAAGCCGGAGGCCAAGGTATAATAGCAGGTATAAATGCTCATATCAACTGTCATGGCGGAGAGCCTTTTGTTCTTAGCAGAGACGAAGCGTATATCGGAGTTCTTATAGACGATCTGGTGACCAAAGGTGTTGACGAGCCGTATAGAATGTTTACTTCAAGAGCTGAATATAGAATATTGCTTAGACAAGACGATGCCGACTTCAGACTTACAGAAAAAGCATACAAACTTGGACTTGTAAAAAAAGACAGATACGACAGACTTTGCAAAAAACGTGAAGAGATAGAAAAGATCATAGAGTTTACCAAAACATATTCCATAAAGGCCGACAAGATAAACGACGGACTTGAGTCTCTGGGGACAGCACGACTGGTTCATGGATGTAAACTTATCGACTTGATAAGCCGCCCGCAAATTACAATAGAGAACATAGCTCCTCTGGTACCTACATTCAAGGCTTTGCTTGATAAAACAGAAGACCGCAAAGAAGAAATAATAGAAGCGGCGGAAGTGCAGATAAAATACAAAGGATACATAGACAGAGAAAGAATGATAGCCGACAAGATTCATCGTCTTGAGTCTATAAAGATAAAAGGTAAGTTCGACTATGACACCCTACTTTCACTATCTACAGAGGCACGCCAGAAACTCAAGAAAATAGACCCTGAGACTTTGGCACAAGCCAGCCGTATACCGGGAATATCTCCAAGCGATATCAATGTGCTATTAGTCTTGATGGGAAGATAAACCTATGTTTCACGTGAAACAATTTGTTTAAGTAATATCCATAAACACCTGTAAATAAAGAAATAATGGACATAAAACCAAGACAAGTTTCACGCAATACTTTAAGCGAAACAAAGACTACCTACTAAGGGCCAAAAGATATAGCAACTACAAACAAAACAAATTAAATTACCATACAAATGAACAAAGAAACTTTACGAAAGAACCTCCGTGAAATTCCTGATTTCCCCAAACCGGGAATCTTGTTTTATGACGTAACCACACTGTTCAAAAATGCAGGATGTCTTACAATGCTAATAGACGAGCTATACGAAATGTACAAAGACAAAGGCATTACAAAAGTTGTGGGCATAGAGTCAAGAGGATTCATTCTTGGAGGTGCGCTTGCAGCACGCCTGGGAGCAGGGTTCGTAATGGCACGCAAGCCAGGAAAACTTCCAGCCAAAGTTATAGAAGAGACTTACGAGAAAGAATACGGAACAGACACCATACAACTCCACAAAGATGCTATAGACGAAAACGATGTTGTTCTGCTGCACGACGACTTGCTTGCCACTGGAGGAACAATGGCTGCTACACACAGACTGGTTATGAAGGCCGGAGCAAAGAAAACATTCATCAACTTCGTAATAGAACTCAAAGATCTGAAAGGACGTAAGGCTTTTCCTCAGGACTCAGACGTTACAACAATTCTGGAACTATAAATTTTCACTTATCTATCGTCTTTAATTAATGGAAAAGAATGAAGAGATTAAAGTCAGCGACTATCTTCGCGGTATTGTTTTAAATCTCCCGGATAGCCCCGGAATCTATCAATACCTCAATTCGGAAGGCACTATTATATATGTAGGAAAAGCCAAGAATCTGAAAAGACGAGTATACTCGTACTTTACAAAAGAACATCAATCTGCAAAAACCAGAATTCTTGTCACTAAAATAGCCGACATAAAATATATAATCGTAAATTCGGAAGAGGATGCGCTGCTACTCGAAAACAATCTTATCAAGAAGTACAAGCCTAGATACAATGTTCTTCTTAAAGACGACAAGACCTACCCTTCTATCTGTATAAGCAACGAATATTTTCCACGTGTATTCAGAACAAGGAAAATAATAAAAAATGCAGGAACCTATTTTGGTCCATACAGCCATGTACCATCAATGCAGGCTGTATTGGACCTTATAAAGAAACTATACAAACTGAGAACTTGCAATCTTAACCTCAGTTCCGAAAATATAGAACAAGGGAAATTCAAGGTTTGTCTGGAATACCACATCAAGAACTGCAAAGCTCCGTGTGTGGGACTGATGAGCCACGAAGACTATATGAAACAGATAGCAGAAGTCAAGGAGATACTCAACGGAAATACCAGAAGCATAAGCGAGACTCTGATGAACGAGATGCTAGCATTGGCAGCCGAACTGAAATTTGAAGAAGCACATAAGCTAAAGCTGAAATACGATTTGGTAGAAAACTATCGTTCGAGAAGTGAAGTTGTAAGTTCTGTGCTTCATAATATAGACGTGTTCTCTATAGAAATTGACGAAAATTCGGCATACATAAACTATCTGCATATTACCAACGGATGTATCAATCAAGCATTCACTTTTGAATACAAAGTGAGAATGAACGAAACAAAAGAAGAACTTCTTCTGTTAGGTATTGTAGAAATGAGGGAAAGATACAACAGCAAATCAAAGGAGATTATCATTCCATTCGAAATCAACATGGAAATGAATGGGGTGACATTTACAATACCTCAAAGAGGAGACAAAAAACATCTTCTCGACCTGTCTGTCCTAAACGTAAAGCAATATAAGGTAGACCGACTGAAACAAACAGAGAAATTGAATCCCGAACAGCGCAGTGTACGACTTATGAAGGAGATACAAGAGCAGCTCCATCTAAAGAAAATGCCTGTCCATATAGAATGTTTCGACAACTCCAACATACAGGGTTCGGATGCCGTTGCAGCTTGTGTGGTGTTCAAAAAAAACAAGCCCAGCAAGAAGGATTACAGGAAATATATAATAAAGACAGTTGAAGGTCCTGACGATTATGCTTCAATGCAAGAAGTGGTAAGAAGAAGATATACACGAATCATTAACGAGCATGGAGAAATGCCGGATGTGATACTTACCGACGGTGGAAAAGGACAGATGGAGGTAGTAAGACAAGTAATAGAAGATGAACTGAAACTTGATATTCCTATAGTAGGACTGGCAAAGGATAACAGACACAGGACTTCAGAAGTCCTGGCTGGATTTCCTCCAATGACAATAGGTATAAAACAAGGCACTCCCCTCTTTCATTTACTTGAAAACATACAAGACGAAGTACACAGGTTTGCCATCTCTTTCCATAGAGACAAGAGAAGCAAAAACCAGATAGCTTCAGCACTTGACACGATAAAAGGTATAGGCGAAAAAAGGAAAACCGCATTGTTGAAAAAGTTCAAGAGTGTGAAAAGAATAAAAGAAGCAAGCCTAGAAGACATTGCCGAAGTTATAGGAACAACTGCTGCAAAAACAGTGAAAGAAACCTTGAACAACCAGGCATAACACATATGTAAAAGCAATATTACTAATATAAAAATATTCTTATGAGACTGGTAATACAACGAGTAAGCCATGCTTCTGTCACAATAGACGGAGTATGCAAATCAGCAATAAAAAAAGGCTTCATGATTCTTGTAGGAATTGAGGAAGCAGATACAAAAGAAGACGCCGAATGGCTGTGCAGAAAAGTCATCGGACTAAGGGTTTTCGATGACGAAGAAGGAATAATGAACAAATCGGTTACCGACATCAATGGAGAAATTTTGATAGTAAGTCAGTTCACACTGATGGCTTCAACAAAGAAAGGAAACCGTCCGTCTTATATAAAAGCTGCCAGACACGAGACTGCAATACCTTTATATGAATACTTCTGCAACGAAGTGAGCAAGGGACTAGGCAAGCCTGTAGGTACAGGAGAGTTTGGAGCCGATATGAAAGTTGAACTTCTGAACGACGGTCCGGTTACTATACTTATTGATTCTAAAAACAAAGAATAAGATGACACTCGATGAAGCACAAAAAATCGTTGACGAATGGATAAAGACATATGGTGTGAGATATTTTAGCGAACTTACCAATATGGCTGTTCTGACAGAAGAAGTAGGAGAACTAGCCAGAATAATGTCGAGAAAATATGGCGACCAGTCATTCAAGGAAGGCGAGAGTCAGGACCCGGCAGATGAAATGGCAGACATACTATGGGTATTGCTCTGCCTGGCAAATCAGACTGGAGTGAACCTTACAGAAGCTTTCAGAAAAAACATTGAAAAGAAAACAACAAGAGATAAAGACAGACATAAAAACAATCCTAAATTATAAAGATATGAATTATAACGACGACGAACTTTATGATATCGAAACGGAGCATAATCACAAAAGTGAAAAGCCACAGTCAGACAAGTATTCTGAAGCCTTAGGCAAATATAATACTACACTGAAAGACGATGAAGTTACAGCATCTGTAAATACTCTCATCGATAAATACCTGAAAGAAAACAACACTAAGGATGTAAAGAAATTTCTACTTGGAATTCTCGATCTTACAACATTGAAATGCACAGACAGCGAACAAAGCGTTCTTAAATTTACCGAAAAAGTAAATGAGTTTGTTGACAAATATCCAGACCTAAAGAACGTGGCTGCAATATGCGTTTATCCCAATATGGCAGAAGTAGTAAACGACACATTGGAGGCTGACGATGTAAAGATTGCATGTGTGGCAGGAGGATTTCCTTCGTCACAGACTTTCACCGAAATCAAAGTAGCCGAAGCAGCAATGGCAATACATTCTGGAGCCGATGAAATAGATATAGTTATGCCTGTAGGGAAATTCATTTCGGGCGACTATGAAAGCATGTGCGATGAAATAGAAGAGCTGAAGGCAGTATGTGCAGACAAGACATTGAAAGTGATATTAGAAACAGGTATCCTTATGACTGCTCAAAATATAAAGAAAGCAGCAATTCTGGCTATGTATTCGGGTGCCGATTTCATAAAGACTTCTACAGGAAAAGAAAGCGTAAGCACAACTCCAGAAGCTGCCTACGTAATGTGTAAGGCTATAAAAGAATATTTCCTCGAAACTGGCATAAAGATAGGTTTCAAGGCAGCAGGAGGCATAAATTCTGTAGACGATGCTCTTGTATATTACACCATAGCTAAAGAAATACTAGGTGAAGAATGGCTGAATGAAGGACTTTTCCGTATAGGTACAAGCCGACTTGCAAACCTGCTTCTTTCGGACATTACAGGAGAAGATACCAGATTCTTCTAGACAACCTCAGTTTGAACAGATGTAATCGAGTCATACATCCCATCAACTATATAAAATACCATAAGAGCCACATCATCACTCAAAACAATGAGTATCGATGTGACTCTTATGGTATAATTATATAGATTTTCCGATGTTACATCATCATCACTTCTTGCGCTCTATAACATAGTCAAGATAAGCTATAAGTGCCGCCTTGATTTCTTCATCAATACTGTCAGGCAACAAGTCTATTGCTTTTTGTCGATAATCGTACATCACTTTTTCGGCATATTCTATCCCACCCTCTCGCTTTACAGTCTCTACAAATCCAGAAATTTCTTCTTCAGATGCATCCATAGAGCGGATTCGTAAAGCCAACAAATTAAGTTCTGCATCATCAAGTTTATTCAGCACATATATGGCAGGCAAAGTTAGTTTTCCTTCAAGCATATCATTTCCAGTAGGCTTGCCTATCACAGAATTGTCGAAATAATCGAATATATCATCTCTAATTTGAAAAGCTATGCCAAGCATCTCCCCAAACTGAAAAGCCACAGCTATTTCTTTATCAGATGCTCCTACAGCCACAGCCCCACTCTCTGCTGCTACTATAAACAATGCTGCTGTCTTCTTTCGGATAACATCAAAATAAATCTCTTCAGAGAAATCCTTGTTAGAGATATTCGACAACTGAAGTATCTCGCCCAAAGACAATTCCTGCCCAAGTCTAGACACCAAATCAACCAGTTTCACATCACCCGTAAGAGCGGCATGCTTAAGACTCGTAGCCAATACATAGTCGCCTACAAGGACAGAAACCTTATTGTTATAAACTGCATTTACCGATAATTGGCCTCTACGTTCATTACTATCATCTACCACATCATCGTGAACAAGACTTGCCGTATGAAGAAGTTCAAGCGATAAAGCTACATGACGGACTGCATCATTTACAGTTCCGAAAGCCTTTGCCATAAGCATGACCAAAATAGGCCGCATCATCTTTCCACTACGTTTCTTTATATACGACAACACCTCACCAAGAAGCACATTATCACTTCTCAACGAGGTATCAAACAATGTCTTAAAGTCTTCTAAGTCCTGTCTTACGGGATGTCTTATTATATCTATCAGGTCCATCTAAAATAAATTAGTACACAAAAATACAAATAAAAAGGGTAATATGGTATTTTTTTGTATTTTTACATACAATAATAATATTAATTTTCTCAAAAATGAACAAACTTTTTCTGTTGGATGCCTATGCACTTATATATCGTGCATATTATGCATTTATCAAAAATCCAAGAATCAATTCAAAAGGATTCAACACCTCAGCTATTCTCGGTTTTGTAAATACACTTGAAGAAGTATTGAAAAATGAAGCACCTACACACATAGGAGTTGCATTCGACCCTTCTGGTCCAACCTTCAGACACGAAGCCTACAAAGAGTATAAAGCACAAAGAGAAGAAACTCCAGAGGCTATCCGACTCTCAGTACCTATTATAAAGGATATTATCAGAGCCTACAGAATACCTATACTCGAAGTAAAAGGATATGAAGCCGATGATGTGATAGGAACACTGGCTACCGAAGCAGGGAAAAAGGGTGTAAAGACGTATATGATGACTCCGGACAAAGACTACGGACAGCTGGTAAGCGAAAACGTGTTCATGTATCGTCCCAAATACGGCGACAAAGAATTCGAAGTGATGGGAGTGAAAGAGGTCAAAGACAAATTCAATATAGAATCTCCTTTGCAGGTTATAGATATACTTGGACTTATGGGAGACACTGCCGACAATATACCCGGATGCCCCGGTGTTGGAGAAAAAACTGCACAGAAACTTATATCACAATTTGGAAGCATAGAAAATCTCATTGCCAATACCGATCAACTGAAGGGAGCGATAAAGACTAAAGTAGAATCGAACATAGAAAAAATAAAGTTCTCGAAATTTCTTGCAACCATAAAAATTGACGTTCCTATCGAACTGAATCTTGAAGAACTGAAAAGAGAATCTCCTTACGAATCCAGATTGAGGGAAATATTCGAGGAACTGGAATTTCGTACACTTATTGACCGTATTTTCAAGACAGAAAAGAAATCTGTAGCCAAACAAGCGGAAAAACAAGGCGATCTTTTTGGATTCTTTACGGACGAAGAGACAGACGAACAGAAAAATTCAAATCTCAGAAGGCTTCAGGACACCGATTACGATTATCAACTAATTGACAATGAAGAAGGTATTGACAATTTTTTAAGAAATATCCTTACAAAGGAGATTTTCTGTCTAGATACAGAAACAACTGGAACCGATGTAATGACTGCCGAATTGGTAGGAATGAGCTTCAGTTTCAAAGAAAATCAGGCTTTCTATATTCCCGTTCCTAAAGAAAGAGAAGAAGCGCAAAAATTAGTTAATAAGTTTAAACCTCTACTGGAAAACGAGAATACAACAAAAATAGGACAGAACATCAAGTACGATATGAACATACTGGCAAATTATGGAATCGAACTGAAAGGAAAACTTTTTGATACCATGATTGCACATTACGTACTTCAGCCCGAACTGCATCATGGCATGGATTACATGGCAGAAGTGTATCTCAAATACGAGACTATAAAAATAGAAGAACTCATAGGACCCAAAGGAAAGAACCAGCGCAACATGCGCGACCTCTCTCCTACCGATGTCTATAAATATGCCTGCGAAGATGCAGACATAACAATGAAACTTAAAAATATCCTCGAAAAAGAACTTACAGAAAACAATGTCAAAGAACTGTTCGAAGATATAGAAATGCCACTTGTGCCAGTCCTTGCATACATAGAAAGAAATGGAGTGAGAATAGATACGGAAGCTCTTAAAGAGACATCAAGACATTTCACTGCAAGAATGAAACAGATAGAAGAAGGAATCTATTCGCTTGCAGGAATGGAGTTCAACGTATCATCACCAAAGCAAGTGGGCGAAATACTATTCGACCGACTGAAAATTGTGGAAAAGGCAAAGAAGACAAAAACAGGACAGTATGTAACTTCCGAAGAGGTTCTGGAAAGCTTGAAGGGGAAGCATGAGATAGTTGAAAAAATACTGGATTACCGCGGACTGAAAAAACTACTCAGCACCTATATCGACTCACTGCCCGAACTGATAAACCCAAAGACGGGCAGAATACATACTTCGTTCAATCAGACAGTAACCGCAACAGGCAGACTAAGTTCGAGCAATCCAAACCTTCAGAACATTCCTATCAGAAATACTGACGGAAAGGAAATCAGAAAAGCGTTTATCCCCGATGACGGATGTGAATTCTTCTCTGCCGACTATTCTCAAATAGAACTTAGGATAATGGCACACCTTAGCGAAGACAAGCATATGATAGAAGCCTTCAACAATCAACAGGATATTCATGCTGCAACTGCTGCAAAAATATATAAGAAAGGAATAGAAGATGTAACAAAAGAAGAAAGAAGCAAAGCCAAGACAGCCAACTTCGGAATTATATATGGTATATCTGTATTCGGACTAGCAGAAAGACTGAATGTTGAAAGAAAAGAAGCCAAAGAACTTATAGACGGATATTTCGAAAACTATCCTCAAGTAAAAGAATATATGGACAAAAGCATAGATATGGCTAAAGAGAAAGGATATATAGAAACAATATTCAATAGAAAAAGATTCCTTCCCGACATAAACTCAAGAAATGCAGTAGTAAGAGGATATGCCGAAAGAAATGCCATAAACGCTCCGATACAGGGAAGTGCTGCCGACATTATAAAAGTTGCAATGATTAGGATATACAAAAGATTCAAGGAAGAGGGTATTCGCTCGAAAATGATACTTCAAGTACACGACGAACTCAACTTTAGCGTACTGCCGGAAGAAAAGACCAAAGTACAACAAATTGTGATTTCCGAAATGGAGGCTGCTTACAAAATGAAAGTACCTTTGCTTGCAGACTGTGGTTGGGGACAAAATTGGCTCGAAGCTCACTAGCATTGCCGTATAGTTAATATATCTTTAAAAGATAACATTTTGCTAATTTATTGCATTTTTTCTGCATGAATATATACAACATGTCGAAGTTATATATATATTTGCAGTGTAATCAAAACAAAATGTAAGTTCAACCTAATAAATTTTAAAGATATGAAAGCTATGAATCTTATCAAGACATTGTTAATCGTTGTAACAATTTTTATTGCTAACTCTACTGTTTCGGCAGCTAAGTTAAATAACAACCTCATTTACAATGCAGAAGAAGTAAATGGAGTGAAAGTAGCAGAGACTGTTTACAAAATGAACAATAACTTGCTTACTAAGTTCATGAAGTATAATTATAAATACAACAAGAATAACCAAATGACAGAAAACTTGTCTCAGAAGTGGAATACAGAAAGTAATTCATGGATAAATGACCTGAAGATATGCTACACTTATGACAGCAAGAGTGTCACTACAGAATACTACAAATGGAACAACAAGAAGAACGAGTTCATACTTATTCCTAGTATGACTATTACAATGGACAAATAATAAAGCAAATAATAGAATCTCTCTTTCAAGAGGGCAGTCATTATAAGACTGTCCTCTTTTTTTATTAAAAATATCAAATAAACAGAATTTATATCCAACAAATTCTCTACATTATAAGTTATTATAAGATACGCAGTTTGGTATTATTCCAACTATTATTGGGAAATATAAAAGACCTAACGAAAATAAGTATCATATTAAAACAATATAAAGTATTATAGCATTAATTTTATAGCAAAAAGATGAAATGGTTAATATTTTTGATGATTATGATTGTCAATATATCACTGTATGCACAATCATCAACATCAGACAACAAAATGACAGACAATTCTTTTGACTCTTTTACAGAAGATACTGTAACCCAAAAGCGGAGTTTCTTCAAGAGATTTCTTGACTACTTCAATGATGCAAACAAAGAAAAGAAAAACAAGAAATTCGACTTCAGCATAATAGGAGGTCCACACTACTCTACTGACACAAAGTTTGGTATCGGTCTTGTAGCAGCAGGACTATACAGGAGCGATTCGTCGGATACAATACTTCCACCTTCGAATGTATCATTATATGGAGATATATCAACAGTAGGGTTTTATTTGTTAGGAATAAAAGGGACACACATCTTTCCTTCCGACAGATACAGACTAAACTATAATCTATACTTCTTCTCCTTTCCCAGCCTTTATTGGGGAAACGGATACGACAATGGACGACAAGATGAAAATGAAAGCAAGTACAACAGGTTTCTGTCACAGATAAAAGTAGACTTTATGTTTCGTATTGCAAATAATTTTTACATAGGGCCAACGGCTATGTTCGATTATGTGTATGGACATAAAATGGAAAGGCCTGAGCTATGGGAGGGAATGGACTACAGAACCACCAATGTAAGTGCCGGATTTGCACTACAATATGACTCACGCGACTTTCTTACAAACGCACAAAAAGGATGCTATATAAGATTAGACCAACGCTTCAGCCCTGCCTTTATGGGGAATGATTATTCATTCAGCAGTACAGAGTTGACAGCCAACTACTATCATAAAGTATGGAAAGGAGGAATAATTGCAGGACAATACCACACAATGATAAGCTACGGAAACCCGCCTTGGGGACTTATGGCCACACTTGGAAGTTCGTATTCCATGCGAGGATATTATGAAGGAAGATACCGCGACAAATGCTCGATGGATGCACAGATAGAGCTACGACAACACGTATGGAGACGCAACGGCATAGCCATATGGGCAGGAGCAGGAACCATATTTCCACGCTTATCAGATTTCAATGCAAAACATATACTTCCCAACTACGGTTTCGGATACAGATGGGAATTCAAGAAAAGAGTTAATGTACGTTTAGACTTAGGGTTTGGGAAAGGCCAGACCGGATTTATATTCAATATCAATGAAGCTTTTTAATAAAACCAAAACATGGACAGACAATCAGGAAAACATGTTCTACATCTTCCTGACAATACTTATCGCACCCAATATAGCACTATGCTTTACAGAGCATATGTCATTATTGGCAAAAGTAACCAATATCATCTTCCCATTGTCAATATACCACCTGATAATGAGCAGATTCAAAAACTGCGCAACAGCCTTCTGGATACTGTTCCCGTTCATCTTTCTGGGAGCTTTCCAGATAGTATTGCTATATCTTTTCGGAAAGTCGATAATAGCAGTAGATATGTTCCTCAATCTTGTAACCACAAACTCGAGCGAAGCAATGGAGCTGCTCAACAACCTGCTGCCGGCATTGGTAACAATAGTAATACTATACATCCCTGCACTTGTTATTGCAGCCATTTCCATCATACGTAAAAAGACTTTATCTACAGCTTTCATCAAGCGAGAACAAAAACGCTCCATCATCACATTGCTGACAGGTGTGATATGCCTGCTATCATCATCTTTCACAGACAAGAGATACCAGATAAAAGAAGAACTATACCCTGCAAATGTGTGCTATAATATATTCCTTGCCACACAAAGGACATCGTGGACAAACAACTACAAGTCTACATCAGAAGGATTTACATACAATGCCAAAGCCACACACAATCCCAAAGACAAAGAAATATATGTGATGGTAGTAGGCGAAACATCAAGAGCATGCAACTGGTCTCTATACGGTTATTCACGCAAAACCAATCCACGGCTTGAAGAACATAAAAACCTTACTGCATTTTCACATGTACTTTCCGAATCGAACACCACCCACAAGAGTGTGCCGATGCTTATATCATCGGTTGCGGCAACCAACTACGATTCGATATACTACCGTAAAAGTATAATTACAGCATTCAAGGAAGCTGGATTCCACACATCATTCTTCTCTAACCAACGCCATAACCATTCGTTTATAGATTTCTTTGGTATGGAGGCAGACGAATACAACTTCATTAAAGAAGTCGCACTGGGTACAAAAAACAATACTTACGACTTAGACCTGCTGAAACTCGTTTCAAAAAGCATCGACAAAGGATACGACAAGCAACTTATTGTATTACACACATATGGTTCTCACTTCAGCTACAGAGAAAGATACCCCAAAAACGAAGTGTTCTTCATACCTGACGCTCCAGCCGAAGCGGAAGCCAGATTCAAGAACAACCTATACAACGGATACGACAATACGATAAGATATACAGACAAGTTCTTGGCCGAACTGATAGACATTATAAACAGGCCAGGAACAGATGCCGCTCTGATATATACCTCCGACCATGGAGAAGACATATTCGACGACGACAGGGAGCTGTTTCTTCATGCCTCTCCTGTACCGTCGTATTATCAGATACACGTACCGTTCATAGTATGGACATCCGACAGCTATATAGAGAAGTATCCGGAAAAATGCAAGGCAATGGACAACAACAAGTCGAAAGACATATCTTCATCCCTTTCTTTCTTCCATACCATGCTCGATTTAAGCGGAGTAGATACCCCGTACAGAAACGACAGCCATTCTGTTTCAAGCCAATCTTTCAAAGAGTGCAGGCGAGTATATCTTAACGACCATAACGAAGCCCGCACACTGGACGATATAGGCATGGACAAAGAAGACTTCTATATGCTGAAAAATTCAAACATAGGAAACTGGCCATAAAAAGGATTCAAAACAGTGAAAAAGACTTGATGTCCCGACATTTTCTACTCTTGCAGCCTGCATTTCTTCAAATGCAGGCTGCAAGAGCACAACTGTAAGCTATATTTGTGTAAATGCAACTTACAATTACAGAAAATGCAAGGGCATTATCATACAATTTATTCACTAATCACATCATTACTTTGTAGTTATATCATATTTGAGTAACTTTGTACACATAAATGAAAAGAAAACAATAATTATATATAATTTATGGCTTTACAATGTGGTATAGTTGGTTTGCCGAACGTAGGAAAATCAACTCTTTTCAATTGCTTATCAAATGCAAAGGCTCAGGCAGCCAATTTCCCTTTCTGTACTATAGAACCAAATGTAGGTGTAATAACAGTACCCGACGAAAGACTGAACAAACTGGCAGAAATAATCAACCCTAACCGTATAGTTCCTACTACCGTAGAGATTGTAGACATTGCAGGACTCGTAAAAGGAGCCAGTAAAGGTGAAGGCCTTGGAAACAAGTTCCTTGCCAATATACGCGAGACAGATGCTATCCTACACGTATTGAGATGTTTCGACGATGAAAACGTGACTCACGTAGACGGCAGTGTAGACCCTGTACGCGACAAAGGCATCATAGATACAGAACTCCAGCTTAAAGACCTGGAAACTATAGAGAGCCGTATTCAGAAAGTACAGAAACAGGCACAGACTGGAGGCGACAAGGTAGCCAAGCAGACTTACGAAGTGTTGGTGAAATACAAGGAAGCATTGGAACAGGGAAAATCGGCCCGCACAGTGCAGTTCGAGACAAAAGACGAACAAAAGATAGCAAAGGAATTGTTCCTCATCACAAGCAAACCTGTACTTTACGTTTGTAACGTAGACGAAGCCAGTGCAGTAAACGGCAACAAGTATGTAGAACAGGTACGCGAAGCGGTGAAAGACGAAAAAGCCGAAATCCTTGTCGTTGCAGCCAAGACAGAAGCAGATATAGCCGAACTCGAAACATACGAAGACCGTCAGATGTTCTTGCAGGAAGTAGGTCTTGAAGAATCGGGCGTTACACGCCTTATCAAGGCAGCATACAAGTTGCTCGACCTCGAAACATACATCACAGCCGGCGTTCAGGAAGTAAGAGCATGGACATACCGCAAGGGATGGAAAGCTCCTCAGTGTGCAGGTGTGATACATACCGACTTCGAAAAAGGATTTATCCGTGCAGAAGTCATCAAATACGATGACTTTATCAAGTACGGCTCCGAATCGGCAGTAAAAGAAGCCGGAAAAATGAATGTAGAAGGCAAAGAATATGTTGTTCAGGATGGAGATATAATGCACTTCAGATTCAATGTATAATCAGGCATAATACTATAAACAATGAAAAGGGCTATATCGGAATTCCATGTTCAATACAAGGAAATCTGATATGGCCCTTCTTTCTACCATACGTTGAACACCTTTTAGTCACAGCGTGTCAAAACATTTATAACCAAGACAGTTAATATGAAAGAGAGAGACAAGAGAATACTTGTAGGCATGAGCGGAGGGATAGACAGTTCTGCCACATGCATCATGCTTCAGGAAAAAGGATATGAAGTTGTAGGAGTAACCATGCGCACATGGGATGTCAAGTCGCAATTCTCTACACCCGGACAAGACGAGCCGGATTTTATAATAGAAGCCCGTAAACTTGCCGACAGACTTGGAATAGAACACCATGTGGCAGATGTACGCAATGAGTTCCGTGAAGTGATAGTAAAATACTTCATCGACGAATACATGAGAGGCCGTACACCAAACCCTTGTGTAATGTGTAACCCTCTTTTCAAGGAAAGGATTTTATGCGAATTGGCAGACAAGACCAATTGTGCCAATATTGCCACAGGCCACTATTGCCGCCTTGAAGACATAAACGGCAACAGATACATACTTACAGGCGACGATGC
Organism: Phocaeicola sp.; assembly: GCA_020026175.1. Lineage (GTDB taxonomy): Bacteria > Bacteroidota > Bacteroidia > Bacteroidales > Bacteroidaceae > Phocaeicola. The sequence goes on along the minus strand of JAHHQV010000001.1, from coordinate 50,315 downwards.
TACAAAAGACCAGTCATATTTCCTTTGGAAACTTCCACAACATATCCTCAAGAGAATGGTTTTCCCACTTGGAGGAATGACAAAAGCAGAAGTAAGAGAGTACCTTTCACAAAAAGGGTTCGAGGCCAAGGCTAAGGGAGGGGAAAGTATGGAGATTTGCTTTATCGACAAAGACTACAGAGACTTCCTTAAAGAACACTGTCCCGACATTGACGAAAGAATAGGTACTGGATGGTTTGTCAACAGCAAAGGACTAAAGCTGGGACAGCACAAAGGATTTGCATACTACACCATAGGACAGCGCAAAGGATTGGAAATAGCATTAGGAAAACCAGCTTACGTATTAAAGATCAACCCTCTGAAAAATACGGTGATGCTTGGCGATGCCGAACAACTGAAAGCAGAATATATGCTTATAGAAGATGTAAATGTGGCAGATATGGACGAGGTACTTCAATGCAAGAACCTGTCTGTAAGAATACGCTACAGAAGCAAATCCATACCATGCTCGGTCAAGCCACTCGAAGACGGAAGGATATTAGTACACTTCGAGTCAGAAGCCTCAGCCATCACTCCCGGACAGTCGGCAGTGTTCTACGAAGGCAACCGCGTCCTGGGAGGCGGATTTATAGCCTTCCAGAACGAAGTCAAGAAAATTGTCAACGGTATGAATCAGCAAATTCTCTAGAAATAGAGTTGTTCACACTTTGGCATACATTTGCGCTGAAGTCTATACCACAACGTACTATCTTGTCCCAGTCATCTTCGGAAAGAGACTTGAGGTCATCCCTCAAGATATTATACTTCACAAGCCCATATGCAAGGCCGGCATTGAAATTATCGCCGGCTCCTATGGTGCTTACAGTCTTCACCGGCTCTATTCCGTATGTCTTGTCTACACTGCTGGAATACAGATGTATATCCTTGTCAGAATCTGTGCATATGAAATTCTTGCAATAGAATTCCACTTTTTTCTTATACACAATATCAGGATCAGATATTTTGAATAGATTCTGGAAATCTTCTGTCGAACCTCTCAATATATCGGCATACTCCATATTCTCTATCACCGACGACATCAGCTTTATAGCCTCTCCTGCATGCGAACTTCTGAAATTTACGTCATAATAAACAATGGCTCCACGGCTACATGCATAATCAAGCAGTTCCTTCACTTTGTCACGATTCACGGCAGAAACTACAAAATACGAACCTATTATCACTATATCATCCTTTTCTATATCGGGCATAGGCACATCAAGTCCATTATCCCTGATGTCTTTATAAAACACATATTCGGCATCATTCCTGTAGTTAAGAAAAGCCAGCGAAACAGGCGACTTTCCATCGCTGTACACGTTTACGCAATCGGTACTTACCCCGTTCTCCACCATATTGTCAAGAACAATTTTCCCGACTCTGTCATTACCCACTTCGGTTACAAAAGTAACGTTCATCCCCATCCTTCCAAGAGAAATCATACTGTTATAAACCGAACCTCCCGGAACAGCAGCCTGAGGTTGACCGTCACGAAAGAGAATGTCAAGTATAGTCTCTCCTATTCCTATTATTTTTCTCATAATTATCAAAATATATTATTTTTGCATTACTACAAAGTTATCATAAAAAAACAAGTTATAATTATTATCTTAGCCACAAAATATACAATCGATATGAAAACAATATCTACACATACACTGAATAACGGACTAAGAATAATACACAGTCCGAGCCCCACCAACGTTATGTACTGCGGATATGCCATAAACGCAGGAACAAGAGACGAAAAAAAAGAAGAACAGGGAATAGCCCATTTTGTAGAACATCTTATGTTCAAAGGTACTACCCACAGGCGGGCATGGCATATCCTCAACAGGATGGAAAATGTAGGAGGAGACCTCAATGCCTATACCAATAAAGAAGAAACCATAGTATATAGTGCCTTCCTTAAAGAACACTTCATGCGTGCAGCCGAGCTGCTGACCGACATAGTGTTTTGCAGTACATTCCCCGAAAACCAGATAGAGAAGGAAGTAGAAGTCATAATCGACGAAATACAAAGCTACGAAGACAGCCCTGCAGAACTGATATTCGACGATTTCGAAGAACTGATATACCCCGACCATCCACTAGGAAGAAACATACTTGGAAAACCGGATATGCTTAGAGGATTCAGAAGCAACGATGCCCTCAACTTTACCGGCAGAAGATACAAGACTAACAACATGGTGTTCTTTGTGATGGGAAATATCGAATTCAAGAAAGTAATAAAGGTCATTGAAAAACTTACATCCGATTTCAATTCCGACAGTCAGTTCACCGAAACAAGAACATCTCCGTTTGCATATACACCACAAAGGCTTACAATAAACAAGGATACACATCAGGCGCATGTAATGATTGGAGCAAGAGCATACGATGCACACAACAAAAAGAAAGTGGGACTATATCTGCTCAACAATATATTGGGCGGACCAGGAATGAACAGTAAGCTGAACATCGTCCTGAGAGAAAAAAACGCATTGGTGTATAGTGTAGAATCGAATGTCACATCGTATACCGACACAGGAACATTCAGCATATACTTCGGCTGCGACCAAGAAGACAAGGACTTATGCATAGAACTGGTAAGGAAGGAACTGAAAAAACTAAGAGACAACATGATGAAAAGTACACAACTGTCTGCCGCCAAAAAACAGATTATAGGACAGATGGGTGTGGCATCCGACAATTTCGAGAACTATGCCTTGGACATGGGAAAATGTTTCCTTCACTACAACAGATTTGAGGAACAGGAAGTGGCATATAAAAAGATAGAGGAAATCACTGCCTCAGAACTATTGGAAATTTCGAACGAGATATTCGACGAAAACTATCTATCTACACTGATTTATATTTAATATCTTAATACAGCAACAGTATTTCAAAAAACAGCTCCAAGCACTGAGTAATAAAATTTACTCAGTGCTTTTCTTATATCACAAAAACACATAACCACACTTTTTTCTTATTCTACATTATAAAATCTCAAACAAGACAGCAAGCAAAGTTCATATAACAATAAAATCAAAGTTATTGTTTATCCTAAAATTTACATTTAAACAAATTTCTAAATTTCTGCCCTTTTTAGTTCTTATACATTTTACAATGTTATAAAACATGTTTTTAAACATTAATATATATTTGTTTACGTTTTGACTAATAGTCTGATAATAAAAAACATACTTTTGAAGCAAAATTAAAGACGGATATTGAATAAACAATAACCGTTAATATTATTAAGATTTTAATATAGGCATAAAAGTGCTGAATTCAAACTGATAATTCAACATTAACCTATATTGGCTGAATCGGCAAATGCTGGTTCTATTGTATAATTTAAGATTATCGGTAAAGCAGCCGAATATTGTTTAATTTATAAATTAAAATTTATTTTTATCATGAGAAAAAGGTATTTAAGTGCACTTCTGTTTGGAGCTTTATTTGTTGCTTCAACAGCAACTTTTACTTCTTGCAAGGATTACGATGACGAAATTGATGGCTTACAGGAACAAGTAGATGCCATCAACGTTACATTAGGTGAACTAAAGAAACTTGTAGAATCAGGAGCTGTAATCAAATCTGTAGAAGACATCAAAGATGGAAACGGCGGTATCAAAATTACATTAAGCGATGGCAAAACATACGATGTGCTTAATGGTACAAAAGCTGACGTATGGACAATCGATGCCGGAGGTTACTGGTGTAAGAACGGTGTAAAACAAAACTACAAGGCTGTTGGTACTAATGGTACTAATGGTACTAATGGTACTAATGGCGCTGATGGTGCTGATGGAAAATACTATGTTCCTAATACAGAAACAGGATGTTTTGACATTTATCAGGACGGCAAGCTTGTAGAAGCAACAAAAATTAGCTGGAAAGCTAGTGAAGGAACTGTTGCTACTGGAGTTACAGCTATCAAAGACGGAAACAAACTTGTTTTCGCAAACGTAGAAGGTGTTGAAGGTAACGTTGAAATCATCCTTGGTGAAGCTATCGGTTCACTTGAGTTTGTTGTTGACGTTCAAGATAATGATACAAAATACCCAACTACAAAAGACAAATTCTATGTAGTAAAAAAATACTTGAGCGAAGAAAGTTTCAATGAAGACAAATCTTTCAAACCTCTATATGACAAGAACTTCTCTAACATTGTAAAAGTTCCTTATAGAATCAATCCATCTGATGCTTATACAGAAGGTGCTGTTGCTAAGTTTATAAGCCGTGCAGTAACATCACGTGCTGCTGGTGATATGTTCGACTTATTGACAGCTGTAAACGGTCTGACTGTAAAAGACGGTGAAGCTGTAGTAAGTGCAAAAGCTAACTACCTTAGCATTGCAGAAGGCATAGAAAATAATAATAACTTCACAGCATTGCAGTTGTGGCAAGGTACAAAATATACAACTTCAGACTATATCGTAGTTAAAACTGAAGATGCTACTCCTGTAATAGTAAACAGCAAAGAGAGCAATGTTAATACTTTAGTTGAATTTAAAGAACGTAATAAAGTTATAAACTCAGCGAGCAAGGAAGATGATGCATTTGTAAAAGAAATTGCAAATGCTGTTGCTACAAAAAATGTAGACCTTGAAGTTAAACATACTACAGGTATTGATTTAAGTGAATATGTTGACTTGTATGACGAAACAAGAAAAACATCAATGACTGACTTGAATTTTGCTGAAGGTGACATCACATTCGAATATTCAAAACCTGAAGAATATATAGCAGTTGACGCTCCTAAGACAAACCAGCAGGATTTCATCAACGTAACAAAAGATGGTAAAGTTACTATCGATGCAAAATATGGCATTGCAGCAGTAGGACGTATGCCAGTTGTACGTGTTGATGCATTTATGAAAACAAACAATGGTGAAGTAAAACTTGTTGCTTCTTCATATATCAAATTGGAAATTATTGACGGAACTAACCAAGAAGATATTACTGCTGAAGTTTCTGCCCCTCAAACATTCAATTATTCTACATTGATGGCTGATGAGAAAGATTCTGACTTCGATGAAGTTACAAAAATGACATGGGAAGACTTCAATACAAAAGTATACAAAGCTACAGGATTGACTTCTGTTGAATTTGGAGAAAAATACCAAACACCAGAAATCTTATTGGTAGCAACAGGAAAACCTGGAATTAATGATTTGAAAGCTACAGGCAACTTCAAAAATGAAGGTTTCGAAATCAAGGTTGCTACAAAACAGACATCTACTACTACAGCTCCTGTTGAAATCAATGTGAACAATGAAGTTTTGACAGATCTTTCTTACGTTGGTGGTAAATACACTATTACTATTACATATAAACCTAATGAAGATGAAAAACGTGGTAATGTAATACTTACTCAGGAAGTTACTGTTATAAACGATATGCCAGCATACAAATATAACGATGCTTATGTAACTGCTGGAGATAATCCTTTTGCAACTGTTAAGGGTAATATAGTTGATAATACTTGGAAGTTGCAGACTAAGATGAATGAACATTTCGAAGCAAAACAAGGAGCTCTTGACATGTTGGCAGAAATGTCTTTGAAATGGGACGTTGAAGAAGATCCATTGAAAGTTGAAATGAATCCTTCACCATTAGTAAGAGAATCAGTAGTAACATTGGCTGAAGAACTTACAATGGAAGCATACAACAAACCAGTTGTAGTAACAGCTACTTATGACAATGGCGAATCAAGAACACAGAAATATGATGTTAGATTTGTTAATCCATTCAAGGCTGGTAATGCTAAAGCACTTACATTGACAGATAGTCCATCTAAGACAACTGTTGCAGGTAAAACTGCTGTAAATGTTGTTGATAACTACGGTAAAGGTATTTATCACTTCTACGACAAGGAACTTCAGTTGACAGACCTTGCAGCAAATACTTACAAGATAAATACAAATGCTGTATCTGTTAAGTATGCATTTACAAAAGAAAGCCAGGCTATTGTAGACAGACTTAAATCAACAGAAGGATTCTTGCTTGTAGACGAGAAATCAGGAGAAATTTCTTGGGAAAATAAGGGAACTGCTCTTATCAAGGAATTCAACTTGACAGTAGAAGCAACTGTAACATTTACAGCTCTTTCTGTAGTTAAAGTTAACATACCTGTTAAATTGAGCCCTAAAAACTAATTTAATAGTAGAATAATCTAACTATAGATTGTAATAATTTAGAGGATGTGTCATTTTTGACACATCCTCTTTTTCATATATGATATTCTTCTTTCTAAAACATACATAAAAAAACTCATATCCAGTTATAAATCACGGTTTTATGTGGCAAAATCCTAATATAAAAATACTTATTTTGCAAGATATATAAGCGACTATTATGGAAAAGACAAATCTTAAAAGAAGAGCAAAAAATTCACTTAAAATCAAGAATACTATTAACAAATGGATAAGTGAAAAAGGGTATTTAACACAGGGTATAACAATTGAAATATTAGGACGAAAATTGGGTATCAACCGAACATATATATCAAATTATATCAATGATATCTACAATACTAATTTCAATTGTTGGATCAATACGATGAGAGTGGAAGAAGCAAAACAAATTCTAAAAGAGAGAAATGAAATAAGTATAGGCGAAATAGCTTTTATGGTAGGTTTTGCAGACATCACACACTTCAGCAAACAGTTCAAGCATTATACTGGGATCAATCCAAGTATATGGAAAAAGATGATGCATAATAAGACACTCGCATAAAAAAACAGTCCTTGATAGCGAAACATACAAGTAATACACATTTTACATTTATGTTATAATACTGCAACATATACTCTATACATTTGCACAAAACAAAACAAAACAAACTAAATGAAAATGGGTAAAAGGTTATTACAATCAGTTTTATTGATTGGCACAATGGTTAATTGCTGTCCTATATTGATGGCACAAAATAATCAGGCAATAATTTCGGGAGTCGTAATAGATGAAACGAAAATGAGCGTAATAGGTGCAGCTATTCAAGTAAAAAACGAATCAACAGGATTTACTACAGGCTCTATAACAAACGAAAAAGGCGAATTTACTATCAAACAGCTACCATTAGGGGGTCCTTATAGCATAACTGTAACGTATGTAGGTTATGGCGACCAAAAACGTACTGGATATAAACTAAATCAAGGAGACCTCGTCAGAATTGATTTTCAGCTAAAAGAAGAGAGCGTAGAACTGAACACAGTGGAAGTTGTTGCAAATTCTCTGAAAAATACAATAACCACAACAGGAGCCGCAACATCTGTTACAGAAAGAGACCTTGCAAAGCTTCCTGTAAACGGCAGGAACTTCACTTCTCTTGTAGACCTGTCTCCACTAAGCACCGGTTCTAGCCTTTCTGGGCAGTTAGCCTCATCTACCAACTACACCATTGACGGAATGAGTGCCAAGAATCCTACCTCTGGAGGAAGTACTACAAGCCGAAACGGAGTACCATATGCCATCTCTATGGAAGCAATAAGAGAATTCAAGGTGATAACAAACCAATATGATGTAACCAACGGACGTGCAGGAGGAGGAACAGTCAGTACTGTTACCAAATCTGGGACAAACGACTTGAAGGGTAGCGCGTTTACATTTGCCCGTGCCAACTGGCTGTCCAGCCCTTACGACATCAGAGGAAACAGACGCAACAATAATTTCTCTACCTATCAGTTTGGCGCATCATTGGGAGGAGCTATAGTAAAAGACAGGGCCCATTTCTTCATTGCATGGGATCATCAAGCAGACTCACGTCCCATCTACATAGCAGATATACACAATACAGACGATGAACGAAGATACAATCTAAGCACAGAGACACGCGACAAGTATCTGCAAATAGCAAGAAGCAAATATGGAGTATCATCGAGTCCTCAATTTGGTGCTTTCGACAAGAAACAGGGCACAGATGCCGTATTTGCCAGACTAGACTGGCAGATTAACCCTACCAATCTTCTGACATTTACAGACAATCTTGTAAATGACAACAATAAAATGGGGCTAGGAGACAATACTGCTATTAATATCTACGAGTCGTATGGTGATGTTCGTTCTCTCAACAACAGTGCCATGGTAACACTACGTTCAGTTGTTGGGCCTAAAGGAACTAACGAATTGAAGATACAGCATCTATATACACTCGAGAAGTCCATGCCAGGCAAAGAACTTCCTTCGTCAAATATTCCAAGAGCCATTGTAAGCAATGTTGAGTCTATGATAGATGGCAAGAAATCCATAACCAGCATCCAATTGGGAGGACAACGATATAGTCCTGAAAATTTCTACAATCACGTACTACAATTGGCCGATAACTTTTACTACAGCACCAACAAGATTAATTATACTTTTGGGGCAGACTTTATGTATACTCATATGAATTCCAGATACGGAAGTGAAACAAACGGACGTTTTTACTTTAATGGGCTGGACGCATTCGATAATCTTGAACCATACCGCTATGTGCGTGAGGTATATCTTACAGACAATGAACGAGTAAAACAAAACATACTCAACACAGGTATCTATGCACAACTACAGACAAAGCTATTCAAAGGATTCGACATTATAGCCGGATTAAGACTTGACAATGCCAGCTACTTCAACAAAGGCACATTCAACCAGATTGTATTCGACGAACTTGGACTTAAGACCAACAACGGACTTTCCACTTTTCAGGTTCAGCCACGCCTGCAAATAACATGGGACATCAAAGACAAGCACAAAGACATAATACGATTCGGAGCTGGAATATTTGCATCAGACATCAACAACTATGCAATGATAAACAACATGGTATTCGATGGGACAAAGACTGCATCAATAGATTTGACTCTTGACAAGAATAATCCAAACTACAACGAAATGCTGAACCTGATACGCCCCGACTTTGAATCATACCGCAAAGATCCTTCAAAGGCTCCCGGAAAAGAACTGTTCAACAATCCTAATATAGGGAAGCTGTCTACAATAAATCTGAATGGTGCAGACTGTAAGGTTCCTGTCATCTATAAGGCAAACCTTTCGTACACACACTTCTTCAATGACAGGTTGAAAATAAGCCTTAGCGGATATATGACATTGGGAAGAAACAACTATATGTATATAGACAGGAATATGGCGGACGATCCTTTCTTCCGCATATCGTCAGAGGGCAACAGAGGTGTATATGTTCCAGCAAATGCAATAAACTCTAAAGGTGTTGCCGATTGGACTCAAGGTAGAAAAACAGACAAGATAGGACGTGTACTAGAAATGGTGAGCGATGGGAAAGTAAATCAGTTTGCTTTTGTAATAGACGGTACATGGAGATACTATAAAGATGGAGAATTATCATTCAGCTATACATGGAATGACACAAAAGACAATACCTCATACAATGGGAATGTTGCAAATTCTGCAACTCTTTCACAAATGGTAACAGACGACCCAAGAGACCTTTCAAAAATGACTTATTCTAATAATCAGTTCCGCCACAAAGTGGTTATTTACGGTTCTGCACCTACTTTTTGGGGAATAAGCCTTGGAGCCCGCTTCTCGGGCATTGGAGGCACTAGATACTCGATGGTAGTAGGAGGCAACGTCAACGGTGATTTTGTAGAATCTAACGATTTAGCCTTTATCTACGACCCTAATGACCCAAAAACTCCAGACTATATACGTACTGGCATAAATGAAATACTTTCCAATCCTAAAGTTGAAAACAGTACAAAAGAATACATAAGAAAAAGCTTCGGCAAAGTGGCAGAAAGGAATGGCGGAGTAAACGGATTTTACGGGACAGTAGACCTCAGGCTCTCAAAGAAATTCAAGATATACAAACAACAGGGCATCGAAATCTCTGTAGATGTATTCAATGTAGCCAATCTTCTAAGCAAAAATTGGGGAGCAGGACATAATTTGGGGACACAAAGAATATATAGCATAAAAGGATTCGACCAAAACAAAAAAGAATATTTCTACAATATAAATCCTAATACAGGTATATCAAACCTTAACGGAAATCCATACCAATTCCAGATAGGATTAAGATATACATTCTGACAACAATAATTCAAATATAAAAAAGATCATGAAAAAGATTTTATTAATGTGTGCCTTTTCTGCTGCTATACTATCAGCAGAGGCACAAACTAAGGTTATAGCACACAGAGGATTTTGGAATACTGAAAACTCTGCACAAAATTCAATTACATCACTAAAGAAAGCAGCAGAGGCAAAACTCTACGGTTCTGAATTTGATGTACAACTTACTAAAGACGGAATAGTAATAGTAAACCACGACGACACAATAGCTGACCTTACCATATCGGAGAATACATTTGACAGGCTGAGCCAACACAAACTTAAAAACGGAGAGACAATACCAACACTAGAAGAGTACCTTGACGAAGGCAAGAAACACAAGGAGCTGAAGCTGATTCTTGAAATAAAGCCACACAAGACAGAAGAGCAGGAAAAAGAAATTACAGAAAAGACAGTCAGAATTGTAAAAGAAAAGAAACTTGAGAATCAGGTGGAATATATTTCATTCAGCAAGAATATATGCCAAACCTTAGCTAAATTAACCCCTGAATCAAACATATCATATCTGATGGGAGATATCTCACCTAAAGAATTGAAAAATATGGGAATAAACGGCATAGACTATTACTTCAGATTACTGGGGAACAAGCCCGAATGGATAAAGGAAGCACACGACAACAACATGAAAGTAAATGTATGGACAGTAAACAAGAAAGAAGACATAAAAGAAATGAAGAATCTTGGAACAGACTTCATCACTACAGACAATCCGTTGGAAGCAAAACAAATATGCGAAGACAATAATTAACAGGAAAATAACATAGCAGCAAAACTGATGTAACATCTCATTCGTAAATTTACACTCGAAATATAAAAACAAAGGTTATATGAGAAAAAATTATTTTAGAATTCTGATGATTGGATTATGTACATTGAATTTCACACTATCTGCTGCAGCCAAAAATCCCGAAAATGAAAGCTGCAATACATCTGTAAAGAAAGTTCTTATAATAGGTTTGAACAATTTCAGTTCAAACTATTATCCCAAAAGCATGATAGCCGAAGAAACAGGTATTCCGGCAGACAGCATATGCTATACTTACAACAATATCATAGCCAATAACATCATAAAGCTTAACAAAGACAAGAATTACCTGTTCGAAAAGCCTTCAAATACACAAGAACTTTGTGAAGAGATTAATTCATTGACACTAAAAGGTGAAGATGAAGAAAGTTTCATCGACTTGAAAGAAATGGACGATAAAAAATTTAACAGCATAATAAGTGCTGAAAAAGCAGACTATGTATTGATACTTAACCAGCACTATCTGAGATGGCAGGAAAAACCGCTGAGAACACTGTTTCACTTTATAAGCTATTCTCTATACGACAAAAACAAGGATGAAATAACAAAAGGAAACAACTATTTCACAAGTATGGAGCCCGAGGAAGCTGACAAATTATACAAATCAAGCAGAAAATCATCCTCGAAAATAGCCACAAGCATAATAAAAACATTAAACGAAAACTATTTTTAACACTGCCGCCTTGTAATATTGACTTAAATAAATCAATTATAAAATTATTGTCTATCTTTGTACCATTATTATCCGATAAACAATAAAACCATATTTTATACATGAAAATAGAAAATAAGCTGACTGCTGCGGTACTTGAAGGTATAAAGAACTTATACGGACAGGAAGTATCGGAAAAGATGGTACAAATTCAGAAAACGAAGAAAGAGTTCGAAGGTCATCTGACTCTCGTTGTATTCCCATTCCTGAAAATGTCGAAAAAAGGTCCTGAACAGACCGCCCAAGAGATAGGCGAATATCTGAGACAAAACGAGCATGTTGTAGCAGAATATAATGTCATAAAAGGTTTTCTGAACCTTACTATCGATTCGGATGTATGGATAGAACTGCTGAATACTATACACGAAGACTGCAAATGGGGAATAAAGGATGCTACAGATGCGTCACCTCTTGTAATGATAGAATATTCTTCTCCTAACACTAACAAGCCTCTTCACCTAGGACATGTGCGAAACAATCTGTTGGGCAACGCTCTTGCAAACGTGATGGCTGCAAACGGCAACAAGGTTGTAAAAACTAATATAGTAAACGACCGCGGTATACACATCTGTAAGTCTATGCTTGCATGGCTGAAATATGGAAACGGAGAAACTCCTGAATCATCGGGCAAAAAAGGTGACCACCTTATAGGCGACTATTATGTAGCCTTCGACAAGCACTATAAGGCTGAGGTGAAGGAACTTACTGCCAAATTCATGACAGAAGGCATGAACGAAGAAGAAGCAAAGGCAAAGGCAGAAGCCGAATCACCGCTTATGCAGGAAGCTAGAGAAATGCTGCGCAAATGGGAAGCTAATGACCCTGAAGTTCGCGGACTGTGGAAAATGATGAACGACTGGGTATATGCTGGATTCGACGAAACATACAAGATGATGGGAGTAAGTTTCGACAAGATTTATTACGAATCAAACACTTATCTGGAAGGAAAGGAAAAGGTGATGGAAGGTCTTGAAAAAGGATTCTTCTTCCGCAAGGAAGACGGTTCGGTTTGGGCCGACCTTACTGCCGAAGGCCTTGACCACAAACTTCTACTAAGAGGTGACGGCACTTCGGTATATATGACTCAGGATATAGGTACTGCAAAACTTCGCTTTCAGGACTACCCTATCAACAAAATGATATATGTGGTGGGAAACGAACAAAACTATCACTTCCAGGTATTGTCTATCTTACTTGACAAGCTGGGGTTTGAATGGGGTAAAGACCTTGTTCATTTTTCTTACGGTATGGTGGAACTTCCTGAAGGTAAGATGAAAAGCCGTGAGGGAACTGTGGTGGATGCAGACGACCTTATGGCAGACATGATAGAGACAGCAAAGGAAACAAGTGCTGAACTTGGGAAACTTGACGGATTGACTAAAGAAGAAGCTGATGACATTGCACGCATAGTAGGACTTGGAGCATTGAAATATTTCATCCTGAAAGTGGATGCCAGAAAGAATATGACTTTCAACCCTAAGGAATCTATCGACTTCAACGGAAATACAGGTCCTTTCATACAGTACACTTATGCACGTATACAGTCTATCTTGCGCAAATCGGCAGAAGCAGGTATCAGCGTTCCTGAAAAACTAGCCACAGGCATTGAACTAAGTACTAAGGAAGAAGGCCTTATACAGATGCTTGCCGACTTCAACAATGTTGTGGCTCAGGCAGGAAGCGACTACAATCCTTCTATCATTGCAAACTATACATACGATCTGGTGAAAGAATATAACCAGTTCTATCACGACTTCAGTATCTTGCGCGAAGAAAACGAAGCTGTAAAAATATTCCGTCTGACTCTGAGCAAAAATGTGGGCAAGATTATCAAACTTGCAATGGGATTGCTTGGTATAGAAGTCCCTGAACGTATGTAATTGATGCTTTTTTATGACAAAAGAAAAATATTATACAGTCTGGAAAGGTGTGAATCCTGGAGTGTACAACTCGTGGACCGACTGCCAACTCCAGATTAAAAGTTTCAAAGGCGCGCTCTACAAATCTTTCAATACGAAAGAAGAAGCAGAGCACGCCTTTGCTTCTCCTGCTCATGAATATATAGGAGCCGGCAAGTCTTCAGATAATAAAAAAACAAGAAATAGCAGCAGACCTCTTTCGCCGCTTCCCGAAACATTCGGGTTCGATTGTCTGGCAGTGGATGCAGCATGTAGCGGAAACCCTGGAGCCATGGAATATCGTGGAGTGTATATACGTACAAGGGAGCAGATTTTCCACTACGGACCAGTACACGGAACAAACAATATAGGAGAATTTCTGGCTATCGTTCACGGACTTGCACTTATCAAACAGAAAGGTCTGAATATGCCTATATATTCCGATAGCCGTACTGCTATATCGTGGGTTAAACAAAAAAAATGCAAGACTACACTTGTGAGAAACAACAAGACTGAAGGTCTTTTTATAATGGTAGAAAGAGCTGAGAACTGGCTGAAAAACAACGACTACTCTACCCCTATATATAAATGGGAAACGGAAGAATGGGGAGAAATACCTGCCGATTTCGGAAGAAAATGAATAGCTTTCAATATACAAGTAGCGGTCCCGTCTTCTTAAACTGTAGAAATCGTCATACAGTCAATGTGGTGTTGCCAATCCCTGGTCTGTACAGCAGGTCTGTGAACACATAAATCTGATTTTCACACAAAATCTTCTACCATATACATACCTTGTAAAGAATTTAGCGGATCATATTGTTCTATTTCATTCAATATAATGTTCTCAGCAGATTTAACCCATTCTACAAACAGACGGTTAGGCTTATAGTTTTTTGAAAAACGTATCAAGTTGCTCAGGTTAAAATTATAATCAATGATACCTGCACCGTTCTGCATGGCATCAAAGGCATTACATTCTTGCTCAATATGAGCTGGTACCATCAGAATGGGTTTTCCTAAATACATGGCTTCACACACAGATTCAAATCCAGCCGTGCTTGCATACGCTTTACAACCAGCCATCTGACGAAGGAATTCATAATCGTCAAGCTGATAGAAAGAAAGTGTTGAATCTATTGTTTTTACAGGTTCTTCTTCCCATTTATCCCAAAAGAAGCGAAGAGGGATTTCGGGATGTTTCTGATGCCAATCCATAATATTTTCTGAAAAACTGGCATTCAGCATATAACCATGAATATATTCACCTGGGGTGCTTTCCTGCAACAACACATCCTGGCGCAATAAAGGAGGGACTACACTTATATGCTGAAAATTATCTTTAGGAATATATCTGAAAGAAAGAGCAAGTTTCTGTGAGGCACCCAATGCTGTAAGACGAGTAAATAATTTCAAAAAGAACAAACTGCATTTGTTCTTTTTGGGGAACCTGAACTGGTCGTGAAGAAACAAATACTGATGACCGATACAGATATGAGGAACTGACGGGCGTAAAAAGAAATAAGTCAATCCTGTTAATAATTCATAGAAATTGATTACAAGTTCTGCTCCCGTTTCCTTGATTTGCTGGTGAATGTAAGTCATGCTTCTGACGTATTCGGGCACTTTCAGCAAATTATATAAAATACTTCGTGTCAGGCATACTTGCTTATTGGCACCAGGAGGTAGAAAGTTAGGACTTGAAAACTGTTTGATAGGAGACTTGACACTACGTATGAAAAAGCCGGGAAGACGCCTTGATTCACTTTTCCCCACAAGAACCCCTACAACTTCATGTCCGTTATTTCTAAGTAATCTTTCCATTGAAATGGCCTGTGTTAGATGTCCTCTTCCTTCTCCTTGTACGATAAATAAGATTTTCATGATGCAACTGGTATTAGTGATACGACTTTACTTTCTTCTGGCTTTATAACCTTTTTATCTAATTCTGTGTAATAGATTATTCTCCATTCCCCATTTTCATCTTCAGTAAGTGCAGACATTGTTTCTACCCAATCTCCAGAATTAAGATAGTGTATTTCATCAATCATGCAATTTTCCGGATGATGGATATGACCGCAGATAACTCCATCACATTGTCGGTCTTTAGCAAATTCAACAAGTACATTTTCAAAATCAGAAATATAAGATACTGCAGATTTCACTTTTTGCTTGATTACCTGTGAGAGTGAATAATAAGGTTTTCCTTTTCTAATGCGATATCGGTTGTACTGGCTGTTGAGCCACAATAAAACTGTATAGCCTATATCCCCCAATTTAGCTAACCATTTCATATCAGTAGTAACTTTATCAAAAACGTCACCATGTGTTACAAAATAATGTTTTCCGTTACTTTCCAGTATAAAATCTTTTGCAATAGTCAAGTTGGCCAACTGCAGTGGTGCAATGTTATCAAGAAAGTCATCATGATTGCCACGGATATAAATGATTTCCGTGCCTTGATTTTCCATCATTTTCATGATGATTTCAAAAAAGTGTGTATGTTCTGACCTCCACTTGCTGATACCTGATTTCTGAAGATGCCATCCGTCTATAATGTCACCGTTCAGAATAAGTCGCCCGCAATCTACTCTACTGAGAAAATCGCTGATTTGATTAACCTTCGAATGAGTAGTCCCTAAATGAACATCCGATACCACGATGGTCCGGAAATAAGATTTTTCCTTCATGCTTCATTTGTTTTTAATGCTGTACGAATAAAAGGAATTTATATCACATGGATATGACTATATAATGAAATATCTGTTTCAATAAGTAAATATTATCTTATTCAGCTGCAAATATCTATAAAAAAACAATCAAAGTAATACCCCATCCATTAGGCTGTCCTTTCTTCCATGAACCAACATAACAATCTCCATTTTTAAACCGATACTTACCTTCACCTTCCTTAATTCCATTCAAAAAATCTCCTTCATAAACTTCCTTATTTTTCAAAGTTAATATTCCCTTACCAGTAAGTTCGCCTTTTCTCCAGTCGCCTTCATATATATCACCATTGGCATAATACATTGTTCCTTTCCCATCTACATTTCCGTCACTCCATTCACCTTCATATCTATTGCCATTCTTTAAAAGATATATACCATACCCCTGGAATTTACCATTAACAAAGTTTCCATCATAGGTACTACCATCAGAACTACTATAAATACCTTTACCATTTTGTATTCCGTTTTTCCAATCACCCTCATAATAACTACCATTGGAATAAGTACATATACCTTTACCGTCTTTCATACCATTATAAAAATCTCCTTTATAACATGTACTGTCTGCCTTTATATATATACCTTTACCACAAGGTTTACCGTACATCCAGTCTCCTTCATATTTATCACCATTTGCATAGTATAATATACCATGTTCACCTGGAATGTCGTTTATCCATTCGCAAAGAATTCATGAAGATATTGCAGATAATGACCCTATAAGAATTCTGAGCCATATAGTTAAGCATCTCGACCTTATAAAAGTGAAGAGACTCATGCGTTATCGTCGTTTCCGTCATTTTGGAAAGGGTAAGATAACTCTGAATTTCTCATTTTTTGAAATTGCATTTAGCATCAAGAAATTATGTAAAACAACTCTGAATGTAAACCTAAAACACTTAAAATGACTAATTAGGCAATCAAAGTACTCCTACTCCTAGTCTATGCAGAAAAATCCCTTTGTCATATCAGATAATGAAACGAATAGATTCAATGCAATCTATCACAGTACATTCAATAAAAAGAAGTCAACAGATTAAACTATAATAATAAACAAGAGTCATATCAAACTCTGAATTTGAGTAATGATACGACCCTTCTTAAGTATTACAGTATATTCTATATTAAAATGACAAGTTCTATATATTCAAAAAAAACTTACTTTAAAGATGTAACTAAATCATTCTTAATAATAAGTCTATAGTACTTGTAGCATTTATTACTTGCTACCGTTACATTCTATATCTGTTGCCAATGTTACATATTTTAGAACAGAAGTACCATCAACCAGAGCCTTTTCTGTTTGGGATGTTTCAGTTGTCAGACATTT
Source organism: Phocaeicola sp. (assembly GCA_020026175.1). Classification (GTDB taxonomy): domain Bacteria; phylum Bacteroidota; class Bacteroidia; order Bacteroidales; family Bacteroidaceae; genus Phocaeicola. The sequence continues at coordinate 32,719 of JAHHQV010000001.1, read as the reverse complement.
TGCCTTTCCTGTTACAAGTGTATTATACAATTTCACTTGTGTTCCTGCACGCAATCTGATACCTTGCTTACTACCATTGTTTCCTACAAGAGTAACATTAGCTATAGTTGGACTAGCTACAGGCTCTGCATCAAAATTCTTACCATTATTGTCGCATTCCATCAGACAGTCACACTCTGCATTCTGTTGATAAGCCACAAGGAATTGTCCCTTACCATCCCAACCTTCTGTCCAGTCGAATGAATCATCTGTACAATCCACCACTACCATATGCTTGATGTTGACACTTCCTCCAAAGAACTCAAAGCCATCATCAGAACCATTATAAGCCTGTACATATTCAACCTTAGTTCCACTTCCCACTCCATAGAAAGTTATTCCATTAGCTTCATGTTCACTATCAAGAGCATATCCAGTATTTTCCATACGAACATACTTCAGAATACCAGAATTATCAGTATCGTCATTTCCGCCATAGGCTGCATTTCCTATTTCAGAAACACCTTTACCGCCTTCCACATTAGTATGTGCCCTTCCGCAGATATGAAGTCCTCCCCATGCACCTGCCTCTTTCTTGTCAGAAGTCATTACAATTGGATTTTCCTTTGTACCTTCTGCAAGAATTTTTGCACCCTGTTCAATTAGGATATAATCCACACTTTCGTCCTCTGTCATTGCTACGACTTTAACACCAGGCTCAATAATAAGTTTACCTTCAGCTTTTACTATGTACTCTCCATTCAAAGCATATGTCTTTCCAGCTTTCAAGGTCTTTGAAGATGTTAATATACCTTCAAGCACTTCAATAGCATCTTTACTTGTTTCATCACCATTACCTTCAACTCTTATCCATCCTGAAGTCCAGTCATTATTTACCTCAACAGCACCTCTATATGGAGCATTATCAAAAAAGTTGTCTATGTTGGACATATTTTCACCACCTTCTAAGATACCAACAAATTTATTTGAAAACACTCCTTCAAAATTATTATTGATATCATTATGATTATCCTTGTTTAAAAAGAGTTTTGATGAATAGCCCGTAGAGCTGATAGGAGGTTCAATTTGCTCTTTTTCGTCATCACTACAAGCAGTACACAAAGTCATGGCTGCAATAGCTGCCAAAGACATAAATTTAATACAATCAGTTTTCATTCTTTTTACTTTAAAAATGTTATTAATATCTATTTTATAATGAATAAGACACTCCGAATTCTATTCCTGTTCCACGTTTATAACGTTCAACTTCAATTTTATTTCCTTTCTTTATTTCCTGTCGAAACACTATATCGTGACTAATAATATCCTTCAGTTGAAGTTTGATATTCAGATGTTTGTTAATACGGTATGTAGTCACCAAATCCAAAGAATGTAAGGCATCTTGTTTTTCATCTCCAAGCCCAGAAATACCAACAGCATGTATTCTTGGTCCTTGAAGATTATATATAGCCGTTGCAGTTAACTGACGGCCATTCTTGAATTTTGGAGAATAGCTTAAATCTGCATTTATAAGATATGGTGAAGCTCCCTGTAAAGAGCGTTGTGAGTTGGTATACGCCCCACCTTCGGGCAATTTCACATTGGTATACATATATGTTCCGTTCAATCCGATGCGTAGATTCTTTAATATTTCCCTTCGTAATTCTATTTCTAATCCAGCAGCCATACCATTGCTTGCATTCTGGAACGAATGGACGGCAGCTCCTCCCGAAAGAGTCTGTGTTCGTTCTATCGGCTGATCCAGCATCTTGGCATATCCCGTTACAGAAAACATATTTGAGGGATTTTCTATATCATAGAATTCATATCTCATATCAAAATTGTAGTTATATCCATTCTTAAGTTCTGCATTTCCTCGAAGCATTGAGCTACCATATGATTCTTGATAAAGGAAAGGTGCCATCTCGATGAATGACGGCCTTGTAACAGTTCTTGAGACAGAGAACCTAAGAGAGTTTGAGTTATCAATCATATATTTAAGATGCATTGCAGGAAAGAAGTCGTTATTTCTCAATTTATTTTTCTGTTGCTGCCCACCGTCTGTTGCATAATCTACCCACTGCGTGTTGTGTTCATACCTTACACCTATGTTTACCAAGAAATTTGATATTGGATAAAACTCTGAATTTATAAATCCTGCATAGATAGTATGTCCTGCATTATACTGGTCTTTCGGCTGCTGATCACGTATTATTGCAATATCTCCATTTGCTATATTTTCATAATTTATGAAATCACTGTTTAGAAGTACATTGTTGATAACAGGATTAAATCCTCTGAAATTATAATAGAAACGTGTGGAATTAAACTTTCGGCCTTTATCCTTATATCCCACACCAAATCTGAAAAGATTTTTCTCTCCAAAACGGTATGTTGTCTTTAAATCAGCAACCCATTCATCTTCATCAAGAGAGCCAAAATATCTCATGGTTTCCTGACGGTTCAGTTTGAATAGTTTCCATTCGTTTTCGTCATTTTCATACATCAATTGTCTGCGGTCCGGCTCATCGCTAGATGACTTGCTGTATGAACCACTCCAGTTTACAGTCCAGTCTGAACCAAAATCGTGCCTGCCGTATAACTGTTGATTCTGAAGTGTATAGATATGAGTAATATTGTTTATACCTAGCAAGACATGGTCTTCATAGTCAATTCCACGGTTCTGAGTATATGTAGATTCTGAATTTCTTGCATAAAAAAATACATAGCCAAGTTCGTCATTGCTTCTGAAATTGTATGTCAATCCTCCAACTCCTGCCATTTTCAGTTTCTGTATATACTTGTCGTAGCTAAAATTGTCAAGCACAGAGCCGCCAGCTTCCAATGTCTTATAGAATCCGTCTTTCTGAATTTCATTATCATTGCCAGCCGTAAATGCTGCAAGCATACTTAATTTGTGTGTCCCTAACTCCCAGTTCTTACCAAAAACGATATTACCCCCGAAAACAGGAAGACTTTTGTTATGCTTCACATCAAAATCCGTCTTGAAAGGATTTGTATGAAGCAATGCATTCTCAAAATCAGGTTTTGACATATTGATGAACTGTGATTCAATACCAGAATTGCGGAACAAGGTACGCTCACTATCCATTTTGTAGAAATCGTGGAATATTGTATTAAACTGTCCACCTATATTCAATCCTACCGAAAATATATTCTGGCCTGTGTTTACCTTAGAACTGATGTCTATGCATGCACCAGAATAATCGGCAAAATTTCCGACCTCATAGACTTTGCTCACCGTAATATTTCTGATGGTGCTGGCAGGAAATAAATCCAAAGGTATGAGTTTATTATCCGGATTTGGCGAAGCGATTGGCAATCCGTTAAAAGTAGTAGAGCTGTATCTGTCGCCCAAGCCTCTTACAATAAGCTGACCTGATTCGGCTATTGATATACCTGTTATCTTCTTTACTCCCTCCTGCACATTGCTGATTCCTTTAACAGACATCTCTTTTACACCCATATTTTCAATAGCAAGAGTAGATTTCTGTCGCTCAAGCTGAAGAGAACGTTCTCCCTCAAGATTTCGCTTGGCACTGACCGTTATCTCACTGATTATCTGTGTATCATCTTCCATCTGTACAGTCAATTCAACAGGATTTACACCTACCTTTACATCTTTCAAGTATACATCCTTATATCCTATATATTTTATAACGAGCGAGTATATTCCCTGTCCAACATCAAGCGAATATTTACCATCCATATCTGTAACCACTCCCACTTGTGTCTCTACGACCTGGATTGTAGCCCCAACAAGAGGTTCTCCACTTATTTTGTCCTTAATGTATCCTTTAATGGTTTCGGCAGAAGCAAATACAGGGGCCGTTGCCAATAATATAAATGATATTGAATTCTTGATAATGTTAAAATCACTATTCATACGTCTTACTTATTTTCACTTTGCAAAGTTGGAAATAACATGTGACATGATAAGTTCAAATTGTTTACATGTCAATTACAAAATTGTAAGCAAAGCATTACAACATATATAAAAAAGACAGGCAGGACTTGACGTTCTACCTGTCATAATGGTAATATCCACAAGATTGAGTCAAACAAGCCATTGAGGAAATATTTTGTAGTTGTGACTATCACTTGCAATTGTACCATTTTGGGGATTTCTACTCTTTTAATCCTTTAAACCGGTTGATTTCGGCAAACGTAATCTTCGAATTCCTTGCGGAAAACCAACTCTTATAAAAGACCGTGTATGATATCCAAAATCTGTTCTATCTGTTTATTTTCTTATATAATTGTCATATTAAATCCTTTTATACTACAAAGGAAAGCTTCTTTTATTACACCCTGATTTCAAAGTATTTGCATTATAATTAATTTATGTAATAATTAATTTGAGGACTTCATTCACTAAAAGACATCACTATTGATTGTCAACCGACTTTCATGTCAAACAGAAACATATATCTATATTTATTGAGGCAAGAACAGACACTCGTCAGGCAATGGACTTTCCAATAGATTTCGCCCGGAATACCCTACCTCCAAAGTCTCCCCCATATAGTCCTCAAAATAAAGCACACGAACATCATGCAAACCGGCCTCCAAAGCCACTTTTCCTTCAGCCCTATGCTTACTATGCCCACCATCATTGTCTATCACCAAATGTCCGTCTATGTAGAGTACGGCAGCATCATACAGATTATCAATATATTAAGAACAATAACCTTAAGAAATAATTTATAGGTTATATGAAAGGAATAAAGGACTTGTATATCTCAGAGTAAATGAATGGATAGAAAAAGGGATACTAACAATATCTCGGAATCGTAATGTGGATTATATCTGCTATCAGAAAATACCCTGACCTGTACATGCATGCCATCACTTGATGATGTTGTCCCGTCACCCCGATATGATGGAAGATATAGCCTGTGCTAATAATTTACAAGACAGACCTGAGTATTTTTAATTACATCATCATGCAGTCTCCACTGAGAGATTTTGGCAAGTTTATGGTAATCAAATCATATCTGGACACTTTTAAAAGGATTTCAGTCTGTTTTACATTCGGAAGATTTGTAGCATATTCTTATTCTCTAAATCATATATGATAGTTGATAATAGGTTATGACATCAGAAATCGTTTGTAGAATATGCATTCGAATAGCTTGAGAAACCGTAAAACTATATGCATTATACTTATGTTAATCTCAATCTTTATTGAATTATACCCGATTTGATATAATTGTAGTAAACAAACAACAAATTATACCCATACTGATATAATATAGAAAAATTATTGTAACTTTACACCCGAAAAGGTATAAAACATGATATTATGAATGATCTTTCTACTACAGTTAAATTGTTGCGAAAGCAATATAATCTGACACAAGAGGAACTTTCATTGAAGTCGGGTGTAGGATTGCGTTTTGTGCGGGACTTAGAACAAGGTAAAGAAACACTACGTCTCGATAAAGTGAATCAACTCCTTGACTATTTTAATTATGAAATGGTTGCCACTCAAAAAAACAGTAATACGTGAATTAGGGATAAGAAAGTATCATTAAAAGTTGGTAATCACTGAATTATTTTGTATCTTTAAGTCTGATAAACAAGTGATTACAAAATTAATAGCAATGATTACCAAGGATAAAATTACGGAAATTTTCTGTATTATTGATGAGTTTGATAAGAATTTTGAGTTTGAACTGAAGAAAAATCTTCTTCCGGTCACTGATGGAAAGAAACATCGTAACCGGAAAGCCTCCTTGTCTGATAGTGAAATCATGACCATTCTTCTCCTTTTCCATTTCGGAACTTATCGTAATTTCAAGCATTATTACATCTATTGTATTCGTGAACACATGAAACGTGATTTCCCCAATGCTGTATCATATAACAGATTTGTAGAACTGGAACAGCGCGTATTCTTCAAGCTTGTTTTCTTCCTTAAACTTTTTGCGTTCGGAAGATGTACGGGTATAAGTTTTGTTGACAGTACCATGACACCGGTATGTCATAATCTAAGACGTTATGCCAACAAGGTATTTTGAGGACTCAAAACAACTGGCATTATTCTAAACTTATCCTGAACTCAGGCAAGGAATGCATAATCTGTATCTAAATCATATAAGGTTTATATGTTCTCAAACTTACTCATAGGTTTAAACACATTTTCACCTTATCGCCAGGAAAAGCCCTTATAGAAATGTTTGTTAAAAAAAACACAGGCTATTTTAAAGGTTACGTATTGTAATATAAGAGCAACCTATGTAGGAGACATTATGTTATGTATTATATTTGGCTAGACAAATAAGAGAAGGATGTATTCATAGAGTTACTATATACAATAATGACATAGTATCAACAAACAAAATTCAGATGAATTATGAAAACATATAACAGCAGGTTAGAACTTAAAGAAGAAATCAAGAAAACCTACGCCAAATTCATTGCAGAATTTGACAATATTCCGGAAGATATGAAGGATCTCAAAGCTGAGAATGTAGACCGTTCTCCGGCCGAGAACCTGGCCTATCATGTCGGATGGACCACTCTCATATTGAAATGGGAACAGGATGAAAGGAATGGTCAGGAGGTAAAAACTCCCACCGAAATGTTCAAATGGAACCAGCTCGGAATGTTGTATCAATGGTTTACGGATAACTATGCCGGAATGTCACTAGGAGAACTAAGGGCAATGCTTGACATGAATATCAAGAGAATTTATGAAATGATTGATCTTATGTCTGACGAAGAAATGTTTTTACCCCACAAGCGGAAATGGGCAGACGATGCAACCAAGTCAGCCATTTGGGAAGTTTATAAATTTATACACATCAACACCGTAGCACCGTTCGGCACTTTCCGGACAAAAATCAGGAAATGGAAGAAACTTATGCTCTGAATATATGTAAGTGTTAGTATAAAAGCAAGGGGAGGGGGCAAAATCCTTTTTGAGAAGATGAGCCTATAATTTAAAATTTGAGTGTCTTAAAATACCAAAGAAAGGACCGCATCATTACTCAATATAGAGTTTGATACGGTCCTTTAAAATATTATAGTTACAATCTGTAACTTCGAAGAGTAGTCATTTTAGTTTTAACACCTTCCCCAAACACAATAAGCACATTATGGTTCTATCCTATCTTTACAGTTAAGAATAATGATGTGACGGCATGCTCATAATTCATTTTCCAAAAGGAGAGGTAAAGATAAAAGGTCAGGCTGGCAAAATAAAAGAACTGATTATCCGGACAACTGACAAAAAAGTATTAATCAGGCAAGAATAGGCACTCGTCAGGCAATGGCCTTTCCAATAGATTTCGCCCGGAATACCCTACCTCCAAAGTCTCCCCCATGTAGTCCTCAAAATAAAGCACACGAACATCATGCAAACCGGCCTCCAAAGCCACTTTTCCTTCAGCCCTATGCTTACTATGCCCACCATCATTGTCTATCACCAAATGTCCGTCTATGTAGAGTACGGCTCCATCATCAGAATACATATAGAAGCGGTAAACACCGCGTTCAGCAATATTCAACAATGTATGAAACTTATATGCAAAATGGTCAGATACCGGTGCATCAAGAATGGAAAGATTATTCATAATGCCCTTCTTCTTTAACGGGACCTTATCAATATCGGCCACCTGTCTGAAATTCCCTTCATGATAAGAATATGCTACCCCATGTTTTAACGGTTTTTGGTTTAACGCAGGCAAATAGGTTGAAGATAACTCTTCGTACTCATTCAATCCTGACGGATAATAATACGCAGGTTCTCTTCCTTCCGGGGTGGTTATCCATGTATCAAACCGGAAAGCCCCCTCTGTCAATGAGATAATTCTGGCACCTCTGGTCAGAGAACCGTAGGCATCAGCCCCAGTAACCCTACCATAGCCTAAAGCGATAGAACCGTTCATACCTATATAATCATTGTCATGATCATGCCCTGCAAAAACGCCCATGACATCAGGGGTTTCAACTAATGAAGCAAACATCCCTGAGTTGACATCTGCTGACGAAACACAACCTTCTAGCGAATTGCCAAAAGTTGCGTTTACCATATCAAGGCTCTCATATTCTTTTAATGGAATATGCATAAAAAGCAGAGAGGGAAGAGAATGACCTCCGTTTACTTGAATCAGAGAATCACGCTGCTGACGGAACCAGTCTATCTGATTGAAGTGAATCCAATCGTATGCTCCATACAAAGAATTGGGCTGATAGTCATTTGAATCAATGCAATAGAGTGCAGCAACAGGTTTCTCACCGCCAGATGAAGAGAACAGAGGCAACACACAGTTGCCGCACCCGCTTAAAGTGGAAGGACCTTTACTGCCTGCATAATAAGGAGAACGAAGCAATGTATCGAAAATAGTATCCTTACTCAAATATTCACCGTCATGGTTTCCCATAGTAACAACAAATGGAGTGTGACTCTCCTCAAACAAGGAAATGACCTGGTTCCACCCCTTCAAAGCCGGGTTCCCAGTAACGATATCACCGCTCAACACCGCCAAATCAGGATGCTCCATATCAAGTACACCACGAATAGTGGCAGCAGTTGTATCACACCCGGATGAAAGTGGATCCCAATGCAAATCAGTAAACTGAACAATGGTAAACTTGCCGTCAAGAAAAGACAGCCTGGGTTGTGCAGACAACCCACTGACCAAAAGCAGAACACAACAAATGAAAAATAGCTGTTTCATCGCAAAGAATAGAATTATAACTAAAATAGAAATATAGAAATAAAAAAAGAATACCCTGTTGCCATAATCCACATGTAAAGCAGAAAGCCATAACCTTATAAAACAGCCCTTTTACAAACAAGGCATTAACTTTGCAGCTTATAAAATGGGCTCTTTACACCTAAAACAACAGAGGCGGTGAGTCAAACTGTATCAATCCCTAACCGGTATGATTGTATATAATTTTGCTTTCGGATAAATATCTGTAAGCCAGACATATTCGAAGTATTTTTGAACTAGAGCAAAGTCAAGTTAAAAGTTTTACACAGTTCTATATACATAGCCCCAAACAGAGTATCCCTTATATTTTATAAATTAAGCAACTTCTTGATTTTTTTAAAAATATCGGTATTATCATAAATACCTGTAAACTGTTCGGATCCGGGACCAAATGCATACACAGGAACCATGACACCACTATGCTCGTCTGTAGAAAAACTGCAGACAATTTCCCCCTTTTTCAGATCACCATTAACTAAAGTCAATCCACCTGTTTCATGGTCAGCCGTAACAACAACCAAAGTTTCACCATCATTAGCAGCCCAATTGTAGACAGCACCTATGGTACGATCAAAATCGTGCACTTCCTGCATCAACAAATCCAACTGATTGGAATGTCCATAGTCATCTATTTGAGAGCCTTCTATCATCATGAAGAATCCTTTATCATTCTTATTAAGCAGCTCTATACCCTTCAACGAAGCACGTGCCAACAAATCCCCACGTTCTGCCGGCAATGGAGTATCTACCTGATAAGGGACTGCAAAAACCTTACCCTGATGAATCTGGGACAGTTCATCCCAGGAACGAGGAATCTGAAAACCTTTATCAGCCAACTCCTTAAAAAGGTTACGCCCATCTGCACGCTGCTCGAACAATCTAGCACCCCCACCAAAGACATAGTCTAGAGGAGCATTTACGTAATCGGCTACAATTTCTTCTTCTTTATCACGGTCCTTATTATGACAGCAGAAATCAGCAGGTGTGGCATCCCATAAACGGCAAGTAACAACAACACCCGTTGATTTACCCTGATCGGCTGCAAAATTAATTAAAGAAGGTAATGGACGTCCCAAAGTATCCACTCCGACACTATGATAATTGGTTTTCTGTCCGGTTGCCATTGCCGTTCCGGCAGCACCCGAATCCGTTATCAGCCTATCGGCACAGTATGTAGCAGACAACCCCACGGCCTGGCTGCTCTCAAGGAAAAGCTTTCCTCTGTTGGCTGTCCATGCTGAATAGACATGCATCAGGCTCATACCATCACCAATCATTAATATTACATTCTTTATCTTCTTGCCCTGTGAAGGCTTAATACGATTCACTTCATAAGGATTTTTCATGACATATGTCTGTTCCTTACATTCGTTCTGCTGAGAAAATCCGTTAAACGGAAGCATCGCGCTCAAAAAGGCAATGCAGATACAGTTATTGACAAATTTTTTCATGTCTGTTATATTAAATGTTAATACTTATTCTATAGTGATCAAGACAGGAGCATGATCAGATAAATACGTTCCATCATCTGCTCCTACAATAATTCCGTAACGCAATACCCGTACATGGTTTCTCACAAAAATAAAGTCAATGAGTTCACGCTTATCAAAAGGTATTCTACCGAAATCATGAAAGCTCCAGGATGGTCCATAAACCACAGGAGATAATGAACGTGAATCAATCAAACAATCGGTATTGGCCGTATCTGTCAAATTTCTAATCACATCAGATTCTGGAGTTGCATTAAAATCTCCTGTAACCACAACCGGTAAACCGTCACTCAACTGTTTGACACGCTGCAACAATAATTTGACTCCCTCACGACGGGCTGTAACTCCAACATGGTCTAAGTGGGTATTCAAGATGAAATACTCTTTACCCGAGTATTTCTCAAGCAATTTTGCCCAAGAAGCAATACGCTCACAGGCTCCATCCCAGCCTTTGGATCCTGCTTTTTCAGGAGTTTCACTTAACCAAAAACAGCCGGATTCTATCAGATTAAAGCGTGATTCTTTGTACCATAAAGGACAGTATTCACCCTTTTCTTTACCATCCTCACGCCCAACACCTACATATCCATAACCGGGAAGGCGATTCTGAAGATCTATCAGTTGGTTATGAAGTACTTCTTGTGTTCCTATTATATCTACATCATAAAACAGAACAGCATTGGCCACCTTATCCCTACGATACGACCAATTATTCAAACTGTCGTCAGGGTTATCGTAACGGATATTAAAAGTCATGACATTAACCGGTGACAGTCCTGATTGTTGTAGAAAAGGAGTAGCGGCCATAGACAATATCGGGAAAAACAAGAGAAATAAAATCTTCATCATATCAATTCTTAAAAGTTATTAAATAGAAAAAGGACAGAAACCTATAAATCAAGGTTCCAATCCATTATCCAATATATTGTTCATTACAGATTTCTCATTTTAAATTTAGAGTACTATATTGTACTGATTTATGAATCTCAGTCATAAAAAAAATAGACATGGATGGAATCAGGCCATATAAATACCTGTATACGACATAATATATATAAAGGGTTATACATTGTATACCGGACAAGACTTCACTGACTATCAATCATTGGAGATTCACAATAAACCAGATTGGCAAGAATGGTCAGGTCATATGCAAACCATAACAATACATATCTGAGCAGTGAAGGAGAAAGGTTTCTACTGTCAGCAAACCGACAAACCGCTACATGAGAAGACATATAAGTAACCTGAAAGAAGAGGATGCACAGCTTCTTGTTAGGATATTGAAGCAAGACTGTACTGCAAATCCAGATTTGAGCCGCAAGAGCCAATCAAGCCTTCTGTTTCATGGAGTATGGTTTCTACGAATAGGAAAAGAAATCATGAATGCAGAATCTTTAACAACCTTGAGCAGAAAACAGAAATATTGAAAGAGACACCCTATAAGGCTTCATATGCTGTTTCAAAGTAGCCAAACCTTCCTTGATTTAAAAAAAATGTTTTTGGAATATAAAAAGAGCCGCAAGAACCGGGAATATTATTCAGACCGATCCTTGCAACCTTCAATCTATTGAAAAGATTTTGTAAGAGGCCATACATCCTTGACAAAAGACAAGGACATTTAAATTAATAGCCTTTATTCTGATGCAACTGTCCGTTAGAATTAATTACCTGATCACTCGGATAAGGGAAGACCAACATATGTTCCTTATATTTTGCCTTGTTAGGATAGTCAACATAGGGTGCTACTGTAAAAGATGATTGCGGATTACTGCGATCTTCATATACACGTACTGACGGATGTGTATTCAACTCTTTATCAGCCAGCGCCTTAATCTCAGAATTAGATGACATATACCAGCGTTTCAAGTCAAACAGGTGATCTGTAAACTCAAAAGCCAGTTCACAACGTCGTTCATGATACAAGTCTGCCATAGTCGGATTCTTATCCAAAAGTTTCAGGCCGGAACGCTGACGGATTGCATTCAGGTCAGACTTGGCCTTTTCCGGCTGGTTCTTCACCAAATATGCTTCAGCACGGAACAACATCATTTCAGCAAAACGGATCAACGGGAAATTGATGCGGGCAGTAGGCATATTACCGTTAGTGTTCACGTAGCCAACCAATGTAGCATCCTTATACTTAAACGGATCCATGTATTTGTTGATTTGGAAACCTACATCAAAGTTGGTATTTGAGAAAAAGCTTCTGGTTTCACCAAAGAACTGGAACTCTTGGCCATATTCCAAAATAGAACGTCTCAGGCGGGCATTGCCTGCACCGTCTTTTGCCATCTCATTATAAATGTCAAGACTCGGCTTTATTTGTCCCCAACCGTTGTAAACGCCCCAGCCTTTATCCTCAAGAATCACACCAGGGAACTCCGTTCCTCCACCGGCAGAACCGCCATTTGAAGGGATAGACCAGATATATTCCTTATTCCAGAAATTGGCAAAGTCTGAAGAGAAGAATTCATCCAGTGAACCGGCCAGACCACGTCCGTATTCCTTTTCCAGCTTATCAACCAAGGTTATTACATTATCCCATTTGCTTTCATCCCACATGGCCCAATAAGCATATACTTTTGCTTTGTAGGCTACGGCTGCCGCCTGATGGGCCCGTCCCTGATCCTCTACTCCATATTCTTCAAATTTAGGCAGGTAATCTATCGCCTTATCCATATCATCAATAATCAGCTGATAGTTATCCAGAACAGAAGCACGTTGGGGTGGTATGGAATAATCATACTCACCTTCAATATCCTCATAGCGTATAAACGGTACACCCTGATCCTTGGTTCCATAACGGTAAGCTATATAAAAATGGGCCATACCTCGCATAAAGAAAGCCTCGCCCAGACTACGGCGCTCAATCCGGCTCAATCCTTTTGCCTGCTCTTTAGCCAACAAGTTCTTAATAACCCAGTTTGAACGGGACATATTGGTATAGAACAAATTAAATGTCGATGTTAAAGGGTTCTCGCTGCCGGTATAGTTGAAAGTAGCCAATGAATTGAAGTTCCTTGACTTAGCCCACACTATGTCACAAGCCGCACCCTGTTCCCAGAACAGTTCACGTCCGAAACCTGACTCTTGATGAATCGGTGCATACAAGCCATCAATAGCGGACATAGCCTGTCGGTCGTTGGTAAAATAGTTGTCGGTTGTTGGGATTCCCTCCGGCTGTACATCCAAGAAATCAGAACAAGAACCAAACATCAAAGCTGATAAAGCAAATATTGGAATATATTTTTTCATACTAGTGATTGCATTAATTTAATTAGATTGCATTAATAAGTTAATTTCACACCTAAAGAGAAGACTCTTGACACCGGATATTTCAATGCATCCCATCCTCCACATTCAGGGTCCATACCTGAATAATCAGTAATTGTAAACAGGTTTTCACCACTGAAGTAAACAGACATGCGGCTGCCACGGTCCTTAAGGTGTGACCACTTCTGAAGAACATCAGTCAAATCGTAAGATACTGTCAGATTCTTCAGACGCAAATAAGAGGAATCCTCCAAATACCAGTCAGAAGCAGTAGAGAAGTTATTATTGTTATCAGTCCGTGACAGACGGGGTATGTTTGAACCGGGATTCTCAGGTGTCCAGGCATTCAATATTTCCTTGCTGCGGTTAAAGTTACCATCCACATCACTCAGCAACATAGTCTTTCCGGCATAGAAAGTCTGAGCTCCGCCGACACCCTGGAACATGGCACTCACCGAGAGTTTCTTGTAAGTTGCACCAAATGTAAAGGCATATGTGGTTTCGGGAGTGGCACTGCCACAATACTGACGGTCCTCATCATTAATCTTGCCGTCACCATTGGCATCAACAAACTTTAAGTCACCGGCTACAGCATTGGGCTGGATGCGGTTTCCGTTCTTGTCTACATAATTGGCAGCTTCCTGATTGCTTTGGAAGATACCGTCAGTCTTAATCAGATAATATGAACCCAAAGGCTGGCCTTCAGCCGTCTGACGAGTCCAAGGTATATTACGGAATTTTGAAGAACTTTCAGTCCATACTCCTGGTGTGCCATCCGGATTGCGGACACCAATATCAGATACCTTATTCTTCAAATAAGTAAAGTTGGCTGATACAAAATATGAAAAGTCCTTATTTATATTGTCATTCCAGTTCACCGAAACTTCCACACCACGGTTACGGACTTCTCCCTGATTTACCAACATGGCTTCCAGACCGATAGTGGTAGGCCAGTTCATTGTCTGTTTCTGAATCAGGTTGAATGTACGCTTGTCAAAGTAGTCAAAAGACAAGGCCAGACGTTGTTTGAACATCTCAACATCCAGACCAAGGTCCCACTGTTCTGAAGTTTCCCAAGTCAAATTCTTGTTCAACGCTGTTGAATAGTGTACAAAGTTGTCGTATGTATGATTCTGAATCGGATTATAAATGGCCTGTTCATGCCAGTTAGTAGTTCCCAACAACGGAGTTTTATAATTGTATCCTATAGAACCCAGATTACCCACACGTCCCCATGATGCACGCAGTTTCAACAAACTTATGACATCGCTCTTATGGAAGAATTTTTCGTTTGAAATTTTCCACGCAGCAGTTGCAGCAGGAAAATCACCGAAGTTGTTTTCTTTAGGTAGACGTCCTGCATAGTCACGACGCCAGGAAGCAGTCAGGAAATAACGGTCATCGTATGAATAAGCCAAACGGGCTACCAAAGAGACATTGGCATCTGGACCTGTAAGATAGTCAGTTGCAGTAACATTTCCGGCATAAGCCAGATATTGCAAAAAAACACTTTCATCTGCAAAATCATTCCCTTTTACTTCCATCCCACGAGTATTGAAATGATCGGCAGTGGTTGAGAACAAGGCACCTATTGTATGGGCACCGAATGTGTTGTCATAAGTCAAGGTATTCTCAGTCTTCCATGAATCTGAACGATAGCTGCTTTCAATCAGTCCATTAGAAAGATTAGGTTTACCCGGTTCATCATTAATTGGCTTGAACTTCTTATAATAGTTATTGGCCACGTTATAAGTGAAACGGCTGTTAAATTTCAAACCTGGTATTACGTTGGCAATCTGCAAGGTAGTCGTAGTCCAAATATCACTGGTTCGATTGAAGAGATTTTCTGCCTCCAGCAGACGTACGGGGTTGATAACATCACCGTGTGCACTGGCAAAGTTACTTCCGTATTTATCTATATAAGCAGGGTCCTCTGTAGTTGTACCGCCATAAGAACCGTCCAATGGATTATAGATTGTAGCACTGGCAGGCATATACAGAGCCGACAAGATAGGACCTGTATAAGCATCATCTGTATTCTTAGAACGATTTTCATTATTTTTCCATACAAAATCTTCGGTAATACTTACCCATTTGTTAATGTTAAGTTTTCCATTGTAACGAAGTGCATAGTTCTTGTTAAAAGTATTTATCAAAACACCTTGATCATTATCATATGAGAACGATATACGGCTTGAAGAATTTTCAGTTCCTACGTTCAAAGCAATATTGTGACGCTGATAAAAAGCTGTGCGGAAGATGGCATCCATCCAGTCAGTGCGAGTAGTACCAATCCAAGGATTCTTAGCTACATTCCAGTCATCGGGCAAGGTTGAACCAGCTGCCGCATACGAACGTTTGCGCATCTCCAGTTCACCTTCAGCATCCAGTGGCTCCACCAGATTGCTTGCGGCACGGATACCGTAAGTGCCGTCATAACTTAATGTAGGAATACCTGCCTTGGCTTTCTTTGTAGTCACCAATACAACACCGCCCGCTCCTGACTGGGCTCCATAAATTGCAGCTGAAGCAGCATCCTTTAATACAACAATGGACTCTATATCGCTGGTAGAGGCAATGGGAGCACCAGGGACACCATCCACTACCCATAGTACATTATCTCCGTTTTGTGAACCTTGACCACGAATCACAATAGAAGGAGTAGCAGTAGGGTCTCCTCCATTAGACTGGACGGTAACACCTGCCAGCTGACCTTGCAGCATACTTTCAGTAGAAGTTACAGGACGAGCAGTCAACTTATCAGTATTATCAATAACACCTACAGAAGCTGACAAATCCTGCTTACGTGCATTAGCTCCGTAACCCAAAACAACAACTTCGTCCAATAGCTTTGTGTCATCTTTCAATGTAATTTCTATTTTCTGCCCAGTAACCTTAATTTCCTGGCTGGAAAATCCAACAAAACTTACTACCAACACATCCTTATTAGCATTAGCCGGTAATTCAAATTCACCGTTTACATCAGTAATGACACCTGTAGTAGTTCCTTTTAACAAAACGTTGGCCCCTATCACAGGTTCACCTGTCTGATCTTTCACAACTCCCTTAACGGAAATCTGCTGTGAAAATGCAGTTATCGATACAAAACTCCCCAAGAAAAGGGTCATAATCATACGATAAATTCTAGATTTTGCTTGTTTCATGCAATCTTAATTAAATGTTTAAAATGTTGATTTTAAAATTCCGACACAAAGGTCTAAAGCAAAAATTACATGAACATTACATGGACATTACAAATCAAAAAAATAATTATAATTGAAATGTTTTTTACTAACTATTGAAATAGATGTGAAAAAGAAAAAACAATATTCCATATACCTATATTTCATAATAACCAATCATAAAATTTCAGAGGCTATTACTACGGATAATAGTATCAACCAAGCGCTGTCCGTCAGCATCAGCTACAAAATCAATAAACACAATACCACAATGACGTTGATTATTATTCGTCAAATAGTCGGCTATAGTTCCGTTCAATCTATCCGCAAACACCAAAGGAGTACCTTTAGGTAAGCCAGTGGCACTGATAAATGAAATTCCCCATTGGAAAAGCGTTATGTTTTGCTGAGACATTTTTTTAAAATAATGAATAATAGCTTGTTTCTTCTTTTCTATTTCGATGGCATTACCTGACGAATATTGATACTTGTCTTGCAACCACGTTTTAACTATATTCCCATTTGCATCTCTTAAAGTCATCACACAGCTGGAATTATCTTTCCAACCTTCACAACGAACACCTTTATAATTTTCCCCGGCATCATCGCGGTGCAAAAAAAGTATTTTACCTCGACATTCACCCAATGACAATTCTTTATCAAAAGAAGATACTATATAAGGACTATAATCAGTACGTTGTAAAGATGTATAAAGCAAAGATGTATATTTTGATATATTCCCACCCTCACATTTCAATGAAACGACCAACATCTCCGAAGGATGCTTTTGTAAAAAGGCTATCATTGCAGGAAGTACATCCTCTTCCCAGTAAGTATGCTGAAAGACAATGCTATGATATACTCCTAACTTACCTTTACGATTCTTCAGACGAATATCAAAAGCCCTGATACCTGCTTCCAGTTGTTGTACGATTGTTGTACTCTGTGTTCGCAAAGCTTTACCTCCACGAATGGCACCACTATCATGAGTACCCGGCATAGATATACTACTAACAGGCAAGGTATCATTTAAAGATTTCATCCACTCATCCGCTTTTATACCTTCACTCTGACTACAATCATCAAAACCAAGTTTATTGCTCGCTACGACAGTACAGACAGAAGTTGCCAACATACATACAACACAGAAAAAAAACATTATAAATTTCCTTGACTTCATATTTCCTTGATATTTTTTCAGTGCTGTAAAGATATAGATTTCAATTAATTCAAAAAATATAATTTTGCATAATTATTCCTTCATTTCACGTAAACTATGACCAACCTGAATATTCAGCTACTTCGGAGACACCAATCAATATCCTCTATATTTCTTATTTCATCCTGCCTTTACATTTTAAGACACGATGTAAGTTCATCCACACCAGATTTATTATCCAGGTCCAGTAGCCATATAGGTACCTCAAAACCAGATTCTTTAATATTACAAGCACATTTAAGCCATATACTACTTTTCATACCAATCCTATTGTATTTCACTTTACACACAAAGGAACATGTAATAAAAAAAACTTTTTTTATATCAATACAGCATAAAACCATTATATTTGTAATGCATTTTGTACTAATCATCATTATGGACAATAAGATAATAAATATAGAGAACCTTTCTGCTGGATACGAAAACAAGACAGTACTACGTGATGTAAATCTCACGATATGCGAAAAAGACTTTCTTGGAATAATAGGGCCAAACGGTGGAGGAAAAACCACACTGATAAAAGTGATATTGGGACTTCTGAAACCAAGATCCGGAAAGGTTACATATTACAATGAAGGTATTTCCACCGACAACATAGAAATAGGCTATCTACCACAATACAACAACATAGACAAGAAGTTTCCAATATCTGTGTACGATGTGGTGTTGTCTGGACTGAACAAACAGAAATCATTGCTTTCGAGATTCAGAAATGAGCATCACGAAAAGGTAAAGGAAACAATATGTCGCATGGGGTTGGAAGGATTGGAAGGAAGAGCCATAGGACAACTTAGTGGAGGACAGATGCAACGCACACTTTTGGGAAGGGCTATAGTGTCAGAGCCAAAGGCAATCATACTTGACGAGCCTAACACTTATATAGACAAGAGATTTGAAGCCAAACTATACTCTCTGCTAGAGGAAATAAATAAGGAAAGGACTATAATACTGGTAAGTCACGATATAGGTTCGGTGCTGAAAAACGTGAAAAGTATAGCTTGTGTAAATGGAACACTCGACTATCATCCGCAAAGCGAAGTATCTGCCGAATGGATTGAAGAAAAGATGCAATGCCCTATAGAAATTCTAGGACATGGAGAACTGCCTCACAGAGTGCTGAAATGCCATCATCGTGAAAGTGACATCACCTGACAGAGTATGTGATATCTATCCTTCTTTGATTTCATTAAGTTATAATTCATCTGTGACATTATTTTATCCGTTTTCTTTAAAAAGAGCTAAAAAAGAAATTCTTCAAAAGTTAATTGTTGTCAAAAAAACTGATTTCATGAAATAGAAAGACAATCTTATATTTTAAGGTTTTCGCTTTTATATGAGAAATGGATCAGCCAGTTTATTTTCAATAACCCTGTATATATCCTTAATTTTAAATATATCATGAACATAAAATTATTATTTTTACCGCCCATCGTTACAGGGACTTTGCTTTCGTGCAAGCCTGTAGATGCCCCTGCTCCTATACTTCCTGTACCTACCAAAGAACAAGTGGAATGGCAGAAAATGGAGAACTATGCATTTGTTCATTTCGGACTTAACACTTTCAACGATTTGGAATGGGGATACGGAAATACCCCTGCCGAAACTTTCAATCCCACAAACCTTGACTGCGAGCAGTGGGTAAGAGTGATAAAGGCAGCAGGGCTGAAAGGAGTTATCCTTACAGCAAAACATCATGACGGATTCTGCCTATGGCCTACAAAAACCGTAGACTACAACATTTCGAAGTCTCCTTATAAGAACGGAAAGGGAGATATGGTACGCGAACTGTCGGATGCCTGCAAAAAACACGGACTGAAATTCGGACTATATCTTTCACCTTGGGACAGACATCATGCAGAATATGGACGTGAAGAATACCAGAAGGTTTATCATGAACAAATAAACGAACTAATTTCAAACTATGGTCCTTTATTCGAATTCTGGTTTGACGGTGCAAACGGAGGAAACGGATGGTATGGAGGTACAAACGAAACACGCTCTATCGACCCTAAGACCTATTACGGGTACGAAAAAGCACGCGAAATGATAAAGGCAAAACATCCTGACGCCATGATTTTTGGCGGCTCGGTTCCAGACATACGCTGGATAGGAAACGAATCGGGATGGGCTGGAGAAACATGCTGGGCTATGTACGATGAAGACAAGGCAAAACACTATCGCCAGTCACAATGGGGAATGAAGGATGCCGACAAATGGCTGCCAGGAGAATGTGACGTGTCAATCCGTCCGGGATGGTTCTATCATCACCGAGAAGACCATCAGGTACGTACTGTACCCAATCTGGTAGACCTCTACTACAGAAGTGTAGGCCACAATGCCAACTTCCTACTAAACTTCCCTGTTGCGCTGACAGGACAAATTCATCCTACCGACTCGGCAAATGCAGTAGACTGGCATCACACTATCACTGCCGAACTGAAAGACAATATTCTGGCAGGTATTACACCCGAAGCATCTGAAACTCGCGGCAGAGGATACGAAGAAAAGAATGTAACAGACGGAAACTGGGATTCTTATTGGGCTACAAAAGACAACACTTCCACAGGCTCGCTTACATTCCAGCTTCCAGCCAACACTTCTTTGAACCGTGTGATGCTACAGGAATATATTCCACTGGGACAACGTGTCAGTGGATTCAACATTGAAGTACAGAAAAATGGCAAATGGAATAGAGTAGAAACTTCGGACACGCTTACAACTATAGGATACAAGCGACTGGTACGTTTCAAAACAACACCTGCCGAAGCATTGCGTATCAACTTCACAGAGTCAAGAGGTCCTTTGTGTATCAACAATGTGGAAGCCTTTCTTGCACCTGCTTTGCTTGAACAACCTAATATCATAAGAAATGCAAAGAATAAAGTATCTATAAAGGTATTGGGAGAAGGAACAGACATTTATTACACTACAGACGGAACAAAGCCTACTGCACAGTCACATAAATATACAGGTGCATTTGTGCTTGACAAGAAAGCTACAGTAAAAGCCATTACATACGATCCTTCTACAAAGAAGAGCGGTCCTGTAGCAATACGAAATTTCGACATCGCCAGAGAATGTTATAAAGTCACAAGTCCGAAAGACGAAAAGACAGACTTGATTTTCGATGGTTTGGGATATACAACATATTATATGCCAAAAGGCAAAGATGAACTTAAAATAAAGCTTGATGAGCCTCGTGTGATAAGCGGCTTTGTATACACTCCAAATCAGGGAAGAGATGCAACAGGGCATATATCACACTACGAACTGTTGGTAGATGGCAAGAAGGTGTCATCGGGAGAGTTTTCCAACATCAAGCATAATCCTATAGAACAGGAAATACGTTTTGCTCCAGTAAAAGGACGAAAGATTGTATTCAGATGTGTAAAGACTGTTGACAATGTAAGTCATATAGGTATTGGAGAATTTTCTGTAATTACAGAATAAGTTGATTCTACAAACCTATAAAAGAAGTCATGCCCTGACAAGTGGACATGACTTCTTTTATTCAAACACTTTCTTTATCTTGTATATACCTAAAAAACGCTTAGTCGCTTTGCATTGAACGCTTAGTCGCTTTAATCAAAACGCCTAAGCGTTTTTTATAAACCCTAATTTACGCAAGTACCACACACAAAGACTGAATCTTTCATAAAGTTGAATCAATTACGTTGGATAAAAAGAAATAATAGCTCCGTAATTTAAATTCTTACCAAAGGAGTTATTTTGCGGATTTAATATGTACTTCTACCAAATCTTGTTAAGTTTTATAAACCTTTATCTACAACACCAAGTCAAGCAAGTGTCACGAACGATAAAATATCCGTCAATAAATTGTAATCCATTATTTTAAGTTGGCATTTTATAGAAAAAAAAATGTAAAACAAGATTATAGACACACGATATAAACCTTTCATTTTTTAGTTAATATTAGTTGTTGTTATAAAAAAAAAAAAAAGACGCCCAAGAAATTATATTTATAATTAAATTCGCATACGAAAAATTAATAAAAACATATCCTAATACTTAATTCGCAATACAATTTAACAACAGATACTTTTAAACTAATACATAAAGATAAAATACAAATAAACTTTTTTATTATTAAACCAACCTTATAACAACTAAAAAAAATTATGAATGGCTTAACCTTTAAATCCAAACTCCTGACAGGAGCTTTATTTACAGCCTCGTTAGGGTTTAGTCCGTTTTTTGTTCCACATGCACAAGCAGTGGAAGCTTTTCAACAAAACAATGTATTGAATGGTGTAGTGTTAGACGAAGATTCTCAACCTATGATTGGAGTGGCAGTACAAATCAAAGGAACTACAAAAGGAACAATTACAGGTCTGGACGGAGATTTTTCACTAAATGCCAAAGCTGGAGACATTCTTGTCATTTCATACATTGGATACAAAACCATTGAACAAACCTATAAAGGAGAAAAGGTAATATCTTTCAAATTATCTCCTGAATCAGAATTATTGGAGGATGTTGTGGTTATTGGATATGGAAAACAGAAAAAGAACAGTCTGGTCAGTTCTGTCAATTCAATAGGCAACAGGGAACTTAGCGTAACAGCAAGCCGAAATTTGACAAACGCCCTATCCGGACAGATTCCAGGACTAATTTCCGTACAGAGGTCTGGAGAACCAGGATATGACAATTCCGAATTCTGGATACGTGGTGTAAGCTCGTTCAGCGGTGGAACAAGTCCACTTGTACTGGTGGATGGAGTGCCAAGAGCTATGGCAGACATAGAACCAGATGAAATAGAAAGCTTTACACTTCTGAAAGATGCTGCAGCAACAGCAGTGTATGGAGCAGAAGGTGCCAATGGTGTAATCCTTATTACATCAAAACGAGGTAAATCAGAAAAGCCAAGAATATCATTGAGGGCAGAAGGAACATTCCTTACCCCTACAAGACTTCCTAAATTCATGGATGCAGAACAACACCTTAGTCTATACAATGAAGCCTTGAAAAACGAAGGACAACAGCCAATCTTCGATCCGTCATTATATAAAGATGGAGCAGATAGGGACTTATATCCTAACACAGACTGGCTGGACTACATGTTGAGAGATCATACATACAACATGAGATACACCCTCAATGTAAGAGGGGGGTCAGACAAGGCAAGATATTTCGTTTCAGGAGCATTCTTCCAAGAGAACGGTATATTCAAGCAAGGAAATCAAAATGAATACGACAACAATATAGGTGTAAAAAGATATAATCTGAGAAGCAACATCGACTTTGATGTAAGCAAGACAACACTTGTGAAAGTGGATATCAGCGGACAGTATATGCAGACCAACTATCCAGGAGTTGGTACATCTACCATTTTTACCCAAATGTGTATGACACCGGCATATCTTATGCCTCCTGTATATTCTGACGGAACAATTGCAGGACATCCACGTCCTTCAAACACAAGAACAAACCCATACAACTCACTTGTAAACTCAGGATATGCCAAAGAATGGAGAACATCGATACAATCAAAAGTAGAAATTGACCAGAAATTGGACTTCATAACCAAAGGATTAAGTTGGAAAGGAATGTTGAGTTTTGATGCAGACATGAGCTATGTAGCAAAAAGGACAAAGACTCCAAGCCAATATGTAGCCACAGGAAGAGACCCGGAAACAAACAAACTTACATTCAAGGAAGTCGTACAAGGAAGCGATGCTCTTTCCGAAGCTTTGTCAAACTCATCAAACAAGAAAATATATTTTGAAACTTCATTCAACTACAACCGTACATTTGCAGAAAAACATGATTTAGGAGCTATGTTTCTGTATATGCAAAAAGAAACTCAATATCACAACAATGCACTTGCATTCAGGAAACAAGGTGTAGTGGGACGTGTCACTTACGGATACGACGGCAGATACTTCCTTGAAGGAAACTTCGGATATACAGGAAGTGAGACCTTTGCTTCGGGGCACAGATTCGGCTTCTTCCCGGCAGTTGGTTTTGCATGGTATGCAAGCAATGAACACTTCTATCCAGAAGCACTTGCAAATGTAGTGAACAAGTTGAAATTCAGGGTATCAATAGGTAAGACAGGTAACGACAATACAGGCGGAGACAGATTCCTATACAGACAGACAATGAACCAAGGAGCAGGAGGATATAACCTCGGATTTGGAGACAGCGGAGCATTGGGAGGTATAGGAAACAGCATTGTAGAAGGAAGATTTGCTGCACCTTATCTGAGTTGGGAAATTGAAGACAAACAGAACTATGGTATAGATTTGGGGCTCTTCGGAAACAGAATTGACATCCAGATGGACTACTTCAACAACAAGCGTCATGGAATTTTGCTTCAGAGAAGGACTGTATCAAATGTTACAGGTTTCCAGCAGATGCCTTGGCAGAATTTCGGTATTGTCAAGAATCAAGGTGTGGACGGAAGCATCACATTAAACCAGCAGATAGGAGATGTGAAACTCAGCGCAAGAGGAAATATCACATACGCACACAATAAGATTGTGGAATACGACCAGGTTCCTCAGAAATACGAATGGATGAACATTGCAGGAACAAGCTTGAATTCATGGAACGTTTTCATTGCCGACGGTCTATATTCTGAAGATGATTTTATCATAAATGGTGAAGGTGTAAACAGAACATATACACTAAAAGACGGTGTCCCTTCAGGACTTACAGCAGGCGTAAAGCCAGGTGATATAAAATATAAGGATATGAATGGAGACGGCATTATCAATGATTACGATAGAGTACAGAATATAGGAAATCCAGCTGTCCCTGAATTAATGTATGGTTTCGGTTTGAACATAGAGTACAAAGGATGGTATGCAGGAGTTTTCTTCCAAGGCGCAGGAAAAACATCTACAGTATTAGGTGCCAATAATCCATCATCTTTCTTCCCTTTCATGTGGGGAGTTGACGAGTCTTCACTAAGAGCTGAAGTAGCCGACAGATGGACAGAAGAAAACCAGAACCCTAACGCCATGTACCCAAGACTACATACAGGAGCCTTTGAAAACAATACAGCACCAAGTACACACTGGATGAGAGATGCAAGTTTCATAAGATTCAAGAATGCAGAAGTGGGCTATAACTTCAAAAAAGAAAAAATAGCAAAAATGAGACTACAGTCACTTCGCATATACCTGCAAGGAAACAACCTTTGCGTATGGGACAAAATAAAGATGTGGGACCCAGAGCAGGGAAATGCAAACGGAGGTTTCTCATATCCTCTTAACCGTACTTTCACTTTGGGATTGGACGTTACTTTCTAAATTAATAATCTAATAAAATGTGTATACAATGAAATTATTTAAACATATAGCTCTTGCAACATTAATATCAGCAGGTGCAAGCCTTTCATCATGTTCTGATTTCTTGGACGTTTCGGATGATCTGGCTGCGGAACTGACTATGGAAGAAGTATTCAACAATGTAAACCAGACAAAACGTTTTCACAGATATATATATTCTGGAATACCTGACATGTCAAATATCATACTAAATGGCAGTTATGCAGGACTGAATGGTCTGGATAATCCATGGCCAACTCTATCAGACGAACTTAAAGCTGCACAAAACAATACAAAGGAAATACCGTCAAAGGGATATAGCGCAGCAAATGCTGAATTCTCTCGTTGGCAACTATACAAGCAGATAAGACAGGCAAACCTTTTCATACAAAACGTACACCCTATACTTATAGGAGAAGAAACCGGTAATGTGATAAAAGAAGAAGAAGTGGAAACCATGAAGAATGAGGCACGCTTCCTAAGGGCATATTATCACTTCCTGTTATTCGAACTGTATGGAGCCGTTCCTATCATGAACGAACTGGCCGACCCTTCTGCAAATGACCTTGACTATTACCGCGAACCGATAGAAAAAGTAGCCGATTTTATCTGTACAGAAATGACAGAATGTATGAAACTGCTTCCCGACAAGGAAGAATCAAACGACAGAGCTGCTGTACCTACAAAGGCTGCTGCATATGCAGTCATTGCAAAAACAAGAATATATGAAGCAAGTCCACTGTTCAATGGAGGATACCAGGAAGCTGTCAATATGAAAGATGACAGGAATATTCCTTTGTTCCCTGCCGAAAACAAAGATAAATGGAAAGTTGCTGTGAAAGCCTTGGAGGATCTCTTCAAATATTTAGATTCACAAAACAGAAACAAATTGTTTACATGTGATTCAAAGGGGGAAGACATTGGAATAGATGTAAATTCGCCTAATTTTGATGCAGCTGCATCATTGTATTACATGGATTTTAAATTTGCAAATAACAGCAATCCGGAAGTATTGTGGTATTCATCAAAAGAATCATGGGGAGATATCGGTGGCGAAGGTCGTGAAAGAAGATGTACACCTCGCTCTGTTTACCAAGGATTTTGTGGAGTTGGGGTAGTACAAGAAATGGTAGATGACTACTTCATGAAAGATGGTAAGACGATTGAAACTTCAAACCTCTATAAAAAGGAATCTGAATACGTTATAGGAGAAGATGGAGTGGCAAATATGTACAAAGAAAGAGAACCACGATTCTATAGAGACGTGACTTATTCGGGAGTTGTATGGCAGAATACCAAAAATAAGATTATACATTTTTACAAAGGAAGCGGCAATGACAATACTGCGGCAGACAACCCATACACTGGATATCTGCTATATAAAGGAATGTGTCATGATATCCTTAATACAGGAAACTTCAAAAGGTCGCAATACAGACCTTCAGCCCTATTCAGACTGGCAGACTTCTATCTGCTATATGCGGAAGCTTTGAATGAAGTAAACCCATCTGATGCAAGAATTATTGAATATGTAGACAAAGTAAGAAAAAGAGCTGGTATTCCTGGTCTTGAACAATGTATTCCTGGAATAAAAGGAAACAAGGACAAACAGTTTGAGGCTATCAGACACGAAAGACGTGTGGAACTATTTGCCGAAGGTCAAAGATATTTCGATGTGAGAAGATGGATGATGGCAGACAAGGATGGTGATTGCAGACAGGCAGGCAATTTCTATGGAATGGACATGAATGCAGATAACCACAAAGACTTTATGAAAAGAACTGTATTTGAAAATAGAATTTTCGAAAGAAGAATGTACCTATACCCACTTCCTCTTAACGAAGTACAGAAGTCAAAAAAACTGGTTCAAAATCCGGGTTGGTAAATTTAATACAATCAATATCAAAGAGGGTGTGTCACAATGGCACATCCTCTTTCTTTATAAAGAGCATCAAATTGCTCCATGATTGAAAATTTTCCGCCAAAAGGTGTGATTTGTTCGGATTTTATTTGTACTTTAGACATGTCCGATGAATTTTTGTTTGATTTTTTTTGCAACACTAAGTTAAATGAATCTTCTGACATGACAAAGTACTGGGTTATATATTATTACTCAGTACTTTAAATTATTTTTTTTGAAATATATTGCGTATTTAAAAATATCAATACTTCGGTATATTTTTACCGATAAATTATAATTAAACAATAGAATCAGTGTTAGCCGATTCAAAATTACATTAAAGAGATCATTGAAATACTGTCAAGAATGAATCGTTAAGGAGTAAGAAAAGGGATGATAAATATATGCTAGACAGCTGAAATTTAAGAGGAAAAAGTATTGCATAATTCATTCATTATTTAGTAAATTAGAAGTATCTTACCACTTTTAATTATGACTAAAGAATCACTCCTTATGCAATACCAATCCGAGTGCAGGAATGCTCTCGAATCAGTTGTAAATATAAGCAAATCTTTTCAGAAAGTATTCATGGATGCAATGAAATTGTTCATGGCTATACCTGACCGCATCAATTTCCTGCAAATGGGACGATATGGATGTTTCTCGGAACAGACATACCGCAACAATTTTGAGAATGATGACTTTGACTGGTTTTCCTTCAATGAAGCCATCATCAGGGAACACCTTAAAGGTGGTCGCAAGGCGATAGCCGTTGATCTGTCTTTCATTCCAAAATCAGGCAGCAAAACGCCGTGGATTGGCTATTTCTGGTCCGGTTGTGCCGGTGAATACAAACGCGGACGTCCAAAATTGTATGACGGAAAGATTGACTTTGAAAATCTGGACATTACAAGATGTACCGAATACAAAGTGAACAAGGGTAAACTTTACGGACTGAAAGCATACCCCAAAGCACTTAACATGCCGGAATAACAAACTGTCAGTCTACTGACCTCAGGAAACTGGCTTTTCACTTTAATGCATCACTTGCAGCGATAAACCTTGCAAAAGCTGCCTGTAAGAGGATGGGAATAAAATATTCCATATCATCATGCAAGTCAGTCATACACAATGCTTACATGCTTGAACGATTTATTTGCGTGTCTGGGATTGAACCAAACACGCAATTAATTGACAAACTTTTCAAAGAACTCATTTTATTTACTGCCAAAGCCGCTTAGGCTTGGCTAATTTTTAACGAACTATTGTTTATAGAAAAAGCTTATGCTATTAATAGCCCTTGTGCTTACAAAATTGAGTGACAAGGATGAATTAACCTGATTATAAATCAATATCTATTAAGATTATGGGAAAATTTTTTTTTGCGTCTATTGCTGTCGCTGTTATTGTAGCTGCAGGCTGGAATTTAAATCAAAGTAAAAATGAAACAGAACTCTCTGAATTAGCGTTAGCTAATATAGAAGCTTTAGCTAATAATGAATCGGGAGGGAAAAACTCTTGTTTTAGATCTGTAACAAAAGCACCAGATGATGGAAGTCTGGCTTTGTCCGTTAGAGATTGTAGTGATTGTGAAATATATTGGGCTACATCGGCTAGCGATTCAAGTGAATGTCCATAAAAGAGAAGTAGTTGTTTGGATAAGCAATTACAGGGTGTTGATTGCATAGAGTATGTAGAATAGCACAGAAGCTTATGTAAAAGAGTCTTGTTTGTGTTACTCTACATTCGGTTTTCTATTTTATGCTATTTAAATATTGTTTTTTTTATCACTCCTTTTTTACAATAAAATTTATGAAAACAATACATCTATTATTATTTAGTATAATCTTTCTTCTATTCTATTCATGTAGTAGTGAAAAAGGTAATAAGTTCGTTATTAAGGTAAATGATTTTCCGGTTAAGTCCGGCTTGAAAGCTAAAGTTGTTGATATACCTCCGGTTGCAATAACTCCTTTTAATCTTTTTATCACAAAAGAAAAACTTGTTATGTTTAATATGAAAAAAGATACCATCTTTGATGTTTTCAAGCTTCCGGAATGTGGATATTTGTTTGCTGCGGGTGGTAAAGGTGAAGGTCCTGATGACTTTTTTGATATTGATAGAAGGTCGTTTATACCAACCGATAAAGGATTTAAAGTGTTTTTTCAAGGTCATAAAGCCTTAAAAGAGGTGGAGATACACGAGAATACCGTTGAAATAGTACAAGAAAAAACATTAAAATTTGATATAGACCAATATCCTGTCAATGGATTTACTTTAATAAATGATACTTCATATATATATTGGTCGGGATTAAAGACGGAAACTGAGTATGATTTATTAAACACAAAGACTCAAGAGCGTAAATCTTTCAGTCCTTACCCTGGGTGGTGTAAGTCTGAATTAAAAGAGGATAAGATGTTTACGTATGTGAAGAATGTAACAGTGAAACCCAACGGGAAGATGTTTGCAGCCTTTTATGGCTATTTCAAGAAATTCCGAATCTATGATTGTCAAGGTAATTTGTTGAAAGATGTGTCTGTAGAGATTAATCCTTATGATGAAAGTCTTAATAAAGAAAATAGAACGATTTTCTATTTTTCTTATCCAAAATCTTCAGACAAATATATTTATGCCTTGTGTAAGAATGCTGACAACCAAACTATGGTAAATCCTGAACTGCAAATATGGAGATGGGATGGGACACCTGTCGGGTGTTATAGCTTGGACAGGCAAATATCTTTATTTGCTGTATCTGAAGAGTATGGGAAGATTTATGCGATAAATGGTGATATTGAGGATGAAATTTATATTTATGATCTTCCAAAGGACCTCTAGTTTTTACGATTAATGCTTCGCATAATAAAAATGGTTGGTAATGTTGTAAGGTAGATTCTTGATGGCGATTTTAGAAAATGAATCAAATAATATGAGAACCGCACTACAGGTAGTTGTTGATTTATAGCAATTTGTATTGAGGAGTAAAAGTTTTATTGAGATTTTTGAAGTTTTTCTTTGTTCGTAATATCTATTATCTAGGGACATTCAGTAAATGTCCTTAGAAAATACAATGGCATATGAAGTGATTATACTCTGTCATCTTCATATGCCATTTTTATTTCATTTTTCTGAACTTTCTCAGCCAATCTTATCGGAGAGTACACGACTCCCCGGAAGAAGTCTGATGACTCCTTCTGATTCTTTCTGCAAACATATGTCATGCTGCTTTAGCAGTTCTGTTCCTGACTTTGTCTATCATCAGTACGGCATTTGCCTAAAGGTACAGATTTCAGGCAGGTGTCTCAAGTGAATTTTAACAGAGTGCAATATCAAATTATTGATAGGCCACGCAAAAAAATAGGTTTTTAACACCAAAAATGGAGTTTTATAAAAGTATTAGCTAATTTTGCACTTGCCACTTGACTCTACAATTGATACTTTAGGAAATGAATATTGTTGTCAATTGACAGGTGGATATTTGCAAATCCACTCATATAGGTAGATAAATTATAATCCGCCTATATAGGTGGATTTTGCGATTAATACATTATATTTGCAACAAAAGATAATATTTATGATTAAAGGTGTTATAACTGGAGATATTGTAGATTCCAGTCTAATCCCAAATGAGTGGAAATCAAAAATCAGCGAAACATTGAAGAAGGTTATTTATGATTTCAGGAAACAGTCATCAGCAAGCTTTGAAATGTTCAGGGGGGATAGTTTCCAGATTGTTGTAGAGAAACCATCCTCTGCATTGACTATCGGTATAGCCTTGCGGGCAGCATTGCGTACAAACACTCCTGATGGTTTGACACCGTGGGATGCCCGTATTTCTATTGGTATAGGAGATGTCTCTTATGAGAGCGAATCC
The DNA here is from genome assembly GCA_020026175.1 of Phocaeicola sp. Taxonomy (GTDB): domain Bacteria; phylum Bacteroidota; class Bacteroidia; order Bacteroidales; family Bacteroidaceae; genus Phocaeicola. The sequence continues at coordinate 1,754 of JAHHQV010000001.1, read as the reverse complement.
ATTGTAACTAGTGATGGAGAGGCATTTCGTCTTTCAGGACGTGAATTTGATGCTTTGGGAAAACGAAGGATTGCCATAAATACAACTCATGAAGGACTTAATGCTGAATTAAAGCTGAATACAGCCTTTGCAGACGAGATTATAACCAAATGGACCACTAAACAGGCAGAAGTAGTTTATGTAGGTCTTATAGAAAATGCTTTACAAAAGGATATGGCAGAATCCTTGGGTATGAAACTTTCCAATTTTAATAAACACTGGAATTTAGCTCATGGAGGTTTGATACTATTGTATATAGATAGATTTGAGGATTTGATAAATAACATTTATACATTATAGTTATGAGTGAGTTTGTTATTCTTGTTAAACTGTTCTGTGCGCATTTTTGTTCAGATTTTGTTCTACAGACAGATAAAATATACAAAGGGAAATCCATTGGAGGATATAAGGGTATTTTATATCATGTACTTCATAGCCTGATTCATGCAGGAATTTCTTATTTGTTTGTTGCCGAATGGACAAACTGGGTAATTCCTATTACTATCTTTCTTACCCATTTTATTATTGATTTTGTCAAGTATAAGTATTGTAAGCTTGGGGTTGGCACATTTCTTGCAGATCAGGCAGCCCATATTCTGATTATACTTTTACTTTGGTTAGCCTTGTACTGTCAAGATTCTAACTTATATGAGCGATTTACATTCATGGATACTATTGCAGTTTGGATAGTTATAACCGCTTATTTGATGGTGTTGAAGCCTTCGTCTATTCTTCTCAGTCTATTTCTTAAACAGTGGACACCAGAACCTGGACAATCTTGCAGCCTTCCGAAAGCTGGTCAGTGGATTGGTTACTTGGAACGTGCACTTATCTTGACATTCATACTTATCGGAAGCCTAGAAGGAGTTGGCTTTCTCTTAGCTGCAAAATCTGTATTTCGCTTTGGAGAGCTGAACAAGGCCAAGGAAATAAAAACAACCGAGTATGTACTTATCGGTACTATGTCCAGTTTTGCTATATCAATCTTGATAGGTGTTGCTATAAGATTACTTATTACGAAATTTTAAAAAGACAGTTATTTATGATAACAGATAGTGAAACTTTAATATAATATCATTTGTTGATATAAAATACACATTTATAGTATTTTATCTGAATCAATACTTCGGTAAATTTTTACCGATAAATTAAAATTTAACAATAGAATAGGTGTTAGCCGATTCAAAATTACATTAAAGAAATCATTGAAATACTGTCAAGAATGAATAGTTAAGGAGTAAGAAAAGGGATGATAAATATATGCTAGACAACTGAAATTTAAGAGGAAAAAGTATTGCATAATTCATTAATTATTAACAGATTAGAAGTATCTTACCACTTTTAATTATGACTAAAGAATCACTCCTTATGCAATACCAATCCGAGTGCATGAATGCTCTCGAATCAGCTGTAAATATAAGCAAATCTTTTCAGAAAGTATTCATGGATGCAATGAAATTGTTCATGGCTATACCTGACCGCATCAATTTCCTGCAAATGGGACGATATGGATGTTTCTCGGAACAGACATACCGCAACAATTTTGAGAATGATGACTTTGACTGGTTTTCCTTCAATGAAGCCATCATCAGGGAACACCTTAAAGGTGGTCGCAAGGCGATAGCCGTTGATCCGTCTTTCATTCCAAAATCAGGTAGCCAAACGCCGTGGATTGGCTATTTCTGGTCCGGTTGTGCCGGTGAATACAAACGCGG